>NZ_JBIRYZ010000035.1:0-51601 GCF_044390325.1 Streptomyces sp. NPDC018964
CGTCACCGTACGTGGTGATCTCGACGAGCTCGACGGGCCGTCCGGTCACCTGGCTCACGGCTTCCGCCACCTGCCCGGACTGGGCCATGGCGAGCCTGCTGCGCCGCGTCCCCAGCCTCAGTGCCCTCCCCGTCATGCCGGCCCGCACGTGTGGCAGCGCACCGTCCGGGTGAAGCGGCGCGGGGCGCCCGACAGGGGTCCCTGCCTGCCGTCGGCCGTGATGTGTGCGTGTGCGTCGCAGACGGCGGCGCCGCAGGCGAGGCAGACGCCGACGGCCGTCGTGGCCGCGTCCTGCCGACGGCAATCCAGACACTGCATCAGTACTCCTCGAGCGGGGTGGAAGGCGCCTCACCGGCCGGTGCGGGCGGGCGGGAGCCGCGTGGGTGCGGGAGTCGCGTGGGTGCGGCGTAGCCGCCGTCGTGGCGTACCAGCGCGGGGGCTTCCTCCCGTGTCCCGCCGGCGTCGACCTCACCGATGACCAGGACGTGGTCCCCGGCGGGGTACCGGGCGACGACGCGTGCGCTGAGCCAGGCCGGCACGGCCGGCAGGATGGGCAGTCCGTCGTGCTCCAGCAGACTGGCCGTCCCGGCGAACCGGTCGGCGCCGCTGCGCGCGAACCGGTCCGCCAGCCCGGCGTCGTCCGCGCCCAGCAGGTGGACGGCGAAGCGGTCGGCCCGCTCCACGGCGGGTGCGACGGAGGCCCGGGCCGCCACGCAGAAGGAGACCAGCGCGGGGTCCAGCGAAACGGAGCAGAAGGACGTCGCGGTGAAGCCGGCGGGCCCCGGCACGGTGATGACGGTGACCCCGGCCGCGTGGCGCCGCAGGGTACGGCGCAGGAGGGCCGCCTTGGTGGGGTGCGTGCCGTCCCGGGACGACATGACGGTCCGATACATGGTGTTCCTCCGCCAGCGACCTGGCATGCCGTGGACGAGGCCCCCCGTGAGAGAGGTCAGGGCCCTCTCACAGGGGGCGGCCGTCACTCCTCAGGCCGCGCTGTTCACGAGGGGGTGCGCCGACAGGTGGTCGAGCATCTCCTGGAGCTGCTCGGTCTCCTTGTCCGGCAGGGGCAGCAGCGGCGTCCGCGGGTGACCGGCCCCGCGGTCCTGGAGCCGCAGTCCCGCCTTGACGGCCCGCGGCAGGCCGTGGCCGACGATGAACCGCAGGAACGGCAGCAGTTCGGCGAGGAGGGCATCGGCCCGCGCGTCGTCCCCGCCGGTCGCCGCGGCGTACAGCTCCAGGGCCCACCGCGGCACGAGGCAGGGCGCCGCGGTGCACCAGCCGGCGGCGCCGGAGCGGAAGGCGTCGAGCGCGACCGGGTTGTTGCCGTTGTAGACCGACAGCGCCCCGTCGGACAGTTCGCGCAGGGAGCGGAAGCGTGCGACGTCGCCGGAGCTCTCCTTGACCATGGTCAGGTTCGGGATCCTGCGCGCGAGCGCGACCACGGTCTCCGGCTTCAGGTCCACGCCGCTGGTGCCGGGGTTGTTGTAGAGCATCATCGGCAGGTCGGTGGCCGCCGCCACCGCGGCGTAGTGCCGCTCGAGTTCCGCCTCCGTCAGCTGCCAGTACACCTGCGGCAGCACCATGATCGCGGTGGCTCCGTTGCGGGCCGCCACCCGGGCCCGGCGGACCGTGCCCTCCGTGCTCCAGTGCGAGACGCCGACCAGGGTGGGAACCCTCCCCGCGACGGTCTGCAGGGTGGTCTCGCAGACCGCGTCCCACTCGACCTCGCGGAGGTAGGCGCTCTCACCGGTGCTGCCCAGCGGGGCGACGGCGTGACTGCCCGCGACCACCAGGTCCTCGGTGAGCCGGCCCAGCGCGCCGAGGTCGACCTCGCCGGTGACCGTGTCGAAGGGCGTGACGGGGTAGGAGATGATGCCCTTCAGCGGCGGGTGCGCCATCAGAGTTCCACCTTGCCCGAGACGCAGTCGGGGTGGTTGCGCAGGGCCTTGCGCGCGTAGTAGGCGAAGTTCGCCTTGTTGCGGCGGTCGGTGGAGGTCCAGTCGTGGGCCTCACGCGCCAGCTCCGGGTCCAGCGGCTGCAGGGTGCCCGCCGCCATGGCGAGGAGCTGCAGGCGCGCTGCGCGCTCGATGAGCATCGCCAGGTTGCAGGCCTCCTCGACGGTGGCTCCGGTCACCAGCTGGCCGTGGTGGGCCAGGAGGATGGCGCGCTTGTCACCGAGGGCGCCCGCGATGATCTCGCCCTCCTCGTTGCCCACGGGGACGCCCGGCCACGTCTTGAGGAAGGCGCAGTCGTCGTACAGGGGCGTGGTGTCCATCTGGGAGATGACGAGCGGGACTTCCAGCATGGCGAGCGCGGCGGTGTGCAGCGAGTGCGTGTGGACGATGCAGTTGACGTCCGGCCGGGCCCGGTAGATCCAGGAGTGGAAGCGGTTGGCGGGGTTGGCCATGCCCTCCCCCTCCAGGACGTTCAGGTCCTCGTCCACCAGCAGCAGGTTGTCCTCGGTGATCTCGTCGAAGCCGAGGCCCAGGCGCTGGGTGTAGTAGGTGCCGGACTCCTGCCCGCGGGCGCTGATCTGCCCGGCGAGCCCCGAGTCGTGCCCGCCGTCGAAGGCGATGCGGCACGTCAGGGCCAGCTTCTGCCGCGTGGTGAGCTTCGAGTCGCCGAAGACGTCACCCATCTGCCGCTTGGCCCGGTCGACGAGGACGTCCTTCGAGTCGTGCAGGGTGCTTGCCATTGTCTGCTCCAGTTCCGAGGCCCGGTCTGTCGCGGACCCCGTGTCCGGTGTGCTGCGTGGAACAACACGGGAAGGAAACCATGTTCACCATAGGACACCTTGTGTCCTCACGCAAGACCGGGCCCACCGCGTCGGCTCCCGCACGGGCCGACACGGAGGCGACGGCCGGGCGGAACGGTGGGGACGGCCGGGCGGAACGGTGGGGATCCCCGCCCGGCACCGCCGTCACCGGTCCGGCACTTCACGGAGGAATGCGGTGCCGCGCGGAAAAGCCCGGCACTTCACAGCAGCTCGGTCCGAACGGGCAGGCCGAGCAGGAATTTCCCCGTCACCTCGTCCATGGCCGACCTGATCTGCGCGTGGGCGGTCATCGTGTGCGCGTCCCTGAAACGGCGCTGGAGGGGGGACGTCTCGTAGATGGCCGATCCGCCGCCGAGCCCATGCATCGACGCGGTCACCTCGGCGGCGGTGCGTGCGGCGTGGACCGCGGCCAGGCGCAGGTCCACCCGCACCGCGTCCGGTACGGGCACACCTTCCCGCGCGGCCCGCCAGGCGTCGTCGACCGAGCGGTAGAACAGCAGACGGGCGGCCCTGAGGGAGGCCTCCGCCCGGGCCACGGCGGTCTGGGTCCCGGTCCGCTCGGCAAGCGAACGGCTCGACCCGAAGGGCTTCTTGGCGGTGGCCAGCGCCCGCAGGTCGTCGACGGCGCCACGGGCGTTGCCCAGTGCGGCGGCCGCCACCGCCGCGGCGAAGAAACCGAACAGCGGGAACCGGTACAGCGCGTCCGCTCCGGCCGGAGGGCCGTCCACGACCGACAGAACACGACGGTCGGGAACGAACACCTCGTCGGCCTCGCAGTCGTGGCTGCCCGTGGCCCGCATCCCGATGGTGTTCCAGGTGTCCAGGACGGACAGTTGCGAGGTGGGTACCGCCACGACCCGCAGATCCGGTCCGGCGGCGTCCGCCCCTCCGTCCGCCGTTTCCCGCACGCACCCGGCGAACAGCCAGTCCGCGTGGGAGACACCACTGCAGAACGTCCAGCGCCCCGACACCACGACGCCGCCCTCGACAGCCCTGGCCCGGGCGGTGGGTGACCACACCCCCACCGCCGTCGACCGCGGATCGCCGAAGACCTCCTCGGCGCCTTCCGGAGGCAAGTAGGCGCTCAGAAGGCTCGACGTCATCGCGATGGAGACGAACCAGCCCGCGGAGGCGTCGCCCCGCGCGATCGACTCGGCGGTCCGCAGCATCACCGCGGGAGGCGCCTGCACTCCACCGACCGAGCGCGACACCCCGGTACGCAGCAGTCCGGCCCCGGCCAGTTCCCGGACGAGGGCCGCGTCCAGCGCCCGCCGCTCGTCACCCGCCCCCGCCAGGGAGCCGGCCGACTCGCGGCCGCGCAGCGCGGCACGGCGCAGTCCTTCGAAACCGCTCCACACGCCGTCCGCCGCCTCGGCCAACACGTTGTCGTCGTCCACCGGCCATTCCCATCGATACTCGTTCATGTCCATTCGAGTGCCAGCACCATGTGGCACTGCCAACTTAATTTGGCAGTGCCTATTATTACCATTCCGACCACCGACCGGAGACCGCACGTGACAGACCTTCCAGGCACACCGGCCCATGAGCAGCTACTGGTGGGACTCATCCGACTCGGCCAGGCCCTGCGCATCAACAGCTACCGCAACGCGGGTCCCTACCGGCTCTCCCCGCTGCAGGCGGACATCGTCACGCTGCTGGCGGGAGATCCACGGCCGCGACGACTGAGCGACCTCACCCGCGCCCTCGCCTCCTCGCCCCCGACGATCAGCGACGCGGTGAAGACACTGACGACCAAGGGGCTCGTCGACCGCCACCGCGACCCGTCCGACGCCCGGGCGGTCTCGCTGACCCTGACGCAGGACGGGCACACGGAGGCGAGACGACTGGCGCGCGTACCGGAGGACTTCGACGACGCGATGGCGACCCTGGCGCGGGAGGACCTCGCCGCCATGCTGCGCGGCACGAGCACCATGATCAGGTCACTGCAGGACCGCAAGGCCATTCCCCTGTCGAGAATGTGCCTGACCTGCCAGTTCTTCCGCCCCGACACCCACCCCGGCAGCGACAGGCCGCATCACTGCGCGTTCGTGGACAACCCCATCGGCGACGCCGAACTGCGCCTGGACTGCCCCGACCACCGCGAGGCCTGAGCGGCCGCACCGGCACCCGGCGCCGCGGGGCACGCACGGTTCACCCACACCCCGCCCCAATTAATTAGGAGTCCTATACACTTTGGGAGTACCGCAGCGCCGTCGGGTGCCGTCCCGGCCGGTGCCCGACGACGAAAGAGGAGACATGTCCACTTCTCGCGCCACGCAGGTGCACCGCGCCGCTCCCGACTGGGACGTCAGCCAGTGGCTCAACTCCGACGCGCTGGACCTGGAGCGACTGCGCGGCAAGGTCGTCCTCCTGGAGGCCTTCCAGATGCTGTGTCCCGGATGCGTCGCACACGGGATCCCGCAGGCGCAGCGCGTGGAATCGGCCTTCGCCGGGGCCGACGTCCAGGTCGTCGGACTGCATTCGGTCTTCGAGCACCACGCCGCGATGACACCCGTGGCGCTGGAGGCGTTCCTCTCGGAGTACCGCGTGACGTTCCCCGTCGCCGTCGACCGGCACGCCGAGGACGATCCGACACCGCTCACCTTCGCCCGGTACGCCATGCAGGGAACTCCGACCACCGTCCTGATCGACCGGGAGGGAAGGCTGCGCATGCAGCGTTTCGGTGCCGTCGAGGACCTGGTGCTCGGCGCCTCGATCGCCACCCTCCTCGAGGAGCGGGACGTGGTCCCGGCCCCGGCCGAGACCGCCGACGAGGACAGGGCCGGGGTGTGCACGGTGGGCGGGGAGTGCAGCTGACATCCCTTCGGGGCTTCAGCCGGACGTCCGTCCCCCCGGGGCGGTGAGCAAGGCCCGGAGGCACAACTCCCTCCGGGCGGCCGGCCCCTGCCGCGCGGCCGCCCCGCCGGTCTCCGGCGGGCCGTGGACTCCCTGGCCGCTCCAGGCGTACGCGGCCGCGGCGACTTCGCCGGGCCGCACCCGTCACCCGTCGGTCGCCCGTCGGTCGCCAAGAAAACGACAACCTCCAGCCAAGGGCTTCCGGAGAGGATCGAGCGTGCCCTCGATCCTCAGGAGGGCACGCCACAGCACCGCCGGAACACGATTGGGCACCACTCATGACGGGGACCACGGAGACCGGGTGTCTCCCTCCTGCTCCCGGCCGAATTCCCCCAGCGCACTCCGCCGCAGCGCACTGCGACCGCGACGGCTTCGTCCGCGCCATCTACGACCAGTACGGATCCGAGCTGCAGCGCTACGCGGCACGATTGCTCGACGGCGACTGGCACAAGGCCGAGGACATCCTCCAGGAAACGGCGGCCCGCGCCTGGAAGCACGCCGCGTTCCTGCAGACCCGGGGGGAAGGGCTGCGCCCGTGGCTGTTCACCGTGATCAGGAACCTGGCTATCGACCACCACCGCGCCCGGCGCCTGCGCCCGTTGCAGCTGGTACCGCTCGAAGAGCTCGACGTCGCCGCGGAGAGCCCGGACCATCAGCTCACCCTCCACCTGGTGCTCGACGCGCTGCAGGACCTGAACGAGCAGCAGCGGACCGTGATCAGGCTCATGTATTACCTCGAGTGCGGTGTCGCCCGGACCGCGGAGCACCTCGGCGTCCCGCCGGGGACGGTCAAGAGCCGCGCCTTCTACGCGATGCGGGCCCTGCGCGAGGCCCTTCGGGCACGGGGCGTGCACGGCGACGAATGAGCCCGGCGGCGGACAACCGGACACCGCCCGGTGCGGCAGGTGAACCGGATGCCGTCCCCCACCGTTGAGCCAGTGTGGACGAATACGCCACAATCCCGCTGGAAACCGGCGGAGTTGACCACGACCCCCGGTGGTATCGGCCCCGTCCTGATGTACCGCCACGTGTGAGCACCCCCGTCCCACACGTGGCACGGTCCCGGCAGGTGCGCGACCGCGCCTGCCGGGACCGCATCGTCTCCCGTGGTGTCAGCAGGTCTCCCGGACGTACGTCTCGCTGCCGGGCTCGGACACCTCGACATCACGCCTGACCACGCTCACCCGGTCCCCGTAGGCGCAGGCATTGCGCAGGCCCTCGTCCGAGTACTCGATGAAGATGGCGTGGTCGCCGAAGGCCGAGACGTACTGGCCGCACTCGTTCCACCGCGGGTCGCCGCACTGCTCGGCGATGGCGAAGTCGAGGCCGTTGCGCTCGTGCCGGTCGGCCAGTTCGACCGTGTTCTTCTGGCCGACGGCCAGTCCCTTGCTGTGCGCGTGCGACGACAGCAGGCGGATGTAGGCCTGTGCGTCGCCGGCCGTGATGGCGCCGTTGACGACGTCACGGTCGTAGGTGTCGTAGTTGTCCAACTCGACCGCGTCGAAGCCCTTCTCGTCGCACACGTCGATCTGCTTGTTGATCTCTTCCGCGATCCGCTCGCGCTTGCCGTCCTCGCTGATGTCGAGGATCACCTCGTCCCAGTCGGGGTCGATCACCACGACGCCGTCCTCGTCGGTCAGCAGGAGGTCCTGGTCCCAGTCCTGCGGACCACCGACATCACCCTCCTCCTGGGTCTGGAAGGCATTGACGTAGCAGATGTTGTACAGGTCCTCGACGATGGACTCCTTGACGTCGCGGGTGACGACCTCCACGTCGTCGGCCGGTTGGTAGGGGCCGCCTATCTGGTAGTCGAAGGGCGCGTTCACCGGTGGGAGGGTGACGGCCGGAGCGGCTTCGGACCGGAACGGGCCCAGCAGGGCCGCGACCGTGCCGCAGGCCGCGGCGACGGCAAGTCCGACAACGACCGTTCCCGTACGAGTACGGCGGTGGGAGCGCATGGGTGACTCCTTCATGGGCTTGTGTCATGACAGTGAGGGGCGGAGAGCCACGGTGCCCCCGACAAGGCGTACTGCGCCCACCCTAGGAACGATCTTGGCGAACCCGCAACGCAAGCCTTGTCGAAAGCTTGGCACCGGCCCCCGGCTCCCCTGCGAAGTACGTGCTCACAGGCCGTGCAGCGCCTGCAAGCGAAGGAGTGCCGTGTCTGCCGCCCCGGCGGGCACCGCTCCTCGCACAGAGCCCGTCGGGACGACTTCGGCGGTCGAGCCGAGGAGGGCGCGACCGGCCGTGCGTCCGTCACCGGTGGTGCGTACTCATGCGACGTGCAGCTTCTTGCGGCGTTCGCGGGCCAGTTGCTCACGGTAGTCCTCGACCGCCTGGTGGTAGCGCGCCACGAAGTACGGGTCGTCCAGCCGGTCCGCCGCGTCCATCGCCTCGATGGCGGCCCGGGCATCGGCCGGTGTCTCGTAGGCGGCGAGCATCGCGTTGATGCGGTAGACACCGTTGCGCTGCTTCCTCACCAGCCGAGCGAGGATCAGCTCCCGGAGGCCGGAGGTGACGCTGGGCCGGCTCAGGCTGAGCAACTCGGCGATCTGGCTCTGTCCCATCTCCACACGTCCGCCGGGCTCGCTGCGCGAGCGCAGAGTGAACAGGACCCGATAGGCCGGCCCCGGCAGATCCAGGGCCGCGACGACCCCTTCCGCGTTGACCGGTGTGACCAAAAGTCCCCTGCTCACCGATCGTCCTCCTCCTTCTGTGTCTTCATCGCCGCGAACCGCTCCCGGCGCTCCCGGCGTTTGCGGGCGCGCTCCTCGCGGAACTCCTCGATCGCCTCCCGCATGTGCTTCAGCGAGGGAAATCGGACGAGATCCGGAAGCGCGGCGGCCCGCAGTTCCGCCAAGGCGTCGGCTTGGTCGACTTGAACATACTCTGTACTGCCGTCGGAGAGCCTGACCAGTTCAGCCGCGACGTAGGAGTACGGCGGATTGAACTGGTAGACCCCGCGCGAGCGCTTGATCACGATCCCGTGGCCCATGACCTCCCGCAGGGACTCGTTCACCTTCTGGCGGGGAACATCCAGAATGTGCGCCATGTCCTCCTGCGTGAGCGGGATCCGCCCACCGGCGCGCTGCCCCGCGATCAGCAACAGGATGAGCCGCAGCGGCAGCGCCTCGCGGTAGTACTGGGCGATCACCAGGAAGAACTCCAGCGCCACCATGGCGAAGGCGTTGGGACGCTCGGAGGTGGAGAAGAACTCCAGTTGCTGACGCTGGCGTCCCACGGTGATCTCGCGGCCCGGATAGGACCGGGCCAGCTCGTCCAGGCCGTCGATCTTCCGCAGTCGCTCTCCGAATGCCCGCAGCGGGTCGTCGGGTGCCAGGCCTGGGTTCGGCGCGGGCCTGGCGACATGTCGACGGCGCTGCGACTCGGACACGAGCAACACTCCATATTTCCAAGATCCCGGGCATGTGCAACGTAGCAGAAGGTCAGCAGTTCTGACCTCAAGGTCAGCAATGCCGACCTTCCGCAGTCTTGTGTCACCCCTAGGAGTGACACATCTCCTGCATGACCCCTGCATCGACTCCTGTGCGCTGGGCAGCTCTGGAGTGTCCGGGACGGGCAGACCCTCGGCACGGAAGTCAGCAATGCTGACCATCCGGCGGAGAAAGGTCAGTAATGCTGACCTTTTAAGAGCTTCCAGGTCAGGAATGCTGACCTTTCCGGGGAGTTATGTCTACTCAGGAGTGACATTCAGAAGCCCGAATGTCACTCCTGAGGTGACACAAGCACCCCACCTTCAACGCTGTGACCAGCAAGAACGCTGCCTCTCTCCCTATCTAGGTCGTGTGGGAACGTGCGGACCGGACCCCGTCGTGGCTGAGGTGGCTTCGCGTGCGGCTCCGTAGGCCGACCGCGGACCGTAGGCGGCACCAACGGCTCTGAGTCTCGGGTGGTGCCGGCCGTGACGAACAAGCAGCGGCATGGCGTGGCTGGGGTAGGACCCGGGTTCCGCCGCACGGCCCGGGGGGGCCGTGCGGCTGCTGCACCTCCGCACGCCGCATCTCAAGTGCCGGGCATCCGAGGTGCTCTTCCGTGGCTCGGCATGTCGACGGGCGGAGGTGATGCGAAAGCCCTCGGGCAGTGGGGATCCTGCGCATCAGGTGACGGTGGGTCGACTACGAGGCGGGACGGCGATCCCGTAGGCCGGGGGCGACAACGGGCGTGGCGGAAGGCGCTCCTGAGATCGCCGACCGACGGTTCAGGATCCTCCAGGCCCGGGTGTGCCTTCCGTACTCCATCTCGTTCCCACGAGGGGTGGCCCACAGCAGCCCGTCCTCTGTGCTGACGGGGTGGCCCGCACGGGCTTCGGCCTCCGGACGCCTGGCGGTGGACAGCCAGGCGTCCGGAGGCCGTCATGGTCGCCGGAGGTCATCTGGAAGGCGGTTGCGACGACTTCACCGACGTCCGAGCCTCACGGACGGCCAGGCCGGGGTCAGGCAGGGTCCCGGACCGGAACCGCTGATCGTCCTGGGACATCGGCTGCCGCCTCACGACTCCTCATCAAGGAGGCCCGGAAGGTGCGCGGGGGCCGACCGGTGAGGCGCTGGACGGTGTCGGTGGTGCGGTCCTCCGCCCCTCCGGCGATGGCACGGTCCATACCGGCCAGTAGCGCGGCGAACTCTTCCGGCATCTGCGTCGAGAGGCGATCGCGCATCTGCTCGTAGGACAGACGGCGGTGGACCACGGTCCGACCGGTGAGCTCGGTGATGATCGCGGCGATGTCGTCGTAGCCGAGTGCCTCGGGTCCGGTGAGGACGAGATCGGTGTTGGGGGCTTGCTCATCGGTCAGCGCGCGGACGGCCACGGCCGCGATGTCGTCGGCGTCGACGAAGCCGACCCGGCCGCTTCCGGTGGCGGTCCAGATGATGCCCTCGTCGCGGATGCTACGGGCGTGCGCGTGCGTGCCGGTGAAGTTCTGCATGAACCACGAGGGCCGCAGTACCGCCCACTGTTCGAACAGATCGGGCAGGGCCTGATGCACCGTTCCCACCGCGGGGCCGCCCTCAGGGACGGCCGAGGAGCTCAACAGCACCGCGCGGTGCACACCGGCGGTGCGGGCCCGACGCAGGAACGGCAGCATGGTCGCCGCAGGGTCGGAATCGCCCACGGGCGGTACGAGGTAGACGCGGTCGACGCCGTCGAGGGCGGCCGTGTGGGTGGCGGAGTCGTACCAGTCGAAGGGGATGGGCTCGGCGCCGGCGACCGGAACGGCCCGGCGGCCGGCGGCTTTGACGCGGTGGCCCGCGGCCGTCAGCTGTGCGGTGGTGCGGCTGCCGGTGGTGCCGGTGGCGCCGATGACCAGAGTGGTGCCGACAGTGGTCATCGGCTGCTCCCGGTGAAGTCGGCGCCGGGCTCCTGGAGGGCGAGGGGGTTCCAGTAGTCGCGGTAGGAGGTGATGCGTCCGTCCCGGACGGTCACGACGGCGATGTAGGTCATGTCGAAGGGGGCGTCGCTCTCCACCAGGCGGCCGACGCCGCGCATCTCGACCACGATGGTCTCCGGATCGGTGGTCCGGTGGATCCGCAGGTCGGGGAAGTCGTGCAGATCGATGTGGTCGGGATAGTGGCGCATGTAGGCGGCGATGGCCTCCTTGCCCTCCAGACGCCGGGGCCAGCCGTCGGGGGCAAAGGGGAACTCCGCGAGGCCGTCCTCGGCCCACAGGTCGACCCACCCGGGAATGTCCTTGTCGAGCAGCAGCCGCAGGCTGTGGCGGTACAGATCCGTTGGGGAAGGCGGTGCGGACATGGGTATCCTCCAGTTCACAGAATCCGGACCTCGGGTCCGCTTTGACAATACGGACCACGGGTCCGCTTCGCAAATGGAGGAGCAGCATGCCGGAGCGCAGGTCCCGCAAGGACGCCGCCCGCAACCGGAAGGCCGTGCTCGAGGCCGCCGACACCCTTTTCGCCCGCTGCGAAAGCCCCGAGGACGTCACCATGGCCGCCGTCGCCGCGGCGGCCGGCGTCGGCAAGGGCACACTCTTCCGGGCCTTCGGCGATCGCGCCGGACTGCTCCGCGCCCTGTACGAGGCACGGCTCGAACCGATCAGGGAGGCCGTCGAGACCGGGCCACCGCCTCTGGGGCCCACGACCCCACCGCGAGATCGCGTGCCCGCCCTGCTCGACGCCGTCCTGTGCTTCAAACTCGACAACCGGCGCCTCGCGCTGGCTCTGGAGGAAACCGGGAGCAGCAGCCCGTACCGGGCGGAACACTACGAGCGGTGGCACAGCCTGCTCCGAGCCGTACTGGAGCAGATCCCCGGCCGGACCGACAGCGACTTCACCGCCCACGCCCTGCTCGCCGCCACACGAGCCGACCTCGTCGAGCACCTGACCGGAGAAGAGCATGTTCCGCGGGAGAGAATGCGGGCACAGTTGGCGGACTTCGTCACCGGCGTCCTGGCCTCCGGCCCACCGCAAGGGAGGACCGCCGAGGAGTGATCGGGGACCGGGTGGGTCCTCGATCAGTGCGGCCCACCAGTCGTCCTCGGCCGGTTCGACGCCTCGGCCCTGACCGGTTCACCCCTGACCGGGTGGTGGACCGCAGGCGGGGACGGCCGTCACCCGGACCCGAACGGGGTGCTCCCATCGGCCCCGTGGTCCGCCGCGAACCCGCGCCACCAACGGCGAACGCCCTGACAGAGCGTCCGTCACGACCGCCTCGGCGTGCGATCGCGCCGTGGGAAGGACCGGGGCGGGGCCGTCCTCGGGGCCGATGAGAAGCTCGATCCCGTGCGGCCGTGGACGCCGCCTTCCGCCCGGTCCGGTACGCAGGCGAGGGGTGTCGACGAGCCGTTGTCAGCATCCCCGGCATGGGACTGACCCGTATCGGTGGCCCCCAGGGCGAGGTTGTGGTGAGCGTGGAGGCCCATCTCCAGCGAGCCGGAGCGGTTCACTCGCCGCCGTCGGTGATTACGCCGTAATCACCGACGCACCCGTGATCAGTTGGCACGCCCAGGTGATTACGCCGTAATCACCTGGGCGCTCGTGATCGGTTGGCGGGCCGGGGTGATTACGCCGTAATCACCGGCGCATCCGTGGTCGGTTGGCAGGCTCGGGTGATTACGCCGTAATCACCCGGGCGGTCACCGGCACGCATCAACTTGGCTTAACTAACGCGTCGATGCCGCTTCTGATCATGGACGTTAGTATGGTGTCTTGCATGAGTTCACCAGCCACCTCCAGCGACCGCGAGAAGGTCGTCTCCAAACTGCCGGGATGGCTCCGGCAGAACCTCAAAGTCAGAGCTGCTCAGCACGGCATCGAGATCCAGGCCGCCGTGGAAGAGGGCATCAACGCCTGGTGCGATCTGGCTTCCGCCACTGCGACGGTCGACACCGCCGGCGCCGACTCTTTCGCCACCTTCTTGCCCGCCGGCCAGTGGGAAGAGTTCCGGCAGATCGCTGCCGCCCGACGCGTCTCGCTCATCCAGGGCCTCGCCCAGTCCGTTCAGCTGTGGCTCGACATCCACCCGGCCCCGGACATCGAGCGGCCCTCCATCACCCGCCGGGTCATCGTCTGCAACCAGAAAGGCGGAGTCGGCAAGACCGCCGTCACCGCAGGCCTGGGTGAGGCCCTGGCGGAAGACCCCGACACCTTGCATCCCGTTCGCGTCGCCAAAGCCCTCACCAAAGCACTGCGCGCCAGCGAAGCCCACCCCGACGAGGCCGAGCCCGATGGCGACCCACTCGACATCGAGAACCTCCCCGGCCCCGGGATGCGCGTGCTCCTCGTCGACTTCGACCCTCAGTGCCACCTCACCAATCAGCTCGGCGCGGCACCCTTGCCCATGAACGGCGACAGCCTCACCAACCACATGGCGGGCGACCCGAAGGGCGACCTGAGCGACCTCATCGTCTCCATCGACGACGACACCTTCGACGGCCGACTCCACCTGCTGCCCGCCTGCAACGACGCGTTCCTTCTCGACGTGCGTCTCTCCGCGGTACGCGCCCGGGAAGCCGCACTCGAGCGGGCTCTCGCCCCCCTCGAAGATGATTACGACGTAATCATCGTGGACTGCCCGCCCAGCCTCGGCCTCAGCATGGACGCCGCCGCCTACTACGGCCGCCGCCGCGACGGAGAAACCCCCGGGCAGTCCGGTGCCTTGATCGTCGTCCAGGCCGAAGACAGCTCCGCCGACGCATACGAACTGCTCACCACGCAGATCGACGACCTCCGCAGCGACCTCCAGGTCGACATCGACTACCTCGGCATCGTCGTCAACCTGTACGACTCCCGCCGCGGCTACATCGCCACCTCGTCCCTCCAGGGATGGGTGGACATAAAGGATCCGCGGGTCGTCGGTCTCATCGGAGACCTCAAGGAACAGAAAGAAGCCGTCCGTGTGAAGAAGCCCCTGCTGTCCTACGCCCCTAAGTCACAGCAGGCAGTCGGCATGCGCGCGCTCGCCAGGGAGGTCTTGTGAGCAAGGCCGATCAGCTCGGTGCCGGCCGGTTCGGCGGGGCAGTGCGTTCCGTCAGCGCACGCCGCCAAGCCGTCGCCGCCGCAACCGGCGTACCCACCGAAGGCGTCGCCCCACCGGCGGAACTCCCCGTCGAACGCATCAGCCTCAACCCGGACAACCCCCGCTCCACACTCGGGGACCTCACCGACCTTGCCGGCAGTCTGAAAACCCACGGTCAGAAGCAGGCGATCACGGTCATGAACCGCGACGCCTACGTCAAAGCCAACCCTGACCGGGAAGCCGACCTCGAACCGGACAGCACCCACGTTGTCATCGACGGCAGCAGCCGCCTCGCCGCCGCACGCGAGGCGGGCCTCACCAGCATCAAGGTGATGGTCAGTGACGACCAGGGCACCACCTCGGAGGAACTCCTCGAGTCCGCCCTCGTCGCCAACATCCACCGGCAGAACCTCGAAGAGCTCGACGAAGCCCGCGCCCTCCAACGGCTCCTGGCCATCCACGGAAGCCAACGGGCCCTCGCCAAGCGTCTCCACCGTTCCCAGGGATGGGTGTCCCAGCGTCTCGCCCTGCTCAACCTCACTCCCGAGCTTCAGGCCCGCATCGGTGAGGAGCCCATCGACCTACTGCGAGCTGTCGGCAACAAACCAGCGGAACACCAGGCAACGGCTCTGCAAGAACTGAAGGAAGAAAGAGAACGAAAGGAAGAAAAGGCACTCGCTTCCGCGAAGCACGCGGTACAACCGGCAGCCGACACGCCTGCACACGCGGAGAACAACCCTGCCGGTGATTACGGCGTAATCACCGGCACCACGGACGACGGCGAACCGTCCCCGGCGCCGGAGGAGTCAGCCACCACAGAGCAACGCGCGCCTTCCATGCCGACAGCCACGGAGCAAGATCCGTCTGCCGCTGAAACGGGGAAGGACACGCCATCCGTTCCCGTGCAGGCCACCGCTCCCACGGCGGCGGCCAGTGCAGGAGAGCAGCCGAAGCGGTTCCCCTACGACGACGGTGTCTACGCAGCGCAGCACCTGATCCGCAAGATGCCGCCCGAGGAGTTCAACAAGATGCTGGACCTCCTCATCAAGCACAGGGACAGCCACACTGTCCACACCGGCTGAACCCTGGCACGGCAAGCGACCGGCCCGGTCCCTCTTTTGCTTTGAGGGACCGGACTGGTAACCGCATCCGAGGAACACGAACTCCTCGGGTGCGACGCGGACGTCGGTACGGTTCCAGTAGTAGACACCGCTCTGCTCACC
This sequence comes from Streptomyces sp. NPDC018964, assembly GCF_044390325.1. NCBI lineage: Bacteria > Bacillati > Actinomycetota > Actinomycetes > Kitasatosporales > Streptomycetaceae > Streptomyces > Streptomyces sp. NPDC018964. The sequence goes on from NZ_JBIRYZ010000035.1 coordinate 15,343, forward strand.
TTCGTAAGCGAAGGTCTGGCCGGCCTCGATGGTGAAGAACTGCTCCTCTCCCATCTCACCGAACCCCCGTTATGTTTTTCGCGGTCCTGCAAGAGGGCCGCTGGCCTTCGGGCCCGGCATGACTGTTCCCCCCCTGTCGAACGGATGACCTGGGGGGTGGTGTCACCGGGTCCGAGAGGCGCCGTCGGAGACGCTGACAAGAGGTCCGACTACCGCATGGCCGGGCGCAATGCCCGGTCGTGTCCGGGTGGCAGGTCTGCATAACGTGGATGCGCGAGAACGGCCTCGACAGCCAGGCCAGCACCGGTATCGAGCAAGTGGGTCACGGTGATCGACACCAGCAGCGTGGGCGTCTTCCTCGGTTTGGACGTGGGCAAGAGCACACACCCCGGCCACGGCCTGGCCCCGGCCGGGAAGAAGGTCTTCGACAAAATGCTCCGCGACGGCACCTTCTACGAATCACGCCTCCCCCAGACGACAGCTGCGTGAACCCGGCCGCAGGCAGACCGGCGCAGATCAACGCTTTATGCCCTCTGCCCATGCCGCGATATCCGCGGCACCCCGACGGACAGCTTCTTCCGGGTCCCGGGCGAGCTCCCCGCAGGCCGCTGTGACGTCCGGCGCGCCGCCCGGTCCCACGAGCGCGTCGTGCACCCCGGTCTGCAGCCAGTCGGCCTGGTTGTCGTCCGCCGCGGCAAACGCGAGAGCGATGAGCCTGATGGCGGCCACCGTCCCCATCCGGGCGAGAGCCTCTGCCGTCTGCCGGGTCACCGCCGTGTTTTCGACGTCCAGCAACAGCCCCACCAGTGTTTCCCCAGCTTCAGGAACATCAGCGAAGGAAGCAAGGCCACGCCCGGCACGAACACGTCGCGTCCATGAGGGAGACGAGGCCTCAGCCAAGGCCGTCTTCAACCCACTCATCATCTCTGACACGACAAGACAGTTTCATGTCCCATGAAGAAGATCGAACCCCGGGCAGAAGCTGCCCACACGCTTGACGAAGGACATAGAGGCACCCCCGACTCCGGCGCCCACCCGGAGGCGAGTTGCGCCTCCGGCATCTTCCCGTCGCGAAACAGCGCCGCTGGAGCCAGACGCGTATGTCGTAGGAAGAAGTGTCGCGGACCTTCACCAAGTACATGGCTGAGGTGGGGTCGTCATCAGTGAGCGGTAGCCCTACGGCGCCGCGACGTGTTCATGTCGGTCCCGCCGATGAACACGTCGCGGACAGCTCCCACGTCCTTGATCACGGCCTTGCGGAAAACTGAGATGCCCTATGGGATTCCGTGCCCGTGGAGGGCGCCGGCTGGTCGACCGGTCCCGACCCCCTGTCAGACATCTACCGCGTCCCCTGTTCAAGCACGGCTGCCACGTGCGGCTACGACAACCCAAGGCGCCCGCCCTGAGGGCCTCCGCAGGTTTTCCACGCAGTCGTCACAGGACGCCACGGCCTTGAGGACCCCGGCGAAGTCCACCGGCATGAGCAGTGACCGGCAGGACGAAACGGCAGGGACTGTTCATGGTGGAGCGCCGGGACTCACGCAGCCTCAGTCCCTCCCCGATTTCCGCAGGTCAGAGCAGGTATGGCGATACCTGGAGGGACCGAAGGGACTCAAAGCTCTAATTATGAGCCAGCTATGTTCATGTATTCGTACACGCGCGCGCGTGTGAGAAAGAAGTACCAAGAAGTACCAGCTGGCTTATAACTCCGGTCCCTCGGTCCCTTCAGTCCCTCCAGGCTGGATCTGGCCTCTCTGACCTGCGGAAATGCTCTTCAGGTAGGCGGCTGCGAGGGACCCTGGTCGGTCCCCTCCTTCAGTCCCTGAGCTCCGCCCCCCCGGCTCCAGGTCTCGGAGGGCCTCGGAGGGCCCCGAAGTGCGGCGCCACAGACGGGCCACCAGCCGCGGGCTTCAGTCCCTGAGCGCCTGAGTCCCTGACTGCTTGAGTCCCTGAGTCCCTGAGGGAGGATTCCCCTGCCCCGGACCGCAGGGGTGCGAGCTTCTGGTCCCTCCAGCCCTTGGGCAGAGTGAAAGTGACAGCAAGAGGCATTTCCCCCACGACCGACAGGGCCGAAGGGACCCAAGGGACTGAGAAAGAGAAAACTTCCCGGCACGCGGTGAAGAGGAGCGCCCTCAACCTTCCAAGGGCCTAAACTCTTGACGAAACTGGTCCCTTCGGTCCCTCAAGCACCAGGCATCACACGCCTGACCTGCTGTTTAACATCGAGGACGGACCAGCCGAGCTGAAATGAACGAGGAAGATCCGCGTGCCGCGCCCTGGTGACAGCCGCTTGCCTGCCGCTCCGGCAGTGCTGACGCAGCCCCACACCCTGGCCCGCTGGTGCGCGGCCCAGGGCTGGCCGGTCCACCCTCTGGCGCCAGGACGCAAGACACCGGCAGCCAACTGCGGCAAGTGCAGGCACAGCAAGCACATCGCCGAGGACTGCCCGTGCCTGGGCCAGGGCCGGTGGTGTCACGGCTTCCATGCGGCCACCCTCGACCCAGCCCTCATCGACACATGGTGGGGTACCACTCCTTCACTCGGAGTGGGCATCGCCTGTGGGCCGGCCAACCTCGTGGTCATCGACATCGACGCGCATCCCGCGGCTGTCCCGGACCGCAACCGGCTCCTGCCAGGTATCCCCATCCATGAATCGGTCAATCTCGACGGGCTTGCCTCCGGGTTCGACACCCTCGCTCTCCTCGCGGCCCTGCGTGGCGAACAGGACCCCGCACACGACACGAACACGTTGCGAGTCCGAACCCCCTCGGGGGGCCTGCACGTCTGGTACCGCACCGCCCGTCCCACTGTGCGCTACCGGTGTTCCACCGGCTCCAGCCCGAAAGTGGCGCTCGCCTGGCAGGTCGACGTCCGAGCGCACGGCGGCTATATCGTGGCTCCCTCCACCCGGACGGCGAAAGGCGCCTACCGGGCTGAAGGCGATACCCGTTTGCCGGCTGCCCTTCCCGACTGGCTGCATCACGAACTGGCCCGCACCGGCCACATCATCGAGCCGCCACGGCCCCGCCTGACCACTGTGCTTCCTGCCCGACCAGTCCGCCGCGCCTCCCCCCGCACGGCGGACCGGGTTCTCAGCAAGCTGATGGAACAGGTCCAGCAGTGCGCGACCGCACCGGAAGGCACCGGCTTCACGGAGAAACTCAACCGGGCCGCCTATACCGCGGGAGGCCTCGCCGCCGCCGGTCACCTCGACCACGACGCGATACGCGAACAACTTCTGCACGTCGCCAACGACGCCCGCCCCTGGCAGACCCTTCGCAACGAAAAGATCATCGACACAGGAATGACCGCTGGGGCTGCCCGCCCGCTCAACCCTGAAGGACTCTCATGAGCAGCGCCGAGAGCACGCCACGTTTCGATCCTCAGGCCGCCGCTCAGCAGATGCTGGAGCTCAGCCTGCAAGACGAGACAGCCACTGCTCCCGCCCTGCTCCCCGCCCAGGGCCAGCCCGTCGGCTCCATGACCGCGGTGCCGCTGCCGCCCTCCCTGACGGACCGCGGCAATGCCCGTCTGTTCGCCCAGCGCTACCGCGACCAGTTCCGCCACGTCGAAGGCCTGGGCTGGTTCACCTGGGACGGATACCGATGGAAGCGCGCCGGCGGGGAGAAAGCCGCCCTGTGGGCAGCCGGCGAAATGGCCGAAGACCTCCCCACCACCGACCCCCACGGCGTTTTCAACGACCGCGAACTCGCCCGCCACAAGCGACGCACCCTGTCCACGACCGGCATCCAAGCCCTGCTCACCCAAGCCAAAGCCTCGCCGGACCTGTCCGTCGACCCCGACGCCCTCGACGGCGACCCCTACGCGCTGTGCACTCCAGCCGGTGTCGTCGACCTCCACACCGGACACATCCACAAACCCGACCCCAACCGAGACTTCCACTCACGCGCCACCAGCGTCGCCCCCCAGCGGATGAACACCCCCCGCTGGCACCGTTTCCTCGCCGACACCTTCGGCGACGACGACGTCGGCCGGGAAATGATCAGCTTTCTCCACCTGCTGCTCGGCTACTCCATCACCGGCGACGTCGGAGCCCAGGTCCTGCCGTTCCTGCACGGCGAGGGCAAGAACGGCAAAAGCGCCCTGATGGACGTCCTCCTCCAGATCCTCGGCGACTACGCCGACGCCGCCCCGCCCGGCTTCCTCATGGACCGCGGAGCGTTCTCCGAGCACTCCACCGAACTCACCGAACTCCACGGCCGTCGCCTGGTGGTCTGCAGCGAACTCAAACCCAACGACAAGTTCGACGAAGCCCGTGTCAGGCTCCTCACCGGCGGCGACAAGATCAAAGCCCGCCGCATGCGACAGGACTACTTCTCCTTCACCCCCACCCACCACCTCTGGCTCTTGGGCAACCACCGCCCGGAAGTCTCCGTCGGCGGATTCGCGTTCTGGCGTCGCATCCGCCTGCTGCCCTTCACCCGCACCGTGCCCGCCGAACGCCGCATCGACAACCTCGCCTTCGAGCTCGTCCGCGACGAAGGCCCCGGCATCCTGCAATGGCTCATCGAAGGCGCACGCCGCTACCTCGCCACCCGTGATCCCCTCGACGGCCCCGACCAGGTCCGCCTGGCCACCACCGCCTACGCCACCACCGAAGACCACATCGGCCGCTTCCTCACCGAATGCTGCACCCGCGACACAGCCGGCCCCGCCGACCTCCGCGTCGAACAAGGCCTGCTCTACGCCCGCTACCAGAACTGGTGCAGCACAGAGGAAGGCATCCGCGCCGCCACCGCCCGTACCTTCGCCACCCGCGTCCGCTCCGAACTCAGCCTTGCCTCACCGGCTGACATGATCAAATCCAACGGGCGCAAGTACTACCCTGGCCTGGCCCTCCTGGAGACCGAATGACCAGCCGCAGCAGGCACCAGTCCCCAGCACGACACATCCACCCCCAGCCCCGGCCGCTCTACCATGGCCACCTGAGTCCGTACCCGCAGAGCCCGGCCGCCCCAGCTGATCACCACAGCCTCGACGCCATGAACCCGCACACACACCAAGCGCTGCTCCCTCACCGGAGCCGACCGACGAAGGAGGGGCGGCAGCCATGAGCTCGCTGCTGACCGAGAGCGACCTCATCCACGAAGCCGACGTGGTGTGGCTGGAACCCCTCGACGCCCTCGACTACGTCCGTCAAGCCCTGGACAAGACCAAACGCCGCAACAACAAACCTCCCTACGCCCGTGACGGCCGCATGGTCGGCTACGCACGACTCGACGACCACGCCGAACCCGACCCCGACAGCGGCCTGTACAAACGGCGCGTCTTCTACCTCCTGCCGCACGACCGCGACAGTCTCCCCGACGGCGTCTACCGCGAGGGGGCGCCCGGGGAAGCCGTCGACCCGCGCACCATCGCCCCGAAGAAACCTGGCACGAAAACGGACCGCTCCCAGAGCGGCCCGGCCATAGCATCGGCATAGTCAGGTCAGTCGATCCGGCGCGGCACGACCGCCTGGGTCGTCTTCCGTGACCACCTGGCCCCAGCCGTCCGCAGTGGCCTGCGCCGCATCCGACGACGCACCCGTCTCATCTCGAGGACCGCCCCGCCGGAAACCGGCCTCTCGCTCACCACGGCAACTCAACGGAGAGCTCGGTAACAGCGGGACCGGGTGCAGTCCGAGCCGGGATCCGGAAAGCCCGGGGGAGCAGCACGTCGGTGAAGAACCTCGTCGTCGTGACAGGTGTGTCCGTGTCTCCCTCGTGAAGGTGGCCGCGTCGATCAGCTCACTGTGATCCGTCGGCGCTCCTGCTCCGGCGTCCGGTCCGGAAGCAACGGACAGCTTCGAGCGCGGAGTTCGCCGTTCTGCCCGATGGTCCGGCCGGCTCCCGATCCGGTCCGGCTCCTGTGCCGGATGAACTTCGCGGACTCTGTGGCCGTTGTCGATATGGAGCACTCTTTGCTCTGCGCAACGAGAACCACCGAAGACAGCTCGGCACCCACCTGTGGGGATGCACCGTAGGCTGTCTCGCCGACAGTAAAAGGAAAGAACGTGCGAGCCCTTACCTCCCCAGGCAGTCAGGTGGCCCGCCAGACCTTGTACGAGGGCGTGATCTCCTCTTTCGGGAGCCATGCTCCCTGTGAACGGCACTCGTCGGGGACTGGCCCGGGAGCCGATCCCCGCGCATCGTTCCTCACTGGTCCTCGGGGCAGGAGGGTCCCCGCGCTTCCTTGAGTCCCTGCCCCTGGATCCTGGCCAAGGCGCAGGTCACAGTGGTGCGCTGAACCATTCAGGGACTCAAGAGACCCAATGTCGAAATCATGCCCACGCCCTCCGCGGTGCAGGTGTGCGCAAGGACGCCGAGCCGGGACGCACCCCCTGGAACGCTGGTAATCGAGAATCTGAGTCCCTTCAGTCCCTCGGGAGTGTATGAAAAGCATACTGACCTGCACGGATGCCGAAGGGGCCAAGGAGGGACCGAAGGGCCTGGAGGCTCCCGGACGGATCGTTCGCAGCAGCCCGTAGGTGTTCCCGATGCTGATGTCCACCGTCCGAGGTGCATCCGCTGGCCGGCTTCTGCTTGTCCGAAAAGAGCAGAAGGCCGCTCAAGCAGCCCACCGGCCGGTCTGCCACCGCCATGACGGCAGACCGGTCCCTTCGGTCCCTGCCCTCATTGAGGTCCGATGGAAGCTACCCCGACGAGTCTCAGCAAAGGATGGCCACGTGCCCGGCTCTGGCGTGACAAGCGAGCCCGCAGATACTGCTCGGCCTGCCATCCCTGACGCGGGGAGCGTGGCCCGATGGTGTGCCGGAAGGCCTGCCCATCCCCTGGCAGCAGGTCGTCGGACTCCTGTCGCCAGGGGGGAGACCTCCGCTCCCTCCCGAGGAGTCGGAGCGGAGTGCGGGAAAGCCGGCCCCGCCGCCGCTGACATCGATGTCCGTGCCCCAGCGGTTCCCCGGCGCGACCGCCCGCTTTCCAGGATTCTCATCCACGAGCCGACCGGCCCGGGCGGACTGGCTTCGGACTGTGACACCCTTGCTTGTGCCGCCGTGCTGCGTGGCCGGCCCGGTCCAGCCGACAACGACGTCATCCGACGAGTGCGCACCCCCCGCGGCGGCATGCACATCCGGTACCGAAATCCCTGCCCGGCTGTGCGGTTCTGCTGTTCGACCGGCTTGAATGCGCGGATCGCTCCGGCCTGTCAGATGGATGTGTGCGCGGATGACGACCGCGTCGTCGCCCCTGTGATCCGCCCTGCTCGAGGAACCCGCGGTCGAAGGGGACCCGCGGGCCTGCCCGCTGCCTTCCCTGAAAAAATGAACAAGGCTGCGTACACCGCTGGAGGGCTTGCGTCCGCGGGGCATCTGGATGAAATCATCGCGCTTGCCCTCCTGTGCGAGGCGGTAGAGATCGATCGCCCCTGGCAAGCGGCGCGCCATCAGCGCGTCGCCACGAACGCGTTCGCCGCCGGTTCGGCTCGCCCGCTCCATCTCAAAGGACCTTCATGAGCAGCGCCGACACTCCGCGCTTCCACACAAGCGCCGCGGCTCAGCAGAGGTTCGGTCCTGGACAGGCAGATCGGCCGCCGACAGGACTGGACGCTCAGCCAGACACTTCCCCAGCCCCCATGCCCTCCTGGGCAAAGCCGGTATCACTCCCCGATACTCTTACCGACCGGGGCAATGCCAAGCTCTTCGTCAGGCTCTATCGCGATCAGTTCCGTCATGTCGAAGGGCTCGGTTGGTTTTCCTGGGACGGTTACCGGTGGAAGCGCGCCGGTGGGGAGAAGGCGGCTCTGTGGGCGGCTGGTGAGATGGCCGAGGGCATGCCGGAAAGGGATCCACGAGGACTGTTCAGCGAACGGGATCTCCACCAGCACAAGAGGCATGCGCTGTCGACCACCGGAATGAAATCCCTCCTCGCTCAGGCCAAAGCGTCACCGGACCTCTCGATGGACCCTGACACTCTGGACGGCGACCCCTACGCTTTGTGCACACCGGCCGGAATCGTCGACCTGAATTCCGGTTTACTGCGCAAGCCGGATCCCACGCGTGATGTCCATTCCCGAGCGACCAGTGTCGCCCCACAGCGGATCGAGACTCCCCGCTGGCACCGCTTCCTGCGCGACACGTTCGGTGACGACGCCGAAGGCCAGGAGATGATCAATTTTCTGCACCTGCTGCTCGGTTACTCCATCACCGGCGATGTCGGCGCACAGGTACTGCCCTTCCTCCACGGACAGGGAAAGAACGGTAAAAGCGTCCTGCTCGACACCATGATCCAAATTCTGGGCGACTATGCCGATGCCGCCCCGCCCGGCTTCCTCATGGACCGTGGGGCCTTTTCCGAACACTCCACGGAGCTGACCGAACTCCACGGGCGCCGGCTCATCGTCTGCAGCGAACTCAAGCCCAACGACAGGTTCGATGAAGCACGCGTGCGGCTGTTGACCGGTGGAGACAGGATCAAAGCCCGCCGTATGCGCCAAGATTACTTCTCCTTCACCCCTACTCATCATCTGTGGCTCCTCGGGAACCACCGGCCCGAGGTGTCGACGGGCGGATTCGCCTTCTGGCGCCGTATCCGCCTGCTGCCTTTCGAACGTACCGTTCCCGATCACCGTAAGATCGACAACTTGGCTTTCGAACTCGTCCGCGACGAAGGTCCCGGCATCCTGCAGTGGCTTATCGAGGGCGCCAGGCGCTATCTGACCACCCGTGACACCCTTGAAGGACCCGACCGCGTTCGCATCGCCACCACTGCCTACGCACATACGGAGGATCACATTGGCCGCTTCCTCGCCGAGTGCTGCACCCGAGACCTCAGCACTCAGCCGGACCTCCGCGTCGAGCAGGTCCTTCTTTACACCGCGTACGCCTCCTGGTGCAGCACCAGTGAGGGCATCCGTCCGGCTGGTGCCCGTGGCTTTGCCACGCGTGTGCGGCAGGAGGTCGGACTTGCCTCCCCGGCCGACATGATCAAATCCAACGGGCGTAAGTACTATCCCGGCTTGGCCCTGCTGGACACACCGTCATGAACCACCGCACCTGCCGGCATCCACCGTCATTCGCAACCAGAATTTTTCCGTGTACCAGCCCCTGATCGACCTACCATGAAGGGGTGGAGGGCTCGGCCTGGGGTGCACCCCTCCCACGGGGCGGGCCACCGGCCGCCCCGGCAGACCAAGGAGGGACAGCAGCTATGAGTTCGCTACTGACCGAGGGCGATCTCACTCATGAGGAACACGTGGTGTGGTTGGAGAACCTCGATACCCTCGACTACGTCCGCCAGGCGCTCGACAAGACCTCACGTCGTCGTAACAAGCCCCGCTACGCTCGTGACGGCCGCATGGTCGGCTATGCCGAGCTGAGCGATGAGGCTCAGGCGGACCCCGACAGTGGTCTGTACCGACGTCGTGTCTTCTTCCTCCTCCCGCACGATCGCGACACTCTTCCCGAAGGCATCTATCGCGAAGGCGCTCCAGGGGAAGCCGTGGACCCTCGCACCATCGAAGTCAGAAAAGTGGGCGAAAAGACTCCCCGGTCCCAAAGCGGCCTTGCGGAGTTGACGGGAACCCCCGTCTGACAGGAACAGGGGACGCTCTTCGTCCCGTTCGGTGTTCGGCGAGCCGAGGCCGTCTCGATGTCGCGTTGTTCCAAGGACCGTGGGGGAGGGGCGGGGGTGCGGGAAAGAGAGCCCCCGCAGGTAACCAGAGGGATCTTGGACCGACGCGACCAGGGGATCACAGGAGAACCGTCGACCTGGCGCGGGACAACCACGTCATCCGAGGGATCCTGGTGATCAAGCGTTGTCCCGCACCTCTTGCAGCCGCTCCCCGGCATCCGGTTCCGGCCTGATCGGCCGGGCCGTGGCCGAGGCCGTGAGTCGTGCCGGAACCGGACAAGCCGTCCCGCCGGCGGTGGTTCGCCGGTCTCCGCGCGAGATACGGGAAGTCCTCAGCGAGCCAGACGATCGAGCAGTTCGTCCAGCAGTGCGTGCTCTCCACGAGTGAGGTCGCCTGGATCTTCGTGGAGCAACGCGCGCAACGTGAGCGCGGCACTCGCGCGGGTCCTCAGGACCTCTTTCGACGTGAGGTTCAACGCTCCGGCCAGCGCCGCCTCGCGGACGCGCTCGGACAGCGCGAAGTCCGGCTCGGGCTGCGCGATCAAGGTGAGCGTCACGCCGACGTTCGCGGCGAGGAGCTGCTCGGCAGCGTCCTCCGCGGGCACCTTCAGCAGACCCTTCGTAGCCGCTTCATTGAACCTCTCGCGCAGCGCGGCGTGGGCGGGAGCGGTGACGGCACAGGGCTTTCCCGGTTCGGCGCGGCCATAGAGCAGGCCGTAGAACGACGGGTGCTCCAGCCCGAACCGCACGTGCCTGTCCCAGCCCTCGCGCAGGTCGCCGAGCGGGTCGCCGGAGCTCTCGACGGCCGTGTACTGGGTGAAACCGTGATTCGCCACGGCGTCGATCAGGCCCTGCTTGCTGCCGAAGTGGTGGTACAGCGTCGGCGCCTGCACCCCGGCTCGCTCGCATACGGCCCTTGTGGACACCGTGCCGGCGCTCTCCAGCAACTCCGCTGCGGCGAGAAGGAGTCGATCCCGTGCGTTCTGCATGTTGCTATGGTAGACCATGTAGCGCTACATTGGGTGCTATAGCGATAGGAGAAGTCCATGAAGACTTGGTTCATCACCGGTGGGACGCCCGGAGGATTCGGCCTGGCCTACGCCGAGGCCGCGCTGCGACAGGGCGATCAGGTGGCACTGACCGTGCGCCGGCCGTCCGAGCTGCAGGAGTGGGCCGACCAGTACGGCGACCGCGTGCTGGTTCTCAAGCTCGACGTGACCGACGCCGATCAGGTGCGGGCGGCGGTCAAGACGACGGAAGAGCGGTTCGGCGGGATCGACGTGCTCGTCAACAACGCGGGCCGAGGTTGGTTCGGCTCCGTCGAGGGCGCTCAGGAAGAGACGATCCGCCGCACGTTCGACCTGAACCTGTTCTCGGTGATCGATGTGGTGCGGGCGGTTCTGCCGGGCATGCGGGCACGGGGCGGCGGCTGGATCGTGAACATGTCGTCGGTGGCAGGCCGCGTCGCAGGGCCGGGGTTCGGCTACTACTCGGCGGCGAAGTTCGCGCTCGAAGGGCTGTCGGAGACGCTGCGTCAAGAGGTCGAGCCGTTCGGGGTGCGTGTGCTCCTCGTGGAGCCGGGAGGGTTCCGCACCAAGGCCTATGCCGGCTTCCAGGACGAGCCCGTCGACGAGACCGTCGACGCCTACCTGTCACTGATCGAGGGCGTCAAGGCGGCGTTCGTGGAGCGGAACGGCAAGCAGGCGGGTGATCCCGTGCGCGGTGTGCAGGCCGTGATCAATGCGATGAACACACCCGTTCCGCCGCAGCGGATCGTGCTCGGCAATTCCGGGTACGAAACTGTCGTTGCCATGCACGAGAACGCACTCGTGGAGCTTCGCGAGAACGAGAAGCTTTCGCGTAGCGCCGACTTCTAGTGGTGTGCCACGCCATGCCGGCTGAGCAGCGGGTCTGGGCGTTGTCCCGTAAATGATCCACGGCATGCCGATTGGCCGGTGCTCTTGCCTTTCGACCAGCCAGTGTGAGGCCGCGCGGGCGGGCGCTGCCGAGCAGGGCGTGGTGTGGTGGCGAGTGGGGGCCAGGGTGCTGCCCACGATCAGCACGGTGTCCTTGCGGAATCGTCTCCGGGCGCCGGAGCGAGAGCGCCGGGCCGAGGTGGCCGACGATCCGGTCGGCCGCGAACCTCGATACCCCGGACAGCGGAGCCGGCTGACGCAGGATGAGGTTGGTGCGCCCATACGCGGCGGCCAGGAGCACGCGGTCCTCAAGCGGCCGGCTCCAGGGGCGGCCGCTTGAGGACCGGGTTCGCACCCTCACGCCGCGGCGCGGTGACCAGCCCGCCGACTGCCGCGGGCTCAGCCCGGTGAACGGGGCTGTCCAAAAGGACTCCGATGCCGTGATCACACCGGACACGGCAGGATCATCCCACCCGTGACCAGCGGTCACGGGACAACGCTCAGACCCTGACCTTCGTGTCCGGCCTGGTCCGCGCTCACCACGAGGAGCTCGGCTCGGTACGACGCGAGTTCAACCCGGGACAACAAGCCCTGCCGGTCCAGGTGTACCTGCGTAAAGCGAGCCGCTCGCGGAGGCCGGTGCCAAGTTTGTGGTATTCATCACAACATGTCGGCGCTACGTCGACGAAACCGTGGAGCTGTCGGCCCGACGGTCCCCGAAGGTGCGGGAAACGCTGCGCAGCCCAGACGCCAGGGCATGGCCCACGTGGTGATCGACGGCATACTCGTCCCGGTCGACCGGGTCACTGCCGACCGGCCTTCTGCTCCGGCACACACAAGGGGAGGGTGCGGAGATACTGTCCGAGCCCGGGCGGTGCGAGAGCGTTTGTCTCGGCCGGCAGCGCCTCGATCGCGTCGCACTCACCACCTCTTGTGATCGGGGCGTAACGCAGGATGACGAGACGCTCTTGACAGTGACTATCGGTTGGCGTGCAATATATCGTATGCCAGTACCGCAGAGTCGAGGACTCGTTTCACGATCGCTCCTGAGGGAGGATGCTTACCGCGCCATTCGCGACGCCATCGTAGATGGCACGCTGGCGCCGGGTGAGCGCTTGACAGACAGCGACTTGGTCGCTTGGCTCGGCGTGAGTCGCACGCCGGTCAGGGAAGCACTGGCACGCCTGGAGCAGGTAGGGCTGGTTCAGACCAAGCCGGGGCGATACACCAGAGTCAGCCCTTTGGACATCCGGGCGATCCGTGCCGCACAGTCGGTGACGGCGGCCATGCATGAGCTCGCCGTTCGCGAGGCCTTGCCCAACCTTTCCGCGACGGAACTAGCGGCTATGCGTGAGGCCAACGCGCGGTTCGCAAGTGCGATGAGTCACGATGACGTGGACGCGGCATTGGCTGCTGATGCCGATTTCCACGGTGTCCCCGTGTTCGCCAGCGCCAATGACGCCATTCGAAACGTTCTCGAGCAATACACGCCTGTTCTGCGCCGCGTGGAGTACTTTCGGTTTTCTTCGATTTCCGGCCGCGACTCGGTTGCGCAGCATGACCGAATCATCGCGCTCTGTGAGGCGGGGGATGTCGAAGGGGCGGTACTTGCCACCCGCACCAACTGGCGCACCCTTCTGGATCTTCTGGAAGGTCTTCCCTCCGACGGTGAAGGATGATGCCACTTCCCGCACTCCGGTGACCGGACCTCCTCCGTCTTGTGCGGTCGCAGGTCAGGAGGGTGTGGACGGCTTGGGTGGCGCGGCCGATACGGCGGGTCGAGGAACGGGCTCTGTGGAATGCCCGCAGAACCGCGACCGGGCGAAGGCGCGTTTGCCCGAGGCGCGCAGGCGAGTGTGGCCGCGGTCGTGGGCCGGCGTCCGGTTCGCCACGGCTGAACCACTGCCGCACGAGAGCGGCCCGTGGATTCCGCACGCCTACTCGTGGGAGACGATGGCGTGCTCGATGGTGCCGACGCCCTCGATCTCCAACCGCAGGACGTCCCCGGGGGCGAGCCACCTGTTGATCTCCATGCCGGAGCCGTTCACGTAGGTTCCCGTCGCGCACAGTTCACCCGGGTACAGTCGCTCGCCGGCCGAACTGTGCGCGAGCATCTCGCCCAGACTCCACTTCGGGGAACCGGAGTCCGGCCGCGCGACGATCTCCCCGTTCAGGGAAACGGCCGACGGCAGCGTCGTCCATCGGTCGAGAATGTCGGCCGCCTCGACAGCGGTGCTGGAGAGCGACGTCATGAAGTGCTTGCTCTTCTGCGGCCCGAAATTACTGTTCATCTCGGCGATCTGCACGTCCCTCGCGCTGAAGTCGCAAAGGACCACGAACGCGCCGATTGCTCTGACCGCTTCCTCGGGTGTCGCATTGTAGAGCGGTGCACGGAGTACGAAAGCAAGCTCCAGTTCGTAGTCCAGAGCGGAACTGTAGGGCGGAGCGGCCACCGGGGTTCCACTGGGGACGAATGTCGAGGCGTTGCTCATGTAGTAGATCGGCTTGCGGTACCAAAGAGGCTTGGGCCGAAAAGCCGGAAAGGTCTTACGGGTGACGGACTCGACGCCATCGGCGATACGCGCCAGCCCCGGGCGGAACCGACGGGCCCACCCGCGGGCGGCGTTCACGTTGTGCTGCTCGAACAGCATGAAGTCGCGAAACGAAAGAGGCTGGAACGGCAAGACGACCGAACCGTCCTTCGCGCCGTGGCCGACGGCTTGCCGCACCTCCCAGCTCTCGGTGAACGGGGACGGGTAACCCGCGACGGGCCCGGTCGCCGCAGACCATTCCGCGTCGGGCCCGCTGCGCACCTCGGTCACGAGGGTGTCCGTCCCGATCATCCGCCGACGGAATTCCATGACTTCTCCTGCTCGTTGGTCAACTTGCCACCGGCGCGTCGCAGACGACGCCCGGTCCCACCCGTCCGGACCCACCCTCAAAGCGCCCGGCCGCCGAACCGGAACCGCGCCACCGTCCAGGGGCCGACGCCGGCACGGCGCCGTGCGGGACCGGATCGGGCCGGCGATCGTTCCGCTCGGCCGCGGGCCGATGGGCCCGGATACCGGTGCTCACACCGATCGCGCAGCCCGTGACCGCGCTCTGTCGCCGTTCACTCCTCACTACGGCGGGCGCTGCTTCGATCCCCGCGGAGGAAGGAGGCTGCGGAAAACCTGTGAACACTCGGGGCACGTTCCGTGCCGGATGGCCAGGCATTTTCAGGACGCTTGTCAGTAAAATGAGATGTAGTGGTTGCGCGGAGTCTCGAGGCGAGTTTCGGATTTCCTGCTGCAGAACGGCATCGAAGATCTCCCGCGTATCCATCTCCCGTAAGGACGGGGGTAGTGCCGGCCGCCCCTGCCGAGAAGTGAAACCGCTCAATCTGCAGAGCAGTCGGCAGAGCCGTCCTCTTTTTCCATTCCTCGGGCGAACGAGGAGAGGAACCTGCCCACGCCCTCCAGCCCCTCCATGGCGTTCTTGGCGCTCATGTTGTATTCGCCCCAGTACGGTGTGAACTTGACATCGGATTCAGGCGTGCAGTACGCGGCTGCGATCACCTTGGCCATCCGTGTCTCGGCTTCCTGGAGCCCCTGCTCCAGAAGCGCGCTCTGATGTATGAGCCAAGTCCTGGCCTCCTCGATTTCTCTGCGGTCGACGGTCACCTGATCAGACATGGCTGGTCCCCCTTGCCGTAAGAGGTGCTACGACGCCGTCCTGCGCCGTCACTTGTACTACGTTGCAACGGCCCGGCAGGTTCTCCTCCAACAGGACCGATTTCTGTGGAACGTGAGGACGAGCGACGGCCCGCCACCGGGCGGGCCCGCGGGAAGCCCGTGGAGAAGGGCGTGCTGCGGCCGCGATCCTGCATACCGCACGACGACGTGGCTCAAGTGGGTGCCGGAAAGGCCGTTTCACGCCTGGTGCCGCTCGCGGACCCGGGTCTCCGCTCGGCCGGGGACGGGCCGTGACCGACGCACGTCATCGAAGGCGCCGGCCCGGTGAGGGGGAGCACGTACACATTGTTCGGTCCGGTGTTACGCCTGGGGAACGGTGTGTGGAGGACACGCGGCCTGTGCATCGGCGACGTCATCGCCCAGGGCGCGGACGACTGTGGGGAAGACCGTCATGATGACAGTGAGAGATGCGTCGGCGCTGCAGGCCGAGCTGGTGGAGTTGAGACGGTCGCTGCATCGTCGTCCGGAAACCGGCCTCGATCTGCCGCGGACCCAGCGTGCGGTGCTGGCGGCGCTGGAGGGCCTGCCGCTGGAGATCCGTCTGGGCAGTTCGTCGACGTCGGTGACAGCGGTGCTGCGCGGCGGCCGGCCGGGGCCCGCCGTTCTGCTCCGTGGCGACATGGACGCGCTGCCGGTCACCGAGGCGACAGGGCTTGACTACGCCAGTGAGATCGACGGTGTCATGCATGCGTGCGGACACGACCTGCACGTCGCCATGCTGGTCGGGGCGGCTCGGCTGCTGTGCGCACGACGGGAGACGCTGCAGGGCGACGTGGTCTTCATGTTCCAGCCGGGAGAGGAGGGATTCGACGGCGCCAAGCACATGATCGCCGAGGGCGTGCTCGACGCGGCGGGACGAAAGGTCGCCGCGGCGTACGGGATCCATGTCTCCTCGTACCGTGAGCGCGGAGTCTTCTTCAGCCGTCCCGGCCCGCTGATGTCGGGTTCGCATGAGATGCGTGTCGTCGTCGAGGGATCCGGAGGACATGGCTCCCTCCCACACCTCTCCCGCGACCCGGTGAACGTGGCGGCCGAGATGCTGACCGCACTGCAGACGATGGTCACCAGTCGTTTCAACATCTTCGACCCAGTGGTGCTCTCGGTGGGCGTGTTCCGAGCGGGCACCAAGTTCAACGTCATCCCTGACGAAGCTCGTTTCGAAGCCACGTTGCGGAGCTTCTCGCCCGCCACCGGCGCCCTTCTGCGCTCTCAGGCCAAGCGTCTGTGCGAGGGCATCGCGGCGGCTCACGGCCTCACGGCCGCAGTCGAGTTCCGGGACGGATTCCCGGTGACGATCAACAACCGCGACCATCACGACTTCGCCCGTACCGTCGTATCGGAGACCTTGGGCTCTGATCGCTTCCGGCTCATGGAGTTCCCGATCGCCGCGTCCGAGGACTTCTCGTTCGTCCTGGACGAAGTGCCGGGCTGCTACCTGCATCTTGGCGCCCGCGTGGACACGGGGAGCGATGCCCCGGCAGCACCCAACCACAGCGCCCGGGCCATGTTCGACGACGGAGTGCTGTCCGACGGGGCTCTCGTCCTCGCCGAACTGGCACTGCGCGCCCCGCGGAACGAGGCGGACACCCACTGAGGCCGCGCCGGGGACGCGTACGGGTGCCGTCCCCCGCTACCGGGGGCGCGTCTGCCCGGGGCCGTGTGCTCAACGTACGGCAGGGGCGCCACACGTACCGGAGCCGCCGGAGTGCCGTCGATGTGAAGTGACCCGACACGGTTGTGGAGCGAGGTCCCGGGCTTCGGCCGTGCTTCCCCGGCCACCCGGAGATGAGGGCCGGGGCGTGCGCCCTCCGCCGGAGGGAGCGGACTCCTCATGCCGGCCTCGTGCGCGGAGTCCTCGCCGAAGCGGTGGACGTGATCGGTCAAGTGAGGTGGGGGCCGGGTACCCGGGGCCGATTTCCCGAGGTCCGGTGAGCGGCGGGAGAGACCGGGAGCAAGGGCGGTCCGAAGCCGAGGTCTTCGGGCAGAGGGCGCCGGTACGCCGTCCGGGCGGCAGCCGCGCCCATGGGGGTGTTGCGCCGGGAGTCCCGGCACAACACCCGTTCATCCTTCTGACGGGGTGTCACGCGGTCTCGCGGGGCGCTGTCCGTCCACGTCCGTGCCGCCGTCGTGCCCTTGGCACGGGTGACCGGCTCAACAGCGGTGTGCCGGGCTCGTCACGGCTTCCAGCCGCACTTGGCCAGCGCGCTGTGCACCGCCCTGCCCATGGCCAGCTCACCGCGCGCGTTCGGGTGCAGAGGGGCCGCGGGGTTCTGCGGAGAGAAGTCCTCGATCCACCGCTCGGCGCCGGAACGGCACATGTCGTGGCCCACCGTCGGGCGGTAGGTGTCGACGTAGGAGGCGCCCTCGGTGCGGGCGACCCGGGCGATCATGGCGTTGAGGGACTTCGCCTTGTCCCGGAGATACGCGAAGTCCCCGGCGGCGAACGGGGCGGTGGGGCTCGTGCATCCGACACCGTCGTCGGGGAAGATCGAGGGATAGCCGACCATGAGGACCTTGGCACGGGGCGCCCGGGCGCGGATCTCGGAGACGACCTGCGCGACCTTCGCGGCCGTCGCCGATATGCTCTGCTCGACCTGGTCCGTGCCGCCCGCGGTGAGGTCGTCACGGCAGGGGCTTCCCGCAGGGTCGTTCTGGGACAGGACGGCGCAGCGCGTCAGGACCGGGGTGAAGCCGATGTCGTTGCCGCCGATCGTCACCGTGACCAGGTCGGTCTTCCGGTTGAGGGCGGTGAACTGGGCGGGGGCGGTGCCCTGAGGGGCCGCGAGATCGGCCGTCGTCGCCCCGGAGCAACTGACGTCCGTCAGCCGCGCCTTGATCTTGTCCGCGAGGATGTGCGGGTAGTTGCCGCTGGAGCGGGCGCATGCCGCGTCGATTTCCTCCGGCACTCCCGGTGCCGAAGCGTAGGAGTCGCCCAGGGCGACGTAGTTGAGCGGCGTGGCCGGTCGAGGTGCGGCGGTGGCCGGTGCCGCGGCGGTCAGAGCACCGGCCAGCGCCACGGCGGCAGCTCCGAGGACAGGCGCACGCCGGGACACGCGGACATCCGAGATGCGAATCACTTGGTTCCTTCGAGGTGGTGAGGAGGGGGTGTGAGATCCCCTCATGTACCAAACGCTGTCAGGACAGGGCCGGTTCATCGGTGCGAAAGCGCGGGGCCTTCTTCCGCCGGTGACTTCGGCGCCCCACCGGAGAGGCAGCACTGCGCGTGACGCGGACCGCCTTCCCCGGTCCGAGCCGGCTCGGACACCGGGCGGGCCGGACACGGGCAGCCTCGACATCGCCGGCTGCCGGTCGGTAACGACCCCACGCGGACGGTCGTGAGGGCGCCTGGTGCACGGCGCGGCTGAACCCATGACAAGCCGGGGACGTCGTACAGGTCGTGACCGTGCGGAGCGCCGGCCCTGTTCGCGGTCGCAGTGATTTCCCGAGCGGGCGGTGAAAGTGCGGCCAGGCCCCTTACGGACACAGGCGGAGGGAGGGGTTCGTGATCGAAAGCCTTGTGGTCAAGGGCGTCTTGGCGGTCATCCGCTTCATCGGATATGCCTACTGGTTCTTGTGGCGGAGCCGCACGTACGTGTCGTATCACGACGACATCGAGCCGCTGGACGTTCCGGCCGATGCCTCTGGAGGCCGGATTTCAGGTGGCCGGACATCGTAGGAAAGGCTGGCGGAGGGCGGAAAGTCCTGCGGCCGGGAAGGGCGGACCGTCGATGGTGTGCCGGCCCGTAGGGCGGTATGGGCGGCCGTGAGTCCATCCGGAGGTGTTACCGCCTGCTTGGGCAGGTCGGTGATGACCCTCGGGAAGAGGGGCGGGGAAGGTGCGCGAGAGACGCTCGAAGAATGGCGTCTCGCAGTATGGAATGCTTGGAGCCGACGGGATCGTCCCGCCGTGAACGGCATCGAATTTCAGGGCGGAATGTCCGCGCGTTTCAGTACGGAACACCCTCGCGTAAGGTTCGGACCCGGAAATTGAGAACAGGGCGGACGGGTGTCCGGCTGTGCTGTCCGCTCCGGGACTCCGAGTGGATCCGTGCTTCTCACCCTGTACCGTCCAGGCGCTGTTGCACCGCCCTCACCTGTGAATTTTCCAGCCCGATGCCCCCGTGCCGGCAGTGATGCGGCCGTGCCCCGGCCGTGCGCCGGGTCTCTCTCGCACGGCCGGGGACGCTACATGGACAAGACCGCCATTACGGCAAACCCTGACGGGCAGACCGAATGATCTCCTATCCGGCCAGCCGGTAACTCAACCCGCTGAAACCGCCCGGAAAGTTGTGCAGATCACCGGTGGGGGAGTGGTAGACGCCGCCCTCGCAGTCGGCTTCCGAGAACACCTCGATGGGCCCGGCCAGGTTGGCGATGAGCTTTGTGGAGAAGGGCAGGTTGGCGCATTCGGTGGTGGGGTGGGAATCAAGGAAATAGCGACCGCCGTATGCCTCCTCGTAGAAGACGACCTGGCCGGGAAGGTGATCGTCTGCCGCCGCGGTCCCGGCACTGGTCCCCATCAGTATGACTGCGGCTGTCGCACCGACTGTGGCCGCCAGCCTCATGCTCTTGCGCATGGGTCAATCCTCCCTGTTTTGTTTCGGGTTGAACTGCTTGCGCTCTCAAAATCTCGCACATGTGACTGGTTGTCAATGATTGATCGGACTCATCCATGTGCACCTTGGGTGTGAATGTCTTGGCGGGAGGGGAAAAGAGGTGACGCGCCGCGGGATGGAGTTGTCGAGCGGCATCGGCACACGGGGATCGGAAATGGCTGAATTTTTCCTCTGATCCGTCCCATTCATTCCGGGTCGCTTTGTGAGCCGTTCATCCCCCGCCGCAGGCGCTCGTCCACGACCGAGACCTTGCCGTCCTGTCTCCGCGGGGTGACGCGGCAGGCCGGCGGGGGCGGGTGACGGGCGGTCGCACCGGCCACTCCCGTACGGTACGAACCCCGTGGCCGGTGGGCGCCCCTCACCGGGAAGAGGGAAACCCGCCGCCCGCACGCCCCGCTGGTCAGGCCAGGGCGGGAGGGATCACATCCGGCCGGTCGTCGGGCCGGCCGGTGAGAAGGTTCGCGATCCCGGCCGGGTGGACGAGATGCGGAAAGTGGCCACCGCCGGGCAGGGAGACGATCCGGACCGAGGGCATCACCGCGGAGAGCCACTGCGCGTACGGCGCCGGCACATCGCCCCCCGAGACGTGGCTGTAGCTCGCACCGGCGGCCACGATGGCCCGCATCTCCGAGGTACGCAGCTCCGCGAGCTCCTCGGACGGCACCTCCAGAAGTTCCCGCCAGTACTCCAGGAGCAGCTCCTGACGAGGAGTCGTCGCCGTCCGTACCAGTTCCCGCGCTTCGGCCGGGAGGGTGTCGATGCCCATCGCCGCCAGCTGCTCGTTCCAGACATCCCTCCATCCCGGGCCGCGCAACAGGGGCTCGACCTCCCGCAGCCGCCTCGCGAAAGGACCGGCCAGCAGCGGCTGATCCACATTGATCACTCCAGCGGCCGGGTGGGCGGCGGCGTAAGCCGTCGCGACCACCGCTCCGAACGAGTGGCCGACCAGCATGGGTGCTGCCAGCCCGATCGCGTCGATGGACCGGCGCAGCTCGGAGGCGAGATCGGACGGACGACAGGACTCGGCATCCGGCGAGCCCCCATGGCCCGGGAGATCGAAGGCGACGATCTGTCTTTCGGGTTCCGCCGCCGTCAGTTTCCCGATCAGCGGCCCCCACTGCCGACGGTCATAGGTGAGACCGTGCAACAGGACCACCGGTGGTTTTCTCCCGTGCCCCGTACCGTGCATCTCCGCGGCCAGCCGGCCGTGGAGCCCCTGCCGTCCCAGTGTCATCGCGCTCCGCCTTCCCATTGTCTTCGACAAGAAGGCGTAACAGGGCCGGGAACCGGGTGTGCGTGACTCGGGTCATACCCTCCATCGGCTCGGGCCACCCGCCGCCGGTTGGTAGCAGAAGGCGCGGCCGGACCGCAGGGAGGCGCGCAGATGTGCGCCCGCGAGGGGCGCCGCCACCTCGATGCGCTTCACCGCCGCCCACAGCGCCCGTGTGGCACTGACCCGTGCCCTTTCCGCCTCACCGCTGCTCGTCCGTACCCGTCCCCCCAGACCACTGGCCCGGCGCAGCTCGATCACGATCGCGCTTCGCTCCCTCTGTACGCTCCGTGCTCGGTCCACATCGCCGACACGATCGGCGGAGTCGAGCTCCTCGTCCAGCTGCGCGAGCCGCTTCCGGTAGTTCGCCACGGCGGTCGCGTCGAGGAGAGGCGCTCCGTCGGGGACCCGTAGCCCCCGGCCGCCCGCCACCAGGTCGAGAGCCGGGATGTCCTTTCCCGGGGCGGCGAGCAGGCTTCGCAGGTAGGCCATGCCGCGTGTGTCGGCCAGCCTGGCGGACTCGTCTCCCGCTTCCAGCAGCCATCCGTCGTCGTCCTGGGTCAGCCGCCACTCGTCCGGAGGCGGCGCGAGGGCGGACAGAAGTCCGCACATCCCGAGCCGCTCCGCGATGGACCGGGCACGAGCCTGATCGTCGCGAGCCCGGGCCGGATCTCCTTCACCCTTGCGCGCCAGCAACGCCTCGGCCCGGGCCCTGAGAGTCTCGGCCAGCCACGGCAGGGTTCCGGTCCTGTTCTCCCACGCCTCTGCCGCGTCGAAGTCGGAAAGCGCCTGGTCGAGATCGCCGAGCTGCGCGGACAGCAGTCCGAGGTAGTGGTCGACGGGTCCCGCGACTGTGTTCGCCCCGCCCCACACCACCAGGCGGCCACGGTAAGGCACGAGTGCGGCGTGCAGTTTCCGGGCACTGTCCAGGGCCCGCGAGCGGGACGCCACCACGGCCAGATCCGCGACAGCGCCCAGCCAGCGTGGACCGGAGCCCACGAGCACGCTCGGCAGCAGCCGCTCCAACTCGAGTTCCGCTTCCACCAGTCGGCCGGTCTCGGCCAGACTGCGAGCCGCTGTCGCGGAGAAGAAGTGCCCGGGGAGCCGCCGGTCCAGTGCCTGCCAGGGGGCGAGTGTGCTCTCCCAGTCGCCGCGCAAGGTGGAGATGCTGCCGCGCAGACTCCCGGTCAGGCGTGCCGTGTCGGCTATTCCGGCCCTGTGGCCGAGCACCTCCGCCTCGGACGCGAACGAGGCGGCCTCCTTGAAACGACCGCGGATCGCCGCAAGCATGGACTGGCGGGCCGCGACCACCACAGCGGTCTCGGCATCGCCGGTCAGCTCACCTGTCCGGGCATAGTAGGTGAGCACCGCCTCGGCGGCAGCGATGTCCCCGAGCTCCATCAGCGCTGTGAACCGCCACATGAGGCCGCGGCGCTCCGTCACGATGTCCCCGGCCAGCCTGGCCTGGGTGACGATCTCGGCCGCGGTCTCCAGCCGCTCGTGGGCGGCTGCCGGATTCCACAGGGCGTGCAGCTTCGAGTCGAGGACCTCGGCGATGATGCCCGGGGAGCCGGCGAGCTGGGCCAGGGAGAGGGCTTCCTCGATCAGCGCGCGCCGGCGTGTGTCCGTCGGCTCGCCCAGCAGTTCGCGGGCGAGCCGGGCGAGCACCCGTGCCCGCGTCTGCGGTGACAGAGGCCGGGTGGAGGCGGCTTCCAGCAGCCGGATCAGCCGTGTGTCGAGATCGAGGAAGGAGGCCTGGGACGGCATCGTCAGAGCCAGGTGTGCCAGTGGGTCCTCTTTGCCGTCGACGGCGGCGAGCTGATGCGTGAGGCAGAGCGCGATGCCGGGCAGCCCCGCCGAAGCCAGCCAGATGGCGTGCACGGCGTCGGCGGGCAGGTCGCCGAGCAGTGCGGCGAGCTCGGGCTCTTCGATGCCGCCGAGCCGTAGTTCGGGGGGCAGTCCGACGGGCTGTGTGGTGGTGGCCAGGAGCCCTGTGGCGCCGGTGGCCAGGTGAGAGGCCAGCCGGGCGAGCAGGCGGACGCCCGCGGACGGATTCCTGCCCCCGTCGTTCAGGGCCGAGAGGGCGTCGTCGGAGACCGAGGGGCGGGTACTCCCGTCCGCGTCCAGATCATCGATCACAAGCAGTCGAGGGGGGCCGTCGGCGACCGCCGCGAACAGTGCGTCGATCTCCTCCGGCCCGGCGTCCGCCCGCAGGGCCGGCCGGCCGGTCAAGGCCGCCAGATTGCCGAGCAGGCCCGATGCCGGGGATCCGAGGCAGGGACCGTCGTTGATGAGGCGGTACGTCTGGAGGCCGCGGGCGGTGGCGAGTTGCCCGGCACACCTCGTCAGGGCGCTCTTTCCGGACCCCGGGGGCCCGGTGATGAGCAGGTGCCCTCCCGAACCGGCAAGGGTCCGGTCGATGAGCTGTCGCACCGCGGTGAGTTCTCTGCGCCGTCCGATCAGTTCCACCTGGTCATCGTAGTTCGCCGCTCCGCACGGAACGGTTCCCGTGAGCGGCCCCACCTGGGCCGGCCCTTCTCACCACACGTGTGGGAACGGCTGCCGGAGGCGGTCCGCACGGGGAACACCCCGATCGAAAGCGCTTTGAATACGGCCTTCCTGACCTGTCCGGGCGGCAACCCGGTGGGGCCGGACTCCTCTCGGCGGCCATGCCCGGCACGCCGGAGCGGCCGGACCGTGATCCGGCCGGGACAGCGGCACCGCGACGACGCCGATGGAACGGCCGCCCGCCGGGCCGCTCGTCCGACGGACGGGGACGGGAGAGGAAAGGGGCCGGTCCGGCGCCGGGTCCCGCCGCGGTGCCGGCCGCCCCGTGCCCCGGGCCCGTCCGGCCTCGGGCCCTCCCGCCCTGTTCCGGATCAGGACCCCGCGGCTTCCGGTGAACCAGCGGCGGTTCACGTCCGTTGTACTGCAGTGCGAGGGCTCACACCTTCGGTGCCGGCCGACGTGCCCCCGGGATGTTCCGTGAGGCGGCCGGACGCTCCTCGGACCGTTGCCCGCCTGCCCGTCCCTTGGCCGTTCCCGCCGAGGACCGGACAGTTCGTGGCCGGACACACGCCGCCGTCGAGCCGCGGCCGGCGGGTCCACCCCATGGGGAGCGTTCCGCGGGGCCGGGACGGTCCCGTGAGGCCGGCACGCACAAGTTTTTCCTGAGCCGAAGTCCGGCACACGCTTCAAGGAGAGCCGATGCACACAGCGCGGCCTCTCCGCCAACCAGTCCAGGAGGGCGCACGCCATGGCGGCGATCGAGGGTACGAGCGCAGGTTTTCAGGGATCGGACGGGGTCCTCTACAGCACGACCCCCGGGGAACTGGTGGACAAGGCCAGGGACATCACCGCCACTCAGGCGAGCGTCCAGGCCGAACTCTCCGCTCTGCAGAACTACGTGAGGGGGCTCGCACCTGCCTGGGGAGGTGTCGCGTCCATGGCCTTCCAGCAGCTCATGCAGGAGTGGGACACCCATGCGGCGAAGCTGCAGGAGGCGCTCCTCGGTATCGCACATGGCCTCCAGAGCACCGCCGACAACTACATGCAGGGCGAGCACGCGAACCTCACGAACCTGAACAACATCAGTCTTCCTCCGGCTCGCCTCTCCTGAAGACGCCGCACTGCCCGGAAACGAAAAGACCTCAGTCCTCGAAGGAACCGATATGCCCGATATCGAAGGAAGCAACATACACGTCGGCCGGGAGCTGGAGGGGGCGGGTCCCTACCTCAACGGCCAGGCGCAGCACATCATGGGCGAACTGCACGCTCTGAAGAGCCGTCTCCAGGTACTGATCGACACGTGGAACGCCCAGTCCGCGACGGAGTACCAGATGCGCATGCACGAGTGGGACATGGCCGCGGTCGGGCTCTTCGGCAGCGAGGCGGAGAACGGCGTGCTCGGTGAGATCGCGCACACGCTGCGCATCAACTGGGGCAATTACGTCGGAGCCGAGGAAGCGAACCTCAGGACGTGGGCCTCCACCCACTGATCCACCGGTTCGCCACGGAGGACCGGGCCGGCCGCACCGCCCCGCACCGCTCGTCGATGTGTGACAAGGAATGACCCAGTGGAAAATGAACGCTGCCACGTGACCGTGGTGGGGGCACGACGACGGGTGGATCTTGCCGTGCCCGCGGACGCGGCGATCGCCGAGTACGCTCCGGCACTGCTGGAACTGGTCGGAGAGGTCGAGTTCGACGAGACCTTTCCCCCCGTCTGGTCGCTCGCCCTGCCGACCGCCGCGCCCTTCCCACCGGAGGCATCCCTCCGGGAATGCGGCGTCGTGGACGGGGCGACGCTGTACCTGAGGGATACGGCCGAGGGCGAATTCGACGAGCCCGTGGTCACCGACCTCGAGGAGTCGGTGAGCCAGGCCAGCGGGGACGCCGCCGAGTGGGGCCGGCGGCTGCGGGCACATACGACCCTGGTCCTCGGCCTGCTGGGGTTCATCGCCGGCTTCGTGGCCCTGGCCCTGGTGGCCGGGCGGGGGAGCGCGCTCGTGGTCGTCGGCGCCGGGGCGCTCTCCGCGGCCCTGTCGCTGGCCGGACTGGTGTGGCAGGCCACCCGTCAGGGCTGGTCCCTCCCGCTGGGACTGCGGCTGATCATGGCGCACGGCACCGTACCGCTGTTCGCCATCGGCGCCGCCGCGCTGTCGACCGCGGCGACGAGCACCGCCACGCTGCCGAAGGCGGTCGGCGTGGGCGCCGTACTGGGGGCGGTGATCGGTCTTCTGGCGCTTCGTCACGCCACCACACTGATGGCGGTGGCGATCACCGCCGTCGGGCTGGTGCTCGTCGTGGTCCTCGCCGGCACCACGCTTCTTGAGACGTCCGCCGTGATGTCCGTCAGCATGATGGCCGTGCTCGGTGCCGCGTCCAAGGTCTCCGGACACTTCGCGGTGCTGGCGGGGATGCCCGGCGGCGGCACGGGAGCCCAGGACGCCGAGGCCCACGTGACACACCTGGTCAAGCGGAGCCAGCGGCTGCTCACCGGGATGAGCGTGCTGGGGTCCCTCGTCACGGCGGCCTGCCTGGTCGTTCTGGGCAGCGCGGACCAGGCATTCGCGGTGGCCCTGGCCGGCTGCCTCGGACTGGCGCTCGTCCTGAGGGCGGGACGGCTGACGGTGGCGGCGGCGGTGGTGCCCATGGTGACCGCCGGGACCGTCGGCCTCTCGGCGACGCTGGTCCGTGCCCCGGGCAACTTCGGGTATCCGGACTGGGCGGGTGCCGTCGTGCTGCTCGGCGCGGCCGTGTTCGCGATGGTGCTCGGCCTGGGCCGGTCCTTCCGCACGGACGACGCCCGGGAACGCCCTTCGTGGATCGATCCGCTTTCCGGGTTCCTCCTGGTGCTCTCCGTACCGCTCGCGGTGGGGGTCTTCGGCGTCTATACATCGCTGCTGCGCTTCTGGCAGGCGTCGTGAGTGCCCGGAACAGGGCGTGATGCCGGTGAGACTCAACGTCCTGCGGGTGGCGGACCGGGGCTGGGGCACCTACCGGACCATCACCGCCGCGCTACGGGCAGCGGGCAAGGGAGCCGTGATCCACGTCCAGCCGGGGGTCTACCGGGAGACCCTGGTCCTCGACAGTGACGTCACGGTCCTCGCGGAAAAGGGCCCGGACACCGTGCGGCTCGTGGGATCCACCGGCCCGGCGGTCAGCGTGCGGGCCGGCTCCCCCGTGCTGCGGGAGATCGTCGTCGAAGGCGCCGGGCACCGCGGTACCGCGGTGCTGATCGGCGGTGGTGAACCGGTGCTCGACCGGTGCACGGTGACCGGAGGCCGGGTCGACGTCATCGGCGATGCCACGGTGGAACTGCGCTCGTGCACGGTGGAGGACTCCAGCGACACGGGCGTCTACGTCACCGGTACGGCGCGTGTCCTGCTCCATGACTGCGTGATCCGGTCCATCGCGGGGCACGGCCTGACGTTCAACGACGCCGCCCGCGCGGACGTGCAGCGGACCACGGTCGAGCGGGTCGTCGGATGCGGGATCGCCATGACGGGGCAGTCCCTGGGGCTCTTCGACAACTGCACGGTCCGGCACACAGGCGATGCGGCGGTACTGCTGCACGCCGCGGCGCGCCCGGTGCTGCGCGACTGCCGCCTGCACGACACGAAGGCGCAGGGGCTGCGGATCAGCGAGAAGACCGGGGCCGCAACCGCGCCGCAGGGGGCCGCCTCCGACGAGGACGCCACCGGAGCCGGCCGGGACGAAACGCGGATCCGGCTGGAGAAGTGCGAGATCTTCCGCACGGGACTCGAGGGTGTGCTGGCGGGCGACGCCGCCGATCTGCGGCTGCGGGACTGCCACATCCACGAGACGGGAGGGGCGGGGGTGATCGCCGCCGGTACCGGCAGGGTGGAACTCGACAGAACCCGTGTCGTCGACGTGCCCGGCACGGGCGTCGCCGCGCTGGACAGCGCGGAGGTGCGGGGGCAGGGCGTCACCATAGCCCGCACCGGAGCCAACGGGGTTCACGCGGCGGACACCTGCACCGTCCGTCTCGCCGACTGCGAGATCTCGGCCACGGCGTACACGGCCGTGCATTTCGGCGGGAACGCACGTGCGGAACTGCGTTCCTGCACGGTGA
Source organism: Streptomyces sp. NPDC018964 (assembly GCF_044390325.1). Taxonomy (NCBI): domain Bacteria; kingdom Bacillati; phylum Actinomycetota; class Actinomycetes; order Kitasatosporales; family Streptomycetaceae; genus Streptomyces; species Streptomyces sp. NPDC018964. The sequence goes on from NZ_JBIRYZ010000035.1 coordinate 43,067, forward strand.
CCGACAGCGCGCAGCACGCCGTGAGCGTCGAGGACTCGGCGGATCTCACGGCCGAGAACCTCCGGGTGGAGGGGGCGCGGATGACGGGTGTCGACATCAACGGCGCCGACGCCGTCCTGCGGCGCTGCGTCATCAGTCAGGCCGAGACAGGCATCAGGCTGGACACCGGGCACCGTCCGCTGCTGCAGGACTGTGAGGTGCTCCGGTCCGCGGGGACGGCGATCGAGATCGCCGCGGCCACGGGTGCCGTCCTGCTGGGGGGCCGGATCGAGACCGCGGGGGCCGCCGGTGTCTTCCTCGCCGAAGGCAGCGCGCCCTGGATCGAGGACCTGGCCGTCGCCGATGTGAAGGGCAGCGGGCTGGTGATCTGGTCCGGGGCCCGGCCGCGGGTGCGGTCGGTGACCATCACCGGAGCGGCCAAGAACGGCGTCTATTTCGGGGACCGGGCTGAGGGGCTGCTGGAGGACTGTTCGGTCGCGGACACCGGTTACCCCGCGGTGTACGTGGGAGCGAAGGCAGGTCCGGTCCTGCGTCGCTGCCTGGTGCGTGACACGGATGAGGATCTGTCCCAGGCCGATGACGCGGACGCGCGTTTCGAACAGTGCCGTACGGACAACGTCAAGGTCGCCACCCTGGCCACGGTGGTCGAGGACCACGAGGAGTCCGAAGCGGAGCAGGAGCCCGCCGCCGAGGACCAGTTGCCGGAACTCCTGGCCGAATTGGAGCAGCTCGTGGGCCTGGACGACGTCAAGCGTGAAGTGGCGTCCATGGCCAAGGTCATGCAGATGGTCAGGCGGCGCCAGGAGGCCGGACTGCAGCCACCGCCCCTGTCCCGGCACCTGATCTTCGCGGGCAATCCCGGTACCGGCAAGACGACGGTGGCGCGGCTGTACGGGCGGCTCCTCGCGGCCCTCGGCCTGCTGGCCAGCGGGCACCTGGTGGAGGCCGAGCGCAGCGCGCTGGTGGGTGAGTACGTCGGACACACCGCGCCGAAGACCACATCGGTCTTCCGCCGCGCGCTGGGCGGGGTGCTCTTCATCGATGAGGCGTACGCCCTGGTGCCGGCGGGACAGAGCAACGACTTCGGGCAGGAAGCCGTCTCGACCCTGGTCAAGCTGATGGAGGACCACCGGGACGACGTCGTGGTGATCGCGGCGGGTTACCCCGAGGACATGGAGCGTCTCATCGACTCCAACCCCGGTCTGGCGTCACGGTTCACCCGCACCCTGCGGTTCGACGACTACTCACCGCGGGACCTGGTGCGGATCGTGGAACATCAGGCGTCCCGGCACGAGTACCGGCTGAGTGAGGAGGCGGCCGCGGCGCTGCTCGCCCACTTCGGCTCGATCGAGCGCACAGAGCGCTTCGGCAACGGGCGCACGGCCCGCCAGACCTTCCAGCGGATGACGGAACAGCACGCCATGCGGGTGGCGGCCCTGGCCGACCCCAGCGACGAGGACCTGACCGTGCTGCTGCCCGCCGACGTGCCCCCGGCGGTGGGGCAATGACCACGCACCGGGGACACGCCGGACGGACCGCGGCCGTCCGGTCACTTCTCCAGCGTGCCCTGGGGGTCGGGGAAACGCGCGGCCCGGTCCACCTTGCCGTAGGACTGCCCGGCCCGGTTGATCATCGCGATGAGGTTGCTGAGGAGGGCCAGCGAGTTGCTCTGCAACGACAGAGCCTTCTGCATCGTCGGGGCGATGTGCCGCGCGAACTCCGCACCGATGTCCGCGAGAACCTGCTGATCCTGGCGGTCCCTGTCCTCCTTGGACTGGTAGTAGCCGGTGTTCGGCGTCGCGCTGCCCCAGTTCATCGCCGCGATCGGCTCATCCGGCGGTGGCGGGCCCCAGAAGGCCGGTGCGTGCACCACGGCGTCCACCCGCGCGCGCAGCGTCTCGTACCCGGAGACGGCGTTGCGGCTCTCGGCGAGCAGGGTGTTCTCGGTCGACCGGACGGTCTTGGCGTCGAACAGGATCGGACCGCTGTCCGCGACCTCCTTGCTCGTCGCCCCGGTGCCCGAACCCATCTCGGGATCGAGGTTGAAGCTGGGCGGCACGTCCCAGCCGACCGACATGGCCGGGATGAGATGACTGAAATCCTTTCCGGCGTCAGGGTTCTCGAAATCGTCGTGATCGTCGTGGTCGTTGTGCCCGTGACTTTGTTGCGGGTTGGGGGTGGGCATCTTTTCGCTCCCGTGTGTGTGTTCGGCGGAAACGCCGGTCCGGAACTGCCGCCGGCTGATCCTGGCCGGCTTCAGTCTGGCACAGAGGAATCCATGACGGGAACCCCGTCAGGGAAATACGGGAGAATTTCGAAGGTGCGCGGCCGGAGCAAGGCTGGAATCGAGAAGGGGGCCTGTCGTGCCGGATATTTCACCCGGTGAATTCACGGTCGCTCTGGGGGAACTCCGGAGCGCGATCGGAACGCTGCGGCGGGAGAACGAGCATGTGTCGAACCTGATCAGTCAGATTCAGGGGCATTTCGAAGCCGCACAGAACTTCTGGAAAAGCCCGTCGTCCGCGTCTTTCGAGACGATGGCCGAGTGGTTCACGAGATCCTCGCGTGATCTTGAGGAGATCCTCGCGGAGGCTGCCCAGCGTATGCAGACCGCTTACGACAATTATGTCCAGGCGGAACATTCCAACACCCGTAACGTCGGAGGCTGAGCGTGCCCGAGAGTGCCGACCACGCCGCAGGGCCCACCCCGGGTGCGGAGAACGTCGACTACGACAGCAGGCTGATCAGGATCAACCCTGAGTCACTGGCCATGGAGGGCGACAGGCTTCTCTCGCTCGCCAAGGAGATGAGCGACACGATCAAGCGGATCAACGCCCTCATCTTCCACCTCAGGCTGGGGTGGGTCGCGGCGACCACCGAAGAGGTGAGAGCGTTCTTCGAACGCTGGGACAAGGTCATGACGCAGATGTTCGGGAACGACGGCAATCCGATCGGAGTGCTGCCTGCCCTTTCCGGAGGGGTGACCGGAACGGCTGTCGGTTTCAGCCAGTTGGAGCTCGAGCTCTTCTGGATGTTCACGAACTTCTCCAACGAGCTCGCCGTTCCTTCCGGCGGTGATGGATCAGGACCTGCTGACCGTATCGGGCCGGAAATTCCCATCACTCAGGATTACGTGGACTGAAAATGACCAGGGTAGATTTCCACCGTCCCGCCAGAACTTTCCCGCCATCGGTTCCCGAGCAGCAGGTGGCATTGGCGGCCCCTCCGCAGAAGGCCACGGAGAACCAGGCTCAGACCTGGCTCTACATGCTGCTTCCCCTGCTCAGCAGCGTGAGCATGGCCGCTTACATGATCACCTTCGGTAAGACGTGGATGATCCTGCTCGGTATCGGTTTCGTCGTTCTTTCCATCGGCGTCATGGTGCTGGTCAGGACACAGACGAAGAACGCCAGCCGACGCACCCAGTACCGTCAACGGGAGAGATATGTGGAATATCTCTCCGACATTCGCGCACAAGCTAGGCAGGCGGCAGCGGCGCAGCGCGCGACCAACGCCTTCGTCCACCCCAGCCCGCAGAGGCTGTGGGCCGTCGTCACCGCCGGTCCGCGGCGCGTGTGGGAGCGCCGGCCGACGGACCCGGACTTCATGAAGCTGAGGCTGGGCATCGGCCGCGCCAGGCCGGCGATGAGCATCGTATTGAGCAAACACGGTGACCCCACCACGGAGCACGACCCCGAGTCGCACCAGCGCGCGGTGAAGCTCACCCGCGACTTCGAGACCATCGGTCTCCAGCCGGCCTGGGTCGACCTGGCGAGAACGGGCGTCCTGAGCCTGCTCGGACCCGAGGAACGCACCGCCGAGCTGACCTCGGCCCTGCTGATGCAGCTTGCCGTGCTGCACGCCCCGGACGATGTCGAGATCATCGCCCTCACCCGGGCCGAGGACCACACGTGGGGATGGGTGAAGTGGCTGCCGCACGCGCGTCAGCCGGGTCGGGCGGAGCACGTCCCCCAGGTCGCCCGGACCATGGACGGCATCGCCGATCTGCTCCACGCGCACATCGACCGCATACGGCAGGAGCGTGCCGAGCGCGCGGTCTCCCTCGGCGGGCGCCGCGAGACGCAGGTGTCGCGGCACCTGGTGGTGGTGCTGGACGACTTCCGGCCAGGGGCCGACTGGGCTCGCCTGCCGCTGGTGTCGGACCTCCTGGCGGAGGCCGGCGCGGAAGCGGGCCTGCATGTGGTCTGCCTGGTCACCAAGGAGAGCGAGGAGCCCAGCAGGGTCGACGCGCGGGCCCGGGTGGACTTCGAAGGGAACCTGGCACTGGAGACGCGCCACCCCGGACTGGTGCAGACGGTGGCGGACGCCGTCGCCGACAAGCCCCCGTCGCAGCTGGGTGAGCAGGTGGCCAGAGCACTGACGCCGCTGAGACTCACCGGGGAGCAGGAGCAGGTCCTCGCACGCACCGTCGCGCTGCCCGAGATGCTGGGAGTCGAGGACCTGGGATCGTTCGACCCGACCCGGCTGTGGCGCAAGCCCGACGACGAGGCGCTGCTGCGGCTGCCGATCGGCTTCACGGGCGAGGGCGCTCCGCTCGTGCTGGATCTGAAGGAGGCCGCACTCGGCGGCATCGGCCCCCACGGCCTGGTCGTCGGGGCGACCGGATCGGGCAAGAGCGAGCTGCTGCGGACCCTTGTCACGGGTCTGACGATGACCCACGCTCCCGAGCACCTCAGTTTCGTCCTGATCGACTTCAAGGGCGGCGCCACTTTCGCGGGCGTGACCGAACTGCCCCACGTGGCGGGCCTGATCACCAACCTCGCCGATGACCTGGCGATGGTCGACCGTGTCCGCACGGCCCTTCAGGGAGAGCAGCAGCGGCGCCAGCGGATGCTGCGTGCCGCCGGCAACGTGGACTCGGTCCGCGAGTACCAGATCCTGCAGGAGGCCGGCGGAGCCGATGCCGACGGCAGGCCCCTCGAACCGATGCCCTACCTGATGATCATCGTTGACGAGTTCGGTGAACTCCTCGCTCAACGGCCCGATTTCATCGACCTCTTCGTCCAGATCGGACGGGTGGGCCGAAGCCTCGGCATGCACCTGCTGCTGGCCACCCAGCGGTTGGACGAAGGACGTCTGCGCGGCCTGGAGTCGCACCTGTCCTACCGGGTGTGCCTGCGTACCTTCAGTGCCCAGGAGAGCCGGGCGGTGATCGGGACGCCCGACGCCTACCGCCTCCCCTCGATCCCGGGCTCCGCCTACCTCAAGGTGGACGAGTCCGTCTACGAGCGGTTCAGGGTCGCGCACATCTCCGGCGCGTACCAGGAGGAGAGCGAGCGGGAACCGGTGACCGGACCGGCCCCCGTACCCGTGCCGTTCGAGCTGCGGACCGCCGAGGCCGCCCGGACCGAGGACGACGACGCCGCCGAGCCGTCCGTGACCCTCGCCAGGCCGAAACCGGGCCAGCGCACCGAGATGCAGGTGGCGGTGGAACGCGTGCGGGCGTACGGCAACGCCGTGCACCAGGTGTGGCTGCCGCCACTGCCCGCGGCCGTCGAGCTCGACTCGATGCTGGGACCCGTCACCACCGACGACGAGCGCGGTTTCCACTCCAGCCTCTGGCCGCAGGGCGGACAGCTCTTCTTCCCGCTCGGTGTCGTGGACCTGCCCAGCCGCCAGGAACAGCGGGCCATGCTCATGGACCTGTCCGGACCACAGGGACATCTCGTCGTCGTGGGCGGACCGCAGTCCGGCAAGAGCACCCTGCTGCGTTCGTTCATGATGAGCGCGATGCTCACCCACACCCCTCGTGAACTGCAGTTCATCGGAATAGACTTCGGCGGCGGCAGCCTCACCGGACTGGAGCGTGCACCCCACGTGTCGGGCATCACGACGCGGCACGACGAGGCACGGACCAGACGTGCGCTGTCCGTGATCCGGCAGCTGGTCGACGACCGCGAGCGGCTCTTCCAGAAGCTGCGGATCGACTCCGCGGCGGACTTCCGTGCCCTGCGTGACCAGGGGGAGCTGCCCGAGGACGTCAACGCCGCCGACGTCGTCCTCGTCATCGACAACTGGGCGGCGCTGCGCGCGGACGTCGAAGAGGCCGAGCAGATCGTGCCCGACATCGCGGTACGCGGTCTCGGAGTGGGCGTACACCTCGTCCTGACCGCGAACCGCTGGGCGGAGCTGCGCTCCAACCTGCGGGACACCATCACGGGCCGCCTGGAGCTGCGCCTGGCGGAACCCGCCGAGTCCGAGATCTCCCGGCCCCTGGCCCGGCAACTGCGTGCTTTCCTGCCCGGCCGCGGCATCGTGGCGCCCGGAAACGTCTTCCACACGGCGCTGCCGCGCCTGGACGGTGCGGCGGTGACCGAGAACCTCGGCAAGGCGCAGGAAGCGGTGGTCGACGAACTGGCCGCGAGCTGGTCCGGCCCCACCGCCGCACCGCTGCGGGTGCTGGCCGACGTCGTCACGCCGGAGGAACTGCAGCGGGCCTGCGAGGACCTCCCCGGCGGGACGGCCGCGCTGCCCGACAGCGCGGTACCCATCGGGATCCGGGACTTCGATCTCAGCCCCGCGGTGCTCGACCTGGAGGCCAACGGCCCGCACTTCCTCGTGTACGGCGATCCGGGGTCGGGCAAGACCACGTTCCTGAAGTCGTGGATGCGCTCCATGGCCCGCCGGCGTTCCGCCTGGGACGTGCGCTTCATCGTCGTCGACTACCGGCGCGGGCTCCTGGGCGCCGTCGACGAGGACTATGTCGGCGCGAGTGCCGGCGATCCGGACTCCGCCGCGACCTACCTGCGGCAGGTCGCGGAAAAGCTCAAGGAACGCATCCCGCCCGCGGGCATCACCCCGAGCGAGCTGAAGAAGAGGGACTGGTGGTCGGGGCCCGAGCTGTACGTCGTGGTGGACGACTACGACCTCGTCGCCGGCGGCGGGGCCATGGCACAAGGGCCGCTGGCGGTGATCAGCGACTACCTCACCCAGGGGGCCGACATCGGATTCCACATGATGCTCGCCCGCAGAACCGGGGGCGTGGGCCGCTCCTTCGCCGATCCGGTGGCCGGCCGCATCCGTGACCTCGGCTCCGACGGCCTGCTTCTGTCGGGTGATCCACGTGAGGGAGCGGTCCTGGGGGATCAGCGCGCGCGGCGCCTCCCTCCCGGCCGTGGCCTTCTCGTCTCCCGCCGCGGCGGCGCCCAGCTCGTCCAAACGGTGCAGGACCTGGCGGACACGTAGGCCTCGCGCCCCCGCCGTTCCGCCCGATGCCCGTCAGCCCACGATCACTCGTGGGTGGCCCCTGCTTGGCCGCCCGTCCGTGAGGAACCCACACCATGCCCCACTTCGATGACTCTCTGATTCGTGAACTCGGACGTCAGTGGATCGAGAACGGCCAGAGGCTTCACGACTACGTGACCGTCATGGACAGCAGCATGTCGTTCATGAACGACGGGTGGACGGGCAAGGCCGGAGAAGCCGCGCAGGTGGTGTGGAGCGGGGTGGCCGATCACAACGTCCGTCACGCCCTGCTGGAAGCGGGCCAGGTGGCCCAGGACGTCGGAAACGCGATCATCGCCTATGCGGACGAGTTGCAGAAGACGGTCGAGGAGATCGACCGGGCGCACATGATCGAGGCCCTGGCCTCCATCTTCGGTCTCGTTCTGGGGCTTGCCTCCTTCGGCATCGCCGGTCTGCTGGGCCGGCTCCTCGCCTCGGTCGCGGACATCGTGGCGGGTATCGTGTCCAGGATCTCCTCGATCGCCTCCGCCGCGGCCGGAGCAGGCCGCGCGGGCGCCTTCGTGACCGATGCGGTCATCAACGCGGCACTGACCCTGGGCACGGACGTCCTCTCGAACCTGATGGCGTCGAAAGCGGTCAACGCGCCGCTGCACATCAACTGGCAGTCGGAGGGAATGAACATCGGCCTGGGCGTCTGGATGGGCGCGGGAATGGGCGGTCTGGAGTCCGCACAGGGACACCCCAACACGACGGGCAGGAACCTGCCGCAGGTCTCGTCCTCCGCCTCCCTGCCCAAACCCGCCGAGGTCAAGGTCTCGACCACAATCGAGAGCTGGACCGATTCATCCCCGGTGCCGCTCTCGCAGGGGCCCGACCCGGTCAACCTCAGCGTGTCCGGCATCCGAGGGTCGGAGCTGAGGACGAACCACGCGCCGCCGGCGAACGTGGGCGTGCAGAGCCCGGCTGTCAGCCCGCCGCGCGCGAGCACAGGCCGGGAGAACGCGGCCGCGCGTACGCCGGAGAGTGTCGTGGGGGTGGAGGGCAGCCGCGGTCAGGTGTCGGCGGGGCATCCGGTTCCGGTGGTTCGTGAGAACGCGGGGGTGGAGGCGTCGGGCGGCCAGTTCGCGGGCGGCCGTGCCGGGCAGGCGCCGCCGGTCCGGGAGGGGGGCGACGTCACTCCTGTGCCCCGGGCGTCGGACGCGTTCCTCGACTCGCCGCCGCAGAGTGTGAACCGGGAGAACGCGGCCGCGCGTACGCCGGAGAGTGTCGTGGGGGTGGAGGGCAGCCGCGGTCAGGTGTCGGCGGGGCATCCGGTTCCGGTGGTTCGTG
>NZ_JBIRYZ010000035.1:51694-75569 GCF_044390325.1 Streptomyces sp. NPDC018964
GTTCGTGAGAACGCGGGGGTGGAGGCGTCGGGCGGCCAGTTCGCGGGCGGCCGTGCCGGGCAGGCGCCGCCGGTCCGGGAGGGGGGCGACGTCACTCCCGTGTCCCGGGCGTCGGACACGTTCCTCAACGCGCCGCAGAGCGCGCGTGAGGGAACGCATGCCCCCGCTGTGTCCCGGGATGTCGCGACGGGGGACAGCCGCGGGGTGGCCATGGGCCGTTCCGGGGCGAACGAGGCGCCGCCGGTCTCCACGCCGACGCCGCGGCCGGAAGGTGTGGGGGAGGCCGTCGCGTCGAGCACAGGGACCTCACGTGGTGCCCTGCCCCACGGCGGGACCAGCGTCGGCGGCTCGGTCGCGCATCCTTCCGGCCAGGCCCCGCACAACAGCCCTCAGGCTGTGGCGGAACGCGGTGGCGTGGCGGACGGCGGCACCGGAAGGCCCGCATCCACGCGTGGGCCCGACCACGTGCGCGAGGCAAGCGTGGACACGGGCACCGTGAACCGGGGCAGCGGCAGGCCGGAAAACCGGACACGTCCTCATGACTCCGGCGAGGGAACCCCGGTGTCGGACGGCCCGGTCGGGCGCTCGCAGACGTCCGCGGAACCGGAGACCTCCGGAGTCCGGGGGCAGGCGGACCGGCTCGTGGAGTTCTCCGCGGACCACCAGCCGCCCAACAGGCAGCACGACATCGGGTCCGTCACGGCCCACACCGGCTCCCGGCCGGCAGACGGGGCGGTTCGCGCTCAGGAATCCTCCGACGGGCCGGTGCACAGCGGCGGCCGCCGGACGGCCGACGACGCGCACATGCCGGTTTCCCGGGACGGCGACGCGAGCGACACCTCGAGCCATCACACGCAGGACTCCTCCGGCCTCGGCTCCGACGGCTCCACGAAGGCGTTCGAGGAGTGGAGCGACTTCACCCAGGCTCAGGCCAGGCGCGACGAACTGGTCGTCGATGCGGAGGCCCGGCTCGAAGCACTCGGTCCGAAGCTCGACGACGCGTGGCGAAAGGGCTTCGAGAGGTATGTGGCGGGCGACGAACTCGGGGTCGTCGACCTGAAGTTCGGCGGCCGCGAGGTGAGCCACGCCAAGTGGACCTGGCGCAAGGACATCACCCAGGCGTTCCGGAACGAAGTGGAAACGAAGGGTTTCGTCTCCGCGGAGGCATTCGACAGCATCGTCCAGGGAGCGGAAAGGAACGCACACAAATACCTTGAGCGTTCCCGTCAGGTCGAAATCCTGGCCTCGAACTTCAAGGCGGAAGTTTCGGAATTTCGTTCCGGTGGCGCGGAGCTCGAATACAGGCGTGCTCTCCCGGATTTCGATTCGATACCGCGGGACTACGTCTACGACTCCAAGCTCGATGCCTTCGTACGGGACGACTCCAAGCCGTACGGAATTCCGGCTGCCGAGGAAGAAGGGCCGGTAAAGATTCCGGGAGGGCCGGGCGAAGACGGTATCGAAGTGTTTTTCACGTCCGAGGGGCGAGCCGAAGGCCCAGTGGACTACTTCCGGGACAAAACACTCGATTTCAATCCTCTGGAGACGTTCTTCATCCAGAAGGTGGAGAAGCTCAACGACATTTTCAGCGGTTATCTCAACGACCAGAATGCGACCGCGCTGCCTCCGGACGCGCGTCGTCAGCTGGACGGGCTCAGGAGCGGACTGTACGACGATCTCGAGGCGATCACGGTCCGAGAGCTCCGCATCGAGGCGATGACGAAGGAGAGGTTCGACGACATCGTCGCGTGGCAGTCGGCCGGTAACGGCGGACGCGACGCACTCGGTGCGGAATTCGTGACGCGCATACGCGGGGAATTTCAGCGCGACCTGCGGGCCGCCCACGACCGGATATTCGGGAAGAACCCCGCCAAGGACGCTCATGAGCAGTGGGACCTGGCGACGGATCGCGCCATCGAGGACCTTCCCGGACGTATCACGCGGGAGCGGTTCATCCAGTCGAAACTGTCCGAGGAGACCGCCTACGCGGAGAGCCGTCTGTCGCGTCCGGGCGAGGACGGGCTCGCCGGCCTCGGCGGGACGGGACGGGAGCGTGTCCTGGGGGAATACCTCGACACGGTGCGCGAACACGCGCGCAACCACTACACCACCTCGATGGACGAGGGCCGTACCGCTTCGGCGGACATCGAGGCCGGGTGGGCCGGACAGCAGAGCGATGTGCGCGCGGCGCTTCCGCGCACCGTCCGGCACGAGGTGGAACTGCAGAACGTGGTCGCCGACGCGGCACACGACTTCCATGGGATCCTGCGCCATCCCGACAGCCCCGAGGCGTTCCGGCTCAACGAGGACACGATCAGCCGGCTGGGCAACGACTTCCGCACCGAACGGGTGCACAAGTACGACGAGTTGTTCGCCCCGGCAGGGCACAAGACGGAGACCTGGCTCGCGCACGAGTCCGCGTTCGAGGACGGATTCCAGTCCCGGCTCGGTGAACTGCGGGAAGACCACATCGAGTTCCCGACCAGGCGCGACCGTGCGGCCGGCTCCCCCACGGACGACGATCCCCTGCCCGTGGTCGGCGAGAGCCGTACGGTCCGGAACGAACCCGCCGACCTCGGTACGGCGACCGACGGGGACGTGCCGGCGCCACAGGCGCTGGAGGAGAACGGCGCTCCGAGATCGGCGTCCGCCGAGGGCAACGGCGAGCCGCGGCGGGACAGGACCTCCTCCGACGCCGAACTGCGGACGCCGAGCGAGGCACAGCAGCTGCAGGTCACGGCGAACGGTGACACCGCCACGTCCTCCGGCGCGCCCGGGTTCAGGAGGGAGCACACCGCGGCGGCCCGCTCCGAGGAGCAGAACTCCGTGGTGCTGCCGTCCCGTCGTGATCAGCTGCGCTCCGAACCGAGGGCGACGGACGTGCCCAGCGCCGTGCGCGACTGGCTGAGGTCCCACTCCGAGTACTCCTTCAGCCCCGAGGAGATCGACCACGCTTATCAGGGGCTCCTGGAGCGTCACTCCTCCGGCTACACCGACCTGCCGCTCGACCTGCAGGCTGTCGAGCTCGGCCACGTCCTGCACGACGGCGCCTCCAGCACCGTGCGTGCCGTGAGCTCGATCGTGCTGCAGCACAGTGGTGTCTTTCCCGGGCACGACGAAGTCAGGCAGGCTCACCAGGAACTCCTCGCAGTGTTCGGAGACGACTTCCGGCGGCTTCCGGAGGAGCAGTGGAACGGCCTCGTGGCAGCGTACGTGCTGAGCCGGCACGAGCCCGTCCCCGACGCCGGGCAGCACTTGGACGACGACGTCCGGTCCGAATCCGGCGCTGCGACGCTGCGCGACCTGCCGGCGGAGGACGGACCGCAGACGCGGGCACCCCACGAGACCCCCGTCGAGACGCTCGCGGACACGGTGCGGCAGCGTCAGCTCGCCGACGACCGGTCGGGGCAGGACGAACCGGACCTCATGGGGCGGACAGAGGACGTCGAGGAGTCCGGCCACGGGACTGTCGGCGCGGAGCGGTTCGGGGAGGACGAGAGCGGAGACTCCCTCCTGGGCCACGGATCCCTCTTCGGCCGGAACGCCCAGGGCTTCATCGACGACGGCGCGGTCCACCTGGTCCACGGGGAGACCGTGGTGTCGGTGCCGCGGGATCTGGAGCGCACCGGTGGAGAGGGCGAGCGTGCGGCGGCCGGCGAGGAGGTGTTCCAGGTCCTTCTCGAGAGGGCCGAGAGAGCCTTCCAGAAGGCCGGCGAGAAAGCCCTGCTGGACTACCACGCGGCGGCCCAGGGCCTGATGGACGGACGCCACCGGGCGCTGCCCATGAACATTTCCGGCCCGAGGACGGAGGACGAGGAGCTCCTCGAGAACATCAGATCGGTCGTCGCCTACCAGCTGTACCTGGACAGGCACAGCGAAGGAGAGGCGGCCGAGCGGAACGCGGTGCTTGTCTCGGAGTGGTTGCGCCGGGTGTTCGACACGGCGGCCACCGACGGACTCGTCGTGAAGGGCGGCTCGGCTGCCTTCGCCGACGTGGCCGAGGACATCGCACTCCCGGAAGCCGTGACGGAGGGAACGGCCGTCGCGGGGCAGAGCCGCACGCCTTGGGACCGTCAGGATTCCGAAGCGTCGCCGTTCGGGCACGCGGGATTCCACGACGACATGGTTTCCGCGGGCGGCGCCGACAGCCTGGACAGGCCCTTCCACGAGGAGGAAATACTTCGATCTGTTTTCGAGGAAGATGAGGACGGCGTCCTCACGCCCACTGCGGCTGGGTTCCTGGAACATGACGCCTCTTATGAAGGAATAGAGAGCGCCATGGACGGAATGATGCACTTCATCGCGCTGCTGAAGCCGCTCCAGGATCACATTCAGCGCGCGGCGGGCCAGGAAACCGCCGACATCGAACTGGCTGTGGTCGCCGGCCCGGGCGATGCCCGGACGAGGACTCCTGGACACGCTGCGGTGGCCGTCTGGCTGCCGGGCCACCGGGCCCCTTTGACCTTGGGTTTCCACCCTCCCGGCATGGGAGACGGGCAGAATCTGATCAACACCCGGAAAGACTATGTGCTTGATCGGCAGGTCCGGGTACTCAGCGTTCACCGCGTCACCGCGCAGCAGCTGCTGGAATCGTACAAGTGGGCGATGCGGCGTGCCGAGGAAATTTCCGACCCCCGGCGGTTCGAAGGCGTCGAATTTGTCACCGGATTCGTCCGTGCTGCGGTTCAGGATCCAGCGCTGACTGGAAGCGTCAAGACTCCGCGTCAGCTCGTCGAGGCGCTCCAGGGATCGTGGGACTGGGCCGACAGACTTTCCTTCAGTGACGAGCTGAACAAAGCGCATCGAAATGAGTACCGGCTGGCGGTCCAGCATTTGAAGCAGGAGTCCATCAATCCTGATTCAACCTCTCCGTACAGTGTCGCTGATGCGCAGATATGGGCAGAGCACCGTGTGGCTTTCGACCACCAGCGCCCTTTGATTCAGAACGAACCCACAGAAGAGCAGCAGTACCGCTTCAACATGCTGAACAAGTTCGGTTCGATGCTTGCATCGACGTTCCTGAAGCATGGCGAGGAGGAGGCTGTGAAACAGTCCCGGAGCCTGGGCATAACCTATGGGTCGTTGCGCTCTCTGCCCTTCGGGACACTGCTGGAACTGCAGGAAATGACGCAGTTCATCGAGATGGTCCGGCCGCTGCGCGAGCATCTGGAGTCGGCGTTCGAGGATCCCCGTGAAAATATCGAAGTGGGTATCATCGCGAATCCGGGAGGCCGGTCCTGGGCGGAGTCCCGGGATGTGGGGCATGCGGCAGTGACCGTCTGGCTGCCCGGAACCGAGAAACCCCTGACGATCGGCTTCTATCCGACGGAAGGAATGTGGAACGAGCAGGGCGCGATCAGAGATGACGCCGGGTATGCCCTGGACCCGAGGGTCCGTGTTCTGGGTACCTACTCCATTTCAGCGGCCCAGCTGTTCGACGGGTACCGGTATGCGATGGAGAACGCGGAGAACAAGTACAACATCCTGAAGTACAACTGCGTTGTGTTCGCTGAGCGCTTTGTGTCCGCGGCGATCGGGCACTCGCCGGCGTCCCTGTGGATCGCCTCGCCCCATCGCCTCGTCAAGGCGATGGTGGAGCAGGGGACGTGGACATGGGCTGACGGAAAGGGCGAGCAGGCCGGCCTCACCTCCGAGGACATGGCGCGCTACATGTCGGCCAACAGCAGGCTCACGGACGGAAGGAAGGTGCCCGCGGAGGAATACGGGCGCGTCATGAACTGGGCGATGTACCGGGTGGCGTTCGACCACCAGCGTCCGTTGATGACAGGCGAGGGGTTCACTCCGGATCAACTCGAGCAGATACGGCTTCTCGAGCAGTTCGCCACCATGGTGGCCGACGTCCTGCACCGCGAGGGCGACGCCGCCGCGGCCAAGCTCTCCCGGGATCTGGGCAGGCGGTACGGAACCCTCCGGGTCACTCCTGTGGAGACTCCGACCGCGGCGACCGGCGTGACGGAGACCGGCGCGGTGGCGACCGAGGTGACGGAGACCGGCGCGATGGCGATCACACCTGCCGGTCCTGCCGTCGCCCCGCCCACCGCTCTGGAGATGCGCAGCCTCCTGGCGGAGATCGACCGCATGCTGGACGAGCTGGTCAGCGCGAAGGTGACGGGAACGCTTTCCCCCGACAGCGGCTGGCAGACCGTTTTCAGTGCGGGAGACGAGTTCATCAATGACGTGACGGATTCCTCGGAAACCACCCCGCGGCATGCATCGGCCGTGTCCCGTGATTCTGTCCACGCCGAGGACGAAGTCCTCTACTCGGTCAATCTGCTTCTGAACGAACTGGACCAGCCGATCGTTGGGCAGGAAGAGTTCAAGAAGGCGCTCGACCGTGTGGTGAGCCGGCACGGGACACTCATCGACGACATGAGCCGGCGAGTTCTGGCGGAGAACGTCGCGGCCTCTGTCCTGGGTGTTCCGCCGGGCCGGCTCGAGGCGGGGGAGTCGCGTACCTTCCGGGACCGGGTCGAGCTCTCCGGCGGCCGTCTGGGACAGGACGACGGGCTGATCGGGGTGCGGGACGGCGCCGGGGCCGTCGCGTCGCGGGATACGGCCACGAATTCCGGCGGCGTGAACGAGATGGAGCGGCGTACCCAGTTGCCGCCCTCGCGGACGCCGGACGGGGCCCGCAGCAGAAGCCGTATTCGAAACCGGATCGCCCTCGGCCAGCGCGAGTGGCAAGGGTCCGTGGCCGACGAGGTGAAATACCTGCAGACGAAGCTTCTGGAGCACGAGGCCGGATCCCGGGCGCTTGTCATGGGCGAGAAGGAAGACGATGTAGTGTATACGTGGGCGATCAACGTCCTCGGAAAGAGTGTCACGTGGACGCCCTATACTCCGGACTCCTCATGGGAGAAGGTGGCATCCCTCGATCTGGATTCGAGCGCCAACCTGATCAATCCCCCGAAAGAACTACTGGCCCTGAGTGACGAAGCGAAAAACTTCAACGCGGCCAATTTCTGCTCGGTTACGCCCGGTCAGGACATGGGGGGTCATGTGAGGGAAATCAGACGGCGTGGTCTGTGACGTGATGCGTTCGCGTACCGCGCGGCAGCATCCGTTTCGTGTCGTCCGGCCCGTCCGGCAGACGGACCGGACGGGCGGCCGGCCGACGTCCCTCCCTCCCTCCTTCCGTCGTCGCCGGCGAAATTTTCCTGATCGGACCAACGGGGCGCCCCGGGCGCCGTTTCTTCTTCGAGAGTGTGCGAAAAAATGTGGGATGACATCCTTGTCCAGGTGGCCGACGGCGTACACCTCGTCCATGGCAGCAATACGAACTGGGTGGTACTCAGCGAGGGGGAATCCGTCACCCTTGTCGATTGTGGCTACCCGGGTGACCGGGATCTGCTCTTCGCGTCCCTGGAACGCCTCGGACACACTCCGGGGTCGGTCTCAGCCGTCCTCGTCACCCACGCGCACAACGATCACATCGGGAATGCCGAATATCTCAGCCGTACCTATGGCACGCCCGTTCACGCACACGAGGCCGAGGTACCCCACGCCCGTCGCGAGTTTCTTCACCAGGTCGGAGTGGGCCGTGTGCTGCGCAACATCTGGCGTCCGGGCGTCGCCCCGTGGGCCGTACACAGCATCAGGGCGGGCGGCCTGAAGGACTCACGCGTCACCGAGCCCGTCCCCTTCCCTCACCCGGCGGAACCACTCGACCTGCCCGGTCGTCCCGTGCCGCTTCATACGCCGGGCCATACCGGGGGACATTGCGCCTACGCCCTTCCCGGGGCGGGAATACTGGTGTCCGGGGACGCGCTGGTCAGCGGGCACCCCACCACACGAAGGCGCGGACCCCAACTGCTCCCGGCCATGTTCGACCACGACCGGGAGCGTGCTCGAGCCTCCCTCGACATCATCGGCCGGTTCGAGGGCGACACCCTCCTGCCCGGTCACGGCCCCGTGCACCGCGGTCCCATCGAGGAGGCCGCCCGGCTCGCCCGTGACCGGGCCTGACGTACGTCGCCACGCCCCGGTACGCGGTGTGGCGACGGTCCCGCTTCCCGGACGGGGCCGGCACCGTCGAGGGCCCTTCCGCGATCCGCGGCGGAACGGCGTCCTCGCGGCGGGCGAGCGCGGAGCGGGACGCCGTATCTGCGGCTGCGCACCCGCAGGTGAACACAGGGCAGCGCTCAGCCCGGTGTGGGGTGCTCGGCGCGCGGCCTCTGACACGAGCCCGCTCGTGTCGTGGGCGGCGGTCCCCGCACGTATGCGATGTGTGCTCCGCCCGGCCCCGTCGGCCGACTGACGGGTATGTCCCGAACCGTCCTCTCCCGAACGGAAGGTGCCCCCGAAGTCCCCGACAGACCACGTCCATTCGCTGAAGACCTGGTGGCGCCCACGCCGGCCGAAGGCCGCTGTCGTCCTCCCGCACCGACATCCCCCGCTGCCGTTCCCGCACCCCGGAGTGGCGACGTCGAATGAAGCGGCCGGTTCCCCGCCCCCGGGGTGGGAAGCCGGCCGCGGTTCGCGTCCATCGAACGTCAATCCTGCGCCAATCCGATGGCCCAACGGGGTTGAGCACAGTTGCCACCGAGGTCGATGAGGAGTTCCGAAGGCGCGAGGAGGAGGCCGTCGGGCCTCCTCGTGGGTCTCGCGCGTTGACGCCGGCAAGGGGGCAGGTCCGCTGTCGGGGCCCGGGCACCGAGACGGTCAGCCGGACGGGCGCCACCGGGGCCACCCGTTCGTCCGTCGCGTGGCTGAGGCCGTGGAGGCTTCCCCACCACTCGAGGGAATCTCCGAGCGGCCCCGGAACTATTCTTCAGCGGAAGGAAAAAGAGATGTCCTGGCCCGTTATAGGTTCCACGGGAGACGACGAGTCGGAGCGGTCCCTTCTTGCTGGATGCCAGGAGTCCTTGCCCACGCTCTTCACCTTCGTTTCGCGTCTTCTCGGGGGAGACGTGCACCATGCGGAGGACATCGTCCAGGAGACCCTGCTGCGGTGCTGGCTGAAATACGGCACCGCCGATCGCGACATGCTCAGGCCATGGCTTTTCACCGTGGCTCGCAATCTGGTGATGGACGCGCACCGCAGGAACAGGAACCGGCCGACCGAGATCGAGATCGACCAGAAGAGCCTTGCCGATCTGGCCGAGACCGGCTCGGACGACGTCGTCCTGACGTCGATGACCGTCAAGGTCGCTGTCCGGTCCCTGTCTCCGACACATCGAGAGGTGATCTACCGCACCTACTTCCTCCAGAAGACCGACGAAGAGGTCGCCCTGGACCTCGACATACCCAAGGGGACGGTGAAGTCGCGGCGCTTCTACGGGCTCCGTGCCCTGCGCCTTGTCCTGGAGGAGCACAATCTCGGTCCCTCCATGTCCCTGGCGTCCGAGGGTGTCGGAGCGAAGGTGTGACGTCCGGGGCCGGCCGCGAGGAGAGGGCCCGGGACCGGTGGCACCGGGATCCGCCGTCGGGCCGGTGCACCCGCTGAGCGCGACGGCGGCCCACCGGCCCCGGCCGGCTGATATGGGTGACGCCCGTGCGACTCCCGGATCCGGCCGGGCCGCCGGACGGAATCCGGCCGTCCCCGTCGGTGACCGTCACGGTATTGACGGCGTTCCGCCCGCTCCGGCCGGAAATGAATGTGTTCCGTCCGACGTCGGGCGGAGCGTTCGCGCCGTCCGCATCGCCCTTCCCCTCCGGGCCCGACCCGTCCGGCTCCACCGTCGGCGGGAAATCCGTTCCGGTTCACCGCCGGCGCGACCAAAACAGTTACTTTCCTCACCGCCGTCCATCGGTGTTCCTCGAGTACGGAAGGGCTACATTCGACTTTGTCCTTTCCAGAGGAACGGAGGCATATCATGCAGAATGACATCGATGTCGAAGAGATCACCGAGGAAGACCTCGTGATCGAGGAGCTCGGCGGGCGTACCGAGCGCGCTTACTGCGTTATACCCCCCTGGTAAATCCAGCAGCCGGCAGGTGCGGGCTCGCGGCCTCCCCGTAAGCCCGCACCTGAGGCCGGTAAAAGGAAGCTCGTTGTCATGGATGCTCATATTCTGCGGTTTCCCCGGCACGTGCACATGGCGGTCCACCCGGGAACAGGAGTCCGCCTCGTGTCCCGGGACCGCCACACCCTGCTGCGTGGCCCGATCAGCGAAAACATGGCTCCGCTGCTCCGCCGCGGTGCGACCCGTGCGGCTCTGCACAAGGCACTGGGCACCTCCTTCCCCGCGGCGGTGATCGACCGCGCCCTGGACCGGCTTCTGGCCGCGGGGCTGGTGGTGGAGCGCGCGACGGACCACGAGGATCACGACAGCGGTCTGTGGGAACTGGCGGGACTGGACCCGGAAGCGGTCGGCGACGCCATGCGAAGCCGAGCGGTCCGCCTGATGTCCGTCGGCGGGGCCGGGCCCGACATGGCGGCCCTCACCCACGCCGCGCGGGAACAGGGGCTGCTCATGGGCGCTGGGGACGGAGAAGAGGTTCTCCGTATCGTGACGGCCGATGATTTCCTGGATCCGCGGCTCACGGCCCTCCATGCCGCTGCCGTCAAGGACTCCACCGCGTGGATGGTCGCCCGGCTGACCGGGGCGTCGGCATGGATCTCCCCCGTCATGGAGCCCGGCGGCGAAGGATGCTGGCACTGCCTGACGCAGCGGCTGAGAAGTCACCGGGAGGCCGATCCCCGGTCGGCCGCGGGGGCCGTGGAACAGCATGCGGCGCGGGGAGGCGGCATCGGATCCGCCACGGCGACCGGCCTGGCCGCACGGCTGACGGTCCTCCGGGCCGCCCAGTGGATCGCCGGACTGAGAGACCGGACGCCCACGCTGCTCAGCTTCGACGCCCTGACGCTGGATACCGGCAGACACCACGTGACCCGCCGCCCGCAGTGTCCCACCTGCGGTGATCCGGCCATGATGGCGGCTCGGGCCCACCGGCCCGTGGAACTGCGCGACCGAGTCACCGCGCCGGACACCGACGGCGGATACCGGGCCAGCGGCCCCGATCACCTGCTGCGCGCCTACGGACACCTGGTGAGCCCGATCACCGGGGTGGTCACAGAGCTGACCAGACTGGAGACGCGTTCCGACCTGCTGCACGTCTACCGTGCCGGGCACAACTTCGCGGTGAGCCGGCCACCGGGTTCCGCCCCCGTACGGCGGGTGCTGCGCACCGAGAGCGCCGGAAAGGGGATGTCCGACATGCAGGCCCGGGCGAGCGCTCTCGGTGAAGCCGTCGAACGCTACTGCGGCGTCTGGCAAGGGGACGAGGCGTGTCTGACGGCTTCCACCCGCGCGCTGGGCGACGACGCCGTCCGTCTCGACACCTTGCAGCACTTCAGCGACGGGCAGTTCCGGCGGCGAGAGGAATGGCGCCGGCGGGGAACCGGCTTCGGCTGGGTGCCCGACCCCCTCGACGACACGCAGGAAGTGTCCTGGACACCGGTGTGGTCATTGACCGGGAACCGGCTCAAGTACGTGCCCAGCGCCTATCTGTACTACCGCTTTCCCACCCCGCCCGGGCCCGTTCACGCCCTGGCCCACTCCAGCGGCAACGCGGCGGGGGCCAGCCTGGAGGACGCGGTTCTCCAGGGCTTTCTCGAACTGGTCGAGCGCGACAGCGTCGCCCTGTGGTGGTACAACCGCGTTCGCCGCCCGGCGGTCCGCCTCGACGACGTGAACCACCCTTACCTGGAGCGCTGGCAGGACACCTACACGGCACAGGGCCGGGACGTATGGGTCCTGGACCTGACGTCCGACCTGGGCATCCCCGTCGTCGCCGCGGTGTCGCGCCGCACCGGAGGCGGGAGCGAGGACATCCTCTTCGGCTTCGGCGCGCACTTCGATCCGGCCCTGGCCGTCTCCCGGGCACTGACGGAAATGAACCAGTTCCTCGCCCAGTTGATCGAGTTCCGCTCCGGCCCCCACCAGGACCAGGAGGGCCCGGACACCCACTGGTGGCGCACCGCGACCCTGGAGAACCAGCCCTACCTCGCGCCGGACGGCCGGTCACCCCTCCTGACAGGACCGCACCGCCGGGCCGCCGGTACGTACGACCTGTCGGGCGACCTCCGGCGGGCCCGCCGCCTCGTCGAGGAACGCGGGATGGAGATGCTGGTCCTGGACCAGACGCGCCCGGACATAGGACTGCCCGTCGTCAAGGTCATGGTGCCGGGACTGCGAAGCTTCTGGCCGCAGTTCGCCCCGGGAAGGCTGTACGACGTCCCCGTCTCACTGGGGTGGTCGGCAACGCCGACACCGGAAGCCGATCTCAATCCGGTCGCCATGTTCCTGTGACCGTGTCCGGGTGCGCGACCGTCGTGTCCCCCGCCCGCCGATGAGCCCACGGCGCCCTCCCGGATCCTCTGCACGGGGGGCCGGTTCGGAGCCCGGCGTCCGCGCTCCGGCCCGGGGCGCGGCAGGTGCTCACCGCGACCGGCGCCGCGCGACGCCGACGGGCCGTCCGGGAGGCGCTGAGCGCTCCCGGCGTTTCCCTTCCGGGGCGGGGACGGCTCCGGCGGCCGTGGGAGCTGATACGGACTCCGCGGAAGATCCGCCAGGACCTCGGCCGCGCCGGCGGCACGGGGTCCGGGCGACGGCATTCCCGCCCGCGCCGACAGCTCCGGATACCGTCCCCCGTCCCCCGTCCGCCGATATGCGGATGACCGCGCCACGCCCTCTGCCCAATGCGCGAACAAGTTCATAATGCGAGTTGAATTCCCAGTGAAATTTACCTGGATTTTCGGGCGATAAAAGCGGGTGTATATATTGACGTTGCCGCGCCTGGTGCCCGGCCTCCTTTCCCTGGGGCTGTTCACATGATGGGAATGCTATGGGCAGCGTCGATTCCCCCGCCGGTACGGTGTGTTTCGCTGTTCCGCGGGAAGTGGAGCGCGACGTCAAAAGGCTTGCTGATCCACTCCGTCGACTGGCTGCGCTGACGGCCTACTTCCAGCGACTGGACGCGGAAAGGTCACCGGCCGGACCAGTGCGCAGGGCGGACGGCGGGGATGTCCTTCCCGGGCACGAAGAAGCACGTGACGCGGTGGGGTCCGCGCGAGCGGGACACGGCCCCGTCGAGGACCGGAACCCGGCGGCCACCCTTCCGGAGAATTCCGGAGACGTCCCCGGGCCCTGGGGGGAAATCTTCGCACGCGCCGAGAAGACGATGGACGCCCTCGAACCGAAGGAGCGGCAGGATCTGCTCGTACGGGCGGCCGGCATCGTCGACGAGACCCATCAGCCGCCCGCCATCATCCGTGAGGCGGGTTCGGCGGAATACCGGTACGCGCAATTGCACGAGAAGATGGTCGGCCTGATCGCCGAACGCATCCACCTCGATGGTTCCGGGATCGATCCGGACAGCCCCGGCCACCCGGCCCGGAAACTGTCGCTGCGGCTCCGTGATGTGTTCGGGACCGGAGCAGGACCCGGCCTGAGGGCGGGCGCGCGCGGGCACGCGGTCAGGGACACCCGCGGTGACACGGCCGCATCGGCATCCACCTCAAAGGCGGCGCCCGACGGAAAAGCATCCGGACCGGCCCCGGTTCCGGAGGACCGCCCCCTCGCGGCCGCGCCCCCGCACCGGGACATCGCATCCCGTCCGGGGGCGATCGAAGGGGACCTGGACGACCGCAGGCCGCCCCGGCTGGACCGCGGCCTGCCCGCGGCACCGACCGTCCAAGGCCCGGTGCGGTTCACCGATTCCGCGCGGTTGCCCCCCTACATGAGCGGAGAAGTCGGTGCGCGGCTGACCGGCCTGCCGCCGCAGGTGGTGAACCGCTCCTTCGCCCTGGGCCACGGCAGCCACACCCTGCGGGGCGTCTCCCTGGTCCTCGCGGAACTCGCCCTGAGGCTCGACGAATCGGCCGCGACGCGCCCGGCGGCCGAGAACGACGGGTTCGGCCTGCTGGACATGGTGAGGCACGGGCTCGAATCCAGCCCGGGGAGCTTCTTCGCCGACGGCCGTGAGTTCCCGTACCGGACGGCGGACGGGAGGACGAGGGTCCTGGCCGTCACGGCGCGCGCCTACGGGCAGTGGGAACGCTTCGCGTTCGGCCACGAGAAGCCCGTCAAGATCGAGTCGATGCAGCGCTCCGCGGTCACCAGCGGCGGAATCCGGGTGAACAGCACATCCCTGGCCCTGGCTCCCACGGTTCCGCTGGGCCCCCTCAGGAATGCCTTCTCCGTCTGGGGCCGGGTGTTCGTCCAGGCTTCCGTCGGCAAGCAGGCGCGCTACTCCCTGCAGAACCAGGTGATGAACCAGACGGAGACCCGCAGCGCCGGCACCTCGCGGGCACACCTGGACGACGTCTGGTACGGGTTCTCGGTGACGGACACCTCACGCCGCCCCGTCGACCTGGGCGGGAGGCCCGCGCGGGCCGACGGGACGGCCCTGCGGCCGGCGGCCTTCGGTTTCGCCGTGCGCGACGGACTGCTGGTGCGGCTCGCCGACGACCTCACCCTGCCCGTACCGCTCGAGGACTCCCTGCCCCGGCGCCTGACGCTCGGCCCCCGGTCCCGGGTGCGGATGGCGAACACCGAGGCCCATGGGCCCGTGGCGCACATCCGGGACTGGGTCCTGCGGCAGGCCCGGGTGAAGGAGGGCGACAGCGCCGCGGTGCGGATCCACGACTTCTTCTCCACCGAGAGCTTCCACCGGATGAGCCGCATGCTGAAGCAGGGGCGGGTGCTCACCCCGCTGCTGTTCCGCGGCCCCTCGGGGAGTGACCCGCTCGGCGTCTTCTCCGTGGTCGTCGAAGTCGAGGACGCGGTCCTCGTCGGCGAGAGCACCGCCATGGAACTGAGGGACACCGCACAGTCGACCGCCCACAACGAGCGGTACCTGGGCAGTTCCCTCGGCGTGGAGGCCGGTGCCACGGTGGGTCCCGGGGGACATCTGTTCGGTGTCGAAGGCGGGGAACTGGACGTGCGTGTCCTGGCGGGGCTCAACGTCCGCGCCGGTGCCTCACGCGGTCACGGCTCCTTCTTCGGCGGCACCGGAGGCGTCAAGACGGCCGGTCAGGCCAAGGACGTGGCGACGGGCCTGTACCTGGTGCGGCAGAAGGTCACCGTCACCGCACCGCCCGGCCGGAGAGCGGCTCCGCCCGAGCCGCGCGGTGACGAGGGGCAGCAGGGGATGCTGCGGAAGAACCCCCCGCACAAGTGGAGCGCGCCACCACGCAGCGAGACCTTCCGGACCTGGTCGCTGGAGCGGCTGACCGGTACCGAGGCCCGCCGTCTGGCCGGGGAGGACACCGTGGCCGCGCAAGGGCCGGAACCCGCGGCTCCGCCGTGGCTGGCAGCCGATGACCCACCGACGCTGGGCATGAGCCGGGTGGAGGAATTCACCTTCGCCGACGGCAGCCCCACCCGGGAGATCGACGGCCGCACCGTCACGTTCGCGCAGCACTTCGCGGACTCCGTGCTGCGGCAGATCGGCAGGGCCCATCCCGGCCTGGTCGCCCCCCTTCACGAGCTCAATCCCGATGATCCCCGGTGGCGGGACAGAGGCCACTTCGAGACCGTGGTGAACAACACCCTGGAAGTGCTCAACAGTCTCTCGCACCAGAGCATGGCCTCCGCGCTGGAGACGATGACGACCACCGGCCTGCGGTTCGACCTCCTCGACTCCGGTCCCTTCTCAGAGGGATACCGGCACGTATGGGTGGACGCGGCCTTGAGCGGGAGACGGTACGAGGGGACGCATCAGGACCTGCGGCTGCGCCGCAGCGCCCCGGGCGGCGAGAACCTGACGGGCCGGCAGACCGGCGCGCGCGGAATACAGGGCGGTCTCGAAGCCGTGGTCTCCCTGCGCAGCACCGCGGTCGACGGCATCGGCCGTCCGCAGCACGCGGGCACATGGTCCGTGGGCGCACGGGCGGGAGGCCGCAAGGAGTCCGAGACCGGCTACGGACACACGGCCACGCACGAATCCACGTCGGCCGGTACCGGCGGGGCCCACCTGTACAGCTACGCACTCGTTCTGCGCGCCGGGACAGGCGGTTTCTGGCGGCCCCGCCGGTGGATGCGGGGTGTGCTGTCCCTGAACGCGCTGAGCACCGGGATGTTCGTCCACAGGGCGACGCCGGCCACACTCCTCGCGCCGGAACCGGACGGTACGGCGGACGGGGACGCGCCCGGAGTGGGAAGGGTCCTGCTCGGCGTGCCCGTCGAACACACGCCGGCGGCCCCGGCGGTCACACCCCCGAACCCCCGGCCCGTGCAGGTCATCGAGCCCTCCGAGGCCCGTGACCTGGTCCTGATGTCTCCGCGGTTCCTGCGGGACGTCACCCGCCGCACGCCGTCGGTCCTGTCCGAGCATCCCTTCCAGACGGTCTCCGTCACCGCTGACGCACAGGTGCGGGCCGCGGTGGAGCAGGTGCTCTCGGACGCCTCGGACGGCTCGTGGGCCCTGACGGTGCCGGGCGCGGTGGGGCACCGGGCGGTGACGAGCCTCTTCGACAGCACGAGCCTGACGGCGAACTTCGACCAGAGCTCCGCCCCCAGGGGGTGGCGGATGCCCTCGGTGTGGACCCAGTCGCCCTATCTCGACCGGACCACGGCGCTGGCGCACCGGACTTCCCTCGGGGACGACCTGACGGCCCGGACGAAGGCGGTGAGGATCGAGGGCGAGGTCCTTCTCGGCGGCGTCACCCAGGTGACCAGCCGGCAGACCAGGACGTCCCATCTCTTCCTCGGCGGCCAGGCGGGCTATCTGGCCTCCCATCAGACGGGTGACGGCGGCACCGGCGTCTACACCGCCGTCGCCAGTCCGTACCAGCGGGACGCGACCGAGGCGGTGTCGGTCTCCCGGTCCGCACTGACGGAGACCATCCGGAAGGACATGGGGCGTCATGTCCTGGTCTCGGCCTCCGTCACGCATGAGGTGGCGGCCGTCTCCAGCCGGATCGGCGAACGGGCCTCCGGCTGGTCACGCGTACCGCGCTCCATGGCCGGTGCCGCGGGCCGGCGGATCGAGGTCGAACACGGCTGGGCCGGCCACCTCCCGGAGAAGAGCGCCCACCGGCTCGGGCTGCTGAAGGACGGCTTCGGACCCGTGCCCCTGTACACCGGGCGTTCCTGGTCTCCCCTGCCGTGGCTTCGGGAGCACCCGTTCGGCGGCTGGCCCGTCAACTCGCTCGACACGACCGCCGCGCTGCGCGCGTTCGAGGAGCGACTGCTTCCCCTGGGGCTGCCGGCGGAGGACCGGGACCAGCTGCGACGGCTGGTGTCGGACCGGGTCGTGCGCACGATCGGCAAGGAGATGACCGGCTCGGGGGCCTCGATGCCGGGGCGTATCGGCCGCTGGGGCTCGCAGACGGTTCAGGCCTGGGTCGGCACCCGCCGGATGCGGATCCGCGGGGAACTGATCCCGGTCACCGAGGACGCCGGGCGGTTCCGCGGCCTGGGCCACAGCGTGGAGCTGTGGGAGGGCCTTCACGCGGCGGAGAGCACGGGGGCGGCCAGGGCACGGACCGCCGGGGCCATGCTCGGCATCGCGGTCTCCGAGGGAGCGCACGTCCACGCCGACCCGGTGAAGGCCGCCGGGCCGACCTACGTCCATACGGGCTCCACGCTGCGCACGGTCGCGCAGTCCCGGAGCGAGGGAACGGTTCACGGTACGACCGTCATCACCACCCAGGCACACGGCGAGTACGCCACCCGGTACATGCTCCGTCTGACCCTGGACATCACCGACACCGGGCCGGCGGATCCGCCTCGGGGCCGGACCGACCGCCTTGTCGGGCAGGCCCGGCGGCTGGGGCGGGCGCTCGCCGGCCGGCGGCGGCTGACCGTGTCGGCCGAGGCCGACGCGGGACGGCTCGTCGAGCACTTCCCCCTGAGCCTGATGCGGCCGGACCCCCCGGCGGGGGACGCGACGGATCCACGGGAGGACCCCCTCGCGCCGGCCGTGCCGCGGACGTACGGCGCGCCACGCCGCATCGACGTAGCGCGGCTTCCACGGGCCGGCGCCCGGAACCACGCCGCGGGCCGTGGCGCCGACGGGCAGGCCCGGCGGTTCGTCCTGCCCCCGGAGGGCTTCGCCGTCCGCCGGATCATCGGTCTGGACCGGCTCCACGCGGCCAACACGGCCGCGCTGGGCGCCTCCTACGACACGTCGTTGCCGCTGCCCGTGGGCGGCGAGATCACCGAGGACACGCTCGCGCGGGCCGGGAACACCCCGCTGACCCGATCCGGTACCGGCGCGGCCCAGAGCCTGGAGGACGGGACGTCGAACGGGATGCTCACGGCGTTCTTCGACCGGACACTCGCACCGGGCGGCTACCAGGTGGCCGGTGTGCGTCACCGGGGCGTCCTCGACGGTGCCGACGCCACCCTCACGCTCCACTCCGAGCCGGACTTCTCCGGCGCGCAGCTCCTGACCGTGGCGGACGGACTCCGGTTCGAGGCGTCCCGGCGGAACACGCGGAGCGGCGGCGCGCACGCCTCCTACGGCGGGGTGTCGGAGCAGGTGCTCGCGGCCGGGCCGACCACGTCCACGGCGAGCACCGGAACGAACCAGATGGGCACCGGGGCCGGCGCCCAGGAGGGCGACTCCGCCGGGACGGACATGTCGAGCGCCCTGCTCGGCGCGGTCAACGCCAAGCCCGACCAGGCCAGAACCTTCCTGTTCGCCATTCCCACGACGTGGCTGAGCGTCGCCGAGGTCCGCCACCACGTGAAGGACAGCGGCGTGGGCAGGGCGTTCCGGAGCGTCTTCGGGAACCCGCGACGAGAGCCGCTGGTGGTGGAGACGAGGACGACCGTCCTCGCCTGGGTACGCGAGGACGTCGCGCGCCGTCTCGGCCTCGTCGACGACATCGGATTCCCGCCGGCGGTGGCCAGGGCCTGGGACGAGGTGACCCGGGCCGACAAGGCGTGGACCGCGGCCGACAAGGAGTACTGGGATCTGCGGCGGGGCCGGGGAGCCCAGCTGCAGGCCGATGTGGAGGCAGCCGAGTCCGCCCTGGCGGAGGCGGAGGCCGGGGAGGGGACGCCGGACGTCGCGGCGGCCCGGGACGCCCTGCGCGTGCTCCGGGAGGAGCGGGACGCCGCCGGCACCGCGTGGGACGAGGCGGGGGACCGGCGGAGGGAGGAGGCGGAGGCCGTCCTGACCAGGGCGGAGCGGGCTTCCTCGGCGCGCGCCGCCCTGGACGCCGCGCGGGCCGAACTGAACTCCCTCGTCGCCGAGCTGCGGGTCCGGTCGGCCCGCGCGGAAGCGGCCGCGGAGGAGTACGCGCGGGTGCGGGAGGGCGCCGACCGGCTCACCCGCTGGCACCGGCTGGCCGCCACCGAGGACGGACGACTGCTGCTGGGCGGCACGGCGGAACCGCCGGAGGTGACCTTCGGACAGTCGCGGGCGCCGGGGAAGGAAGCCGCGCGGAAGCGGAGCGCGGAAGGCGGGGCCCCCGCGCCGGAGCCGAGGAGCGCCCCCGTGCGGCCGGCGCACGTCCGGCCGCCGTGGCAGCGGCCGGCCGAAGCGGGCCGGCCGTCCCGGTACTACGACGCCGGGGCGGACCACCGCACCCTGACGGAGTACGGTCCCACCGGGCGAAGCCGGGTCCTCGACCTCCACCGGACCGAGTCGGACGGCAACGGCTTCTACGCGGCCGTCGTCCGGGCCAGGAACAACCGTGTCGTCGGCGCCTCGGACCAGCTGGCGTCGATGGTGTCCCGCAGCCCGCACCTTCCCGCCCGCACCCCGCTCGACCCACAGGCCGTCTTCCGGCCCGCGGAGCTGCAGCGCGTACTCGGTTCCCGCCGCGACTTCCCGCGGACGGACACCGCGGCCCTCTTCCGGGAGACCTCCGGAGGCGGAGGTCCGCTGCCGGAGCGGGTGCGCGTCCGCCTCACCACGGCGCAACGGCTCGACCTGGTCCGGCTGAACCTGAGAACGGCACGCCGGTGGAACGAGGAGACGGCGGATCTGGCCGCGGCCCTGACCGCGCGGCACCTTCGCGTCGACCTCACCGTGGTCCACGAGGACGGCTCCCACCGGTCGTATCCGTGGGCGGACCCGGACGCCCGCGGTCCGCGCGGGCAGGTGACTGTCTACCGGCAGAAGGACACCTATCTGGCGGCGGTCCCGCGGAGCACCTGGTCCGGCGTCCCCGCGGAGGCCGAGCCCGAGGAACCCGTGAGCCCGGCCGACCGGGAGCGCAGGAGGGAGATCCGGGAGGGCAAGCGGCCCGAACAGCCCGCGAGGGTGACCGCCGCGGAAGCGGGCGAGGACGCGCCGGGCCCGGACACGGTCCTGACCCCGCCTCGTACGGAGGCCGGCGAGCGGCCGCCGCACACCGTGTCGGGCGGGGAAGCGGCCCACCGCGTTCCTCACGAGGTCCACGGCACGGGGAGGGACAGGGCGGGTTCGCCGGACGAGCTGTACGGGCCCGTGGTGCCGCCGAAGACCGTGAAGACCGGCGAGAGGGACGACGGGACGCCGCAGGTCCGCCTCGATCCGCTGCGGTACCGGCTGGAGGACTCCCCGCCCGGTCTCCTGGACCCCGCGACCTTCCTGGAACTCACCAGTGAGGGAACCGCGTTGCGGTCGCTCTCACGGATAACGGAGCTCGACCGGTTGCTGAACGAGTACGGGCGGACGGACGCGCACGATGCCGTGCGACGGGCCGAGGTGCTCGGCACGCTCGTCGACCGGGCGCGGGCCTACGCGGCGGGCACGAGGAACGAGTCCCGCCGGCGGATCGTGCGGCAACTGATCACCACAGCCGAGACCCTGCTCGGGCAGTACCGCGGCCGGCACCTGGAGCCCGATGCGCCGGCCGCTGTCCGGACGGCCACCGCGGCGGAGGAAGCGCCCGCCGCTCCGGCCGGTGAGCACGCGCGGTACGCGCGCGCGAAACGCGTATGGGAGGGACCGGTGCCCGAGGAGGTGGCACGGCTGGAGCAGCTCCTGCTGCGGGCAGGAGACGGCGCCCGGTCGCTCGTCATGGGTGTGCTGCCCGACGACCAGCTGTGGGCCGTCAATTACGAAGGCACCGTCCGCTGGTTCACGCACAGCGCGTTCAGCCCGGTGCGGGCACCGCGGTCCGCACCGGGCAGGGTGGTGTCGATCGACCTCGACCCGCGGTCGAGGCTGATCGGCGCGGCGCGGGAACCCGGCGGGGGCGAGCCGGGTTTCTGCGGGCTCACCTATGGCAGCGACCTGTCCGGCGTCGTATAGGAGGTGGTCCCGGCCGGCGTGGTCCCGCGCAGGCGCGGGCGATGCCCACGGCAGCCTTCCGAACGGACCGGTCGGAGCTCCTGGCCCACTGTGGCAGAGTGAGGAGCGGTGGCGGCGGTGCCTGCCCCACAACACGAAACGTTGTTCCGCGAGCGGGAGTTGCCATGGGAACCGGGGAAAAGGCCACACTCCGTGCCGGAGAGTCCCTGTCCTTGCAGTCCCTGGTCTCACCCGGCGGCGCATACGCACTGGAACACCGCCGGGACGGGACGATCGCGCTGCGCGACAACCGTGGAATGCGTGACGTCTGGCGGATGGGCGAGCCGATGCCCGCGGCGGGAAGGCTGACCCTTCTTCATGAGGGCTTTCTGGCGCTGCAGGGGCCTCAGGGGGCTCGGGTGTGGTCGTCGGGAGAAGTCGACCGGCGGGTGACCGCCGCGCAGGTCCGGGACGACGGACGTCTGGTCCTGGTGGACCCCGACGGCACCGTACGGTGGAGCCATGACCCCCTCGACGCGGACGTCCTGGCCGGCTACCGGCCGGCGGGCGGTGACCGGCTGCGGCGGGGCGAGGTCCTCGCGGATTCGATCGTGTCCGCGGACGGGCGGTACACGCTGACTCACACACCGGCGGGCCGGACCCTGCTGCATACGCCGTCCGACACGGAGGACGGGAGCCGGCACGTGTGGGCGCGGACGGCAGGACAGCCCGGTGCGGCGATCACCCTCGGAGAGGACGGTGTACTGCGTGCGGGCACCGACTCCACGGTTCTCCAGAGATGGACGGGCCGCTTTCTGCTGGACCCGATGTCGTTCACGATTTCCGCGGTGGTCGTCCGCGACGTGGGCGACATCGTGCTCCTGGACGAGGAGGGCAACGAGCTCTTCGACAGCCGGACCGCCGAGGAGGAGGCGCGGCTCGCCGGGCTCCGACGGCGGTACGCACGCCGGGAAGCGCGGGAGAAGGCCAAGCCGGTGCGCCCGGCCGGCAGCGGTGTGGCAAGGGACTGGTTCGACCTGCTGGATCTGTCCGGACCCAGCACGATCACATGGGTGGAACGCGTCGATGCGCGGGAGGCGCTGCTACGGCTGGGCGCCCAGCCCGCCACCGTACGGCCGATGACGTACGGCGACCTCGTCTCGGCGGCTTTTTCCAGCGATGGCGGCGATCCGGTCAGGTGTGCGCTGGCAGTGCCCGTCGACGACTGGGTCATGCTGATCGAGCCGTGCGGGGTCGAGGGCATGGAGCGTGCGCGGGACCTCTCCGAACGGACCCAGGCCGTCGTCCACCACGCGGGGTTCGACGGTGAATGCCTTCTCGCCTGGTACCGGAACGGCGAACCGGTCGCTGTGTACCGCGACGACGAGACGGATCTGCTGGAACGGGGCGCGCCCGCCCTCGAGGGCACGGATCCGGAGGCGATGACGCCCTTCATGCGGAAGACGGGGCTGGGCGTGTACCGCCGCGAGGACGACGGCGATTTCCTTCCGCCTCCCGTCGAGGTCGCCTGCCTGATCGCCGGCGTGACTCCTGGAACCGGACACTTCCTGGGTACGCACCTGGGTGCCGTGTTCGGTACCTGGTAACGGACCTCCGCGGAGCGCGTGGCACGGTCTCGTCCGCACGGCGGTCCGGACGATCCGTCCGCCGGCGGGGAGCCGATGCGGAGGGCTCGGACGTCGTCCGCGGGACGTACCCACGGTGCCGATGGTCTCGCGCCGGAT
Organism: Streptomyces sp. NPDC018964; assembly: GCF_044390325.1. Taxonomy (NCBI): domain Bacteria; kingdom Bacillati; phylum Actinomycetota; class Actinomycetes; order Kitasatosporales; family Streptomycetaceae; genus Streptomyces; species Streptomyces sp. NPDC018964. The sequence continues at coordinate 74,581 of NZ_JBIRYZ010000035.1, forward strand.
CGACCGTGGCGTTCCGGCCGTGACCTCACCCCCTTTCTTTCGCGCGGATGCCGGGAGACATCCGCACAAGCCCGGGGCATCGGCCGGGTACGGCTCGGGAGCCCGTAAGGGCCCCGGTCGAACGGGTGGGCCGGCCGGTCCGGGGTGAGAGACGAAGGGCCTCTTGATCACCGCGGTCGCCGAGTCCAGCGAGACGCGGGTGGTCCCGCGGCCGAAGTGCCATGAGGTCGTGTTCGCCGCATCCGCTCCGGCCACTCCTGGATACGGCTGCCTCACCCTTCGGATCGGGAACGCGGCCGACTGGCCGGAACGCCGGACCGGGCGGGTGCGCGCTCGGCCGCGCGGGGCCTCCATGGAGCCGAGGGCACGGTCCGGAGCCGACCCCGCGGTGGCCGCGGGCTCGCGAGGGGTGAAGGCGGAGGCCACCGCCCCCGCACATCGCACGATGACGCCGCACCGGCGGACACCCGGCACAGGTTCCCTTCGCATGGCCTCTCGCGTGATCGAGACCGTGAGCCCGGCACGGGGCACCCGCAGCCGGAGCGAGCGCGGTGACGGATCCTTGACACTTCCATCATGAAGCATGCAATATATTGCACATCGTGCTGCTCACGGCCGTACCGATGACCTGCTCGGCATGGCCCCACGACGCACCACGGCATCGAGCCGGCATGGCCTGGACGCACGGTGGTCCGGCTCACCGGACCACCGTGCGAAGCACATCCCGTACCCAGAAGGAGATCCACCATGAACAGCACCGCACGACGCCGCTCCCTCTCCAGGCGCGCCGTCATCGCCACCGGCGTCGCGGGTGCCGTCGCAGCGGCCGCCTTCCTCGCCACCAACCCCGCCGCCGCCACCGGCACGGCCCACCACCCCCGCCCGGCTGCCGGGAAGCCGACGATCGTCCTGGTGCACGGCGCGTTCGCGGACTCCTCGAGCTGGAACGGCGTGATCAAGAACCTCCAGCGCGAGGGCTATCCGGTCAT
>NZ_JBIRYZ010000036.1:0-58416 GCF_044390325.1 Streptomyces sp. NPDC018964
GGGTGGTGTTGTTTTTTTTTTTTTTTTTGGTTTTGTGTTTCGGTGGTTTTTTGTGTGCCTACAAAACAGCGCGTCCGCCCCCGTCTGTTGTTCTGCGGCCGGGAGAACCCGGCCGAGCGCCCGCACCACCTGTCCGTGGCCTGATCGACCGATCACGTGGTGCGGCGGCCCCGGAGCCCGCCCGATGCGCCGGGGTCCGGGGCCGCGTCGTGGTTCAGTGGGCCGTTCGGCTCATGCCGCGTGGATCTCCAGGGCGGCACGCACGGCGGACTCCACGGCTCCCTCGATCCACGCCGGCTTGACGGACGTGTGGTCCCCGGCGAAGTGCAACGGCCCCTCGCGCGTGGGGATGGCGGGCAGCAACTCCGTGTGCTGTCCGGGCAGGAGCACGGACGCCTCCCCGTAGGCGTAGGGGTCGCGCAGCCAGCTCTGCGTGCGGCCCGCTCCGGTGTAGAAGACCTCGATGCGCCGGCCGTAGACCTGCTGGAGGCCGCACAAGGCGTGCGGGTACCGTGCCTCGTCGTCCAGGGAGTCCCAGCGCAGCGCGTCGTCCGCCCAGCTGTAGGACGCCAGGACCACGCCCCCCTCGCTGCCGGGAACCGGGTGGGAGGGGTGGAACATGAACCGGTTGGCGTTGTCCGAGACCGATCCGCCGCCCACGACGTCGACCGCCTCCGGCTGGTCGCGTACCAGCGCGCGGTTGGCCGCGTAGTGGGTGCGCTGGCCCGCCGAGATGTGCCCGGCGGGCACGGAGGGGTGGGCGCCGAGCAGACTGCCGTCCGTGGCGGTGCGGCCGGTGCGGTAGGCGTCGTACAGGCCCGGCTCGACGGCGTTCAGCTCGCGCTTCCAGTCGGCCTCGTCGAACTCCCACCAGCGGCGGCTGAACTCCAGCAGCACCTTGGTCGCGCTGTCGTAGTGCAGTTCGCAGACGGCGCGGCGCTTGCCGTACGACATGGGCGGCTCGATCTGCACGTGGCGCAGTCCGGAGAACGGCACCGTCACCACGGCGACGTCCGCGGTGAACTGCTCACGCACGACGGGCCCGTCACGGCCCTCGGACACGGTGTCCACCCACACGTGCGGTCCCTTGTTCCGGACGTGCTCGGTGTCCGGCGAAGGACGGTCGGGGTGGTGGTATTCGATGCGCGTGACACGACGGTCGAACCGCACCTCCTTGCGCACCCGTTCCAGCAGGGCGTCCGGCAGTACGGCCGTGCCGCCCTCCAACTCGTAGAAGGGCGTGTCGGGGCTGATGAGGGAGGAGCCGATGAAGCTGTGGATGAAGGACAGCGGGAGGCGGGAGGTGAGGTTCTCCAAGGTGCCGATCAGGTCGATGGTCCGCTCGTCGAGGCCGGCGTGCTCGGTCAGGAAGCGGAACATCGACCAGTCACCGAATCGCTGCACCACGCGGGCCCAGCCCCGCAACTGTTCGGGAAGCGGCTTGCCGACCCGCTTGCCGTCGCGGTCGACACGACTGAACTCGTCGCGCACCGGGTCCAGCACGGAGCGCAGGATGGTGGCGGCCGGGGTGTCCCAGTGGGCCCGGGGGACGCCGAAGGAGCGGTTCACGCGACGGGGCGCGCGGGCGTAGTCGGCGCGCCGCACGCGGATGCCGTTGACGTGGATCCAGGTGCGGTGGGCGGGGCGTCCCTCGGTGTCGACGTCGACGTAGTGGAAACGCCGCTTCTTCAGGTCGAACCGGTCGATCAGCTCCATCACCAGGGGGTGGCTGCCGGGGATGCGCATGGCGCCCGCCTCGGCGTACTGACGGGGATCGGCGAAGGGCTGTGCGGCGTGTTCGTGGCCGCCGTGGCGGAAGGTCTTGATGCGTCCGCCGGCGCGGTTGCCGTTGGCCTCCAGCACCGTCACCCGGTGACCGGCCTCCTTCAGCAGCCAGGCGGCCACCAGCCCGGCCGGACCGGCGCCGATGACCAGTACGTCCATGGGGCGTGTCCGCCGGTGAGCCGGCAGTCCCTCCCGGAGGACGCGCTGGTAGCGCGGGACGAGGGGACGGTCGTCGGAGTCCAGGACGAGCAGTGCGCGGGCGACGGCGAGGCACCGGTCGAAGTCGGGGCCGCGGTTCCCGCCCGGGGCGGCCGGGGCGGGCAGAGCCGCGGCGGCACCGCCGGTCAGGGCCGTGGCCACCGTGGCCGTCCCGGCCGCCGCCGCGAAGGTCCTCCGGGAAAACCCGCCGTCCGAGCGCACCACTGCGTGATCTTCAGTCATGGCGGCCTTTGTACTGGCGGCCGTGACCGGGTGTCCGCCTTTCGTCGCGCAGTTGACTCGAAGGAGCGAAGACGGTGACGAATCCTGACGTCACGGCGGGTCCGCCGGTGCGGACGGCTCGGGGAACCCGAAGGAATGAATGCCGGGCAACCCTCCGGCGCCGACACGACCGGTTCCGCACACTGCCAGATGCGTATCCACATCCGTACTCTCCGGCGGGCTCACGCGGCGCATCGCGTACGCGGCGTTGCCCGGACTCGCGAGGAGTGCGGTGCGACCAGAGGGGGAAGGGTGGCACAGCCGCGTGCCCGGTTCGGTGAGAGGGCCCGTTACTGGTTCGACAGCACCCTGACCCGCGGTGCCTCCGCCCTCGTCGGCTGGATGGCGCTGTTGTGCCTGGCCGTCGTCGTCCCGGCCAGTGCGGTGCTCGTGTGGACCGACCCCGACGCGCCGGCCTCCCTGACGGACAGGTTCGCGCGGGTGTGGCGCCTGACCGGGGAGACACTGCGGCTGGGCGGTTCGACGGGCACGCCGCTGCGCGTGGCGGTGTCGTTGCTGCTCGCGCTGGTCACCCTGCTGTACGTCTCGACCCTCGTCGGTCTGATCACGACGGCGCTGACGGAGCGGCTGACCGCGTTGCGCCGGGGCCGTTCCACGGTGCTCGAGAAGGGCCACGCCGTGGTCCTGGGATGGTCGGAGCAGGTCTTCACGGTGGTGAGCGAGCTGGTGGCCGCCCACGCCAACCAGCGGCGGGCGGTGGTGGCCGTGCTGGCCGACCGGGACAAGACCGCCATGGAAGAGGCCCTGAGCACGAAGGTGGGTCCCGTCGGCCGTACGCGGCTGATCTGCCGCAGTGGTCCCGTCACCGATCCGGCCGTGCTCGGCCTGACCAGCCCGGAGACGGCCGGTGTCGTGCTGGTGATGCCCCATGACGAGCCCGATGCCGACGCTGAGGTGGTCAAGACGCTGCTGGCGCTCAGGACGGCCCTGGCCGGAAAGGCCGTCCTTCCGCCCGTCGTCGCCGCCGTCCGGGACGACCGCTACCTCCTGGCCGCCCGTCTCGCCGCCGGACCGGGCGGCGTCGTCCTGGAGAGCGACACCGTCACCGCCCGGCTGATCGTCCAGGCCACGCGCCGTCCCGGGCTCTCCCTCGTCCACCAGGAACTCCTCGACTTCGCCGGTGACGAGTTCTACCTGATCACTGAACCGGCCCTGGCCGGGCGTCCGTTCGGTGACGCGCTGCTGTCCTATCCGACGTCGAGCGTCGTCGGGGTGGTGCGCTCGGGCACTCCCCTGCTCAGCCCGCCGGAGCGGACGCTCCTGGCCCCGGACGACCTGCTCATCGTCATCTCCCGCGACGACGACACGGTCTGGCCCGGTGACTGCGCGGAGCTGGTCGAGGAGGAGGTGATGGTGTCCGGACCGCCGGCGCCCGCGCGGGCGGAGCGGGTTCTCCTGCTGGGCTGGAACCGCCGGGCGCCGCTCATGATCGAGCAGTTGCGCCGCCGCGTACGGCCCGGATCCACCGTCGACGTGGTGATGGACGGTGACGAGGCGACGGTCCGGCAGGTGGACGAGGCCGGCGCGCACGACGGCACCGGCCTGGCCCTGACCCTGCACCACGGGGACGTCACCCGCCCCGAGACCCTGCGCCGTCTGGATGTTCACTCCTACGACAGCGTGATCGTGCTCGGCCGGGATCCCGCTCCCGGGCAGCCACCGGACGCCCCGGACGACCGCACACTCGTCACCCTCCTGCTGCTGCGCCGGCTGGAGGAGGCCACCGGACGCGAACTGCCGGTCGTCACCGAGCTGATCGACGATCGCAACCGGGCGCTGGCCCCCGTCAGTCCCGGAGCCGACGTGATCATCAGTGGCAAGCTCATCGGTCTGCTCATGGCGCAGATCTCCCAGAACCGTCACCTGGCGGCGGTGTTCGAGGAACTGTTCTCCGCCGACGGCACCGGGGTCCGGCTGCGGCCGGCCACCGACTACGTACTGCCCGGGTGCGAGACGTCCTTCGCCACGGTCGTGGCCTCGGCCCGTCATCGCGGCGAATGCGCCATCGGCTACCGAAGTCACGACGGTGCCTCGGCACGTCCCGGTCACGGTGTGCGGATCAACCCGCCCAAGACCGAGCGGCGCCGGTGGGCGGCCATGGACGAGGTGGTCGTCATCGGCAAGGACTGAAGGGTGGTGCGTCCGCACGGACGGGTGTGTCTCGTCCGCGTCACGTCCGGGGTGACAGACCTGCCGGGTATGGCGCGGGACGGGTACGGCGCCCCGACGTCCACGGCCGACGCACCGTGGCCCGGGACGGGGAACCAACGCCGTCCGTGTGGCGCGTTGCGGACGTGCCGGCCGCGCCGTACGACGGCGTCCGATTGCCGCCAGCAAAGTCCTGCCGTGGTGCTCATGCCGGCGTCATGACGATGTCATCCACTACAGGGTCAGCGGCAGTTCTGACGGGTATGTACGCGGCTGAGGCGAAGTACCTGGCGGCGGGAGGCCCTGACGGGGCTTCGTTCGACCTGCTCGCCCCCTTCTTCGCGCCGGACGTCGAGCTGCACCAAGCGGATGCCCTGCCCTATGGAGGTACTTGGCGCGGACACGACGGCATGGCGCGGTTCTTCCTCGCGATGGGAGAGGTGTAGGAGTCGTTCGACATGGTGGAGCAGGAGTTCCTCGCCACCGGTGAGACCTCTGTCGTGCTCACGCAGGTCCGTGCTCGCGCTCGCGCGACCGGCCGTGAACTCAGCTTCCCCGTTCTGCAAGCGATCACGGTCAAGGACGGGCGGATCACCGAGGTCCGTCCGTTCTACTGGGACACGCGGGCTGTCGCCGACGCCTGCGCCGTGCCGGCCCCGACGGACTGAGGCCGATGGCGAACTCGTCGGTCACGGGCGCTGGTCGAGGACCGCCACCCACACGGTCGCTTCGTGACGGACGGCGGGCTTGTCGCCTCTCATGTCTCGTGGCCACGGCCCGGTGAGGCTCGAGTCGATCGATTCCGCGTCCGCGCAGGTGGTTCGGTCGCTGCGGGGGCGTACGCCTTGCCGTCCGGTATCCGCTCCGGTCGCCGGCGGGGCCTGCCGGGACCGAGCCGGGGCACCCCGATCGCCTCCGGACCGGCTCGGACTGCGGAGAGCCGCCTCGCCGCCCGGCCGTGTTCAACACCGACAGAGGCTTCCGGCCCCGCCCGACGCTGATGCCGTCGGGCGGCTCCTCTCGCGGGCTCTCCTTCTCGACGCGCCGGCGGCGGCGATCCCCCTCGGACCGAGGTGATCACCGAGGCCGCACGTCCCACCGGACGGATCCGCCCTCCGTGAGGCCTCTCCTCCTCGCTCCGGGAAATACACCCCAATGGCCCTGTTTTCGCCCTCGTGCCGAGCGCGTCGCCACGGCTGTCATTAGCGTTGCCGTCAGACGGATGGCCCGTCATGAACGAGTACGGACGAGATGCGTCACCACCAGGGCGAGCATGACGAACCTCCCCGGTGATTCCGCGGGCCTTCTCGTGCGTTCCCGCCCGCGGTTCCCGTAAGCGCTCCGGCTCCTTTCCTTCTGTCGACCGGCCTCGCACGGCACACCGTCCGGCCGGGTCGACTCCGGTCGGAGCCCGGGCGGCACCGAACCTGTTCGTTCCCACAGACACGGAGGCGACCATGACCTTCGCCGGCCGGTCCTTCATGTTCTTCGCCGTCGCGGTTCTCGGCTGCTCTGCCGGGCTCACCCTCATCAGGTCCGCGTCGGCCGACGTGACCCCACGGATGACGACCTCGGCAGCGGCAGTCCACACTGACCACGACTCCTCGGCGAGAAGCCGCACCATCCGCGTGGAGGCCCGGCTGCGAGTCGGCGAAGAGCTCGATCTGGGCGCAACGGGCCGAAGCGCCGGCGACCAGTTCGTCTTCGGCGGGGATCTGATGTCTGCCGAGGGATCCGAAGAGCGCCTCGTCGGACGCATCGACGGGTTCTGCGTCCTCACCGACCTCGAACGCAACGCGGGACCATGCGTGTCAACCGCGGTACTGCCGGAAGGCCAGATCACCCTGCAGGGCGAGCAAGCCGGTATCCCGGTACCGGCTCCGGTCGTCAACGCGATCACCGGAGGCACCGGGGCGTTCCGTGAGGCTCACGGCCAGGTGACACAGCGGGTGTTGACGCCGGCCACCTGGCAGCTCACGTTCGACGTCTCCGACGTGCGGTCCCCTCGGACCGAGGGCGGTCGCACCCCGTCCGAGGCGCCGACGCCCACGCCGTCTTCCCTCCCCGGCAAGTAGCCGCGCCGGGCGGTGTCGGCAGGTCCCTCGGCCGACTGTGAGGTGCGCCGGCTCGGAGGCGACGCACAGCACCCCGAGAACACACACCCAATCACCACACGTGGAGACGTCGTGATCAAGAAATTCCGCACACTCACCGGCTGGGGCATCGCCGTGGTGGCCACCGCCGCGGCCACGATCGGCGCAACCGCCGGGGGTTCTCCGACTCCGTCGCCGGCCGACCCGCAGGCCCGTCCGACGGCCGGTCAGGTGAAGGAGACGCAGGCTGATCCCCGGACGTCGGAGCACCGGCAGATCGCCTCATCGGTCCTGGACGGGGACTTCACGTTCACACTCACCGCTCTGAGGTCCCAGACCGACCCGTTCGCGGCGTCCGTGCGCCTCCAGGTGTTCACCTTCGAGGACGGCGCGTGGAGAGAATCGGACCGTGCCCTGGTCGGCGAGGCGGATTCCTGGTTCTGGTTCCCGCTGACCGGCCGCCACGCGGTGTGCGAGTTCTCCACCTCCGGTACGGAGCCCGCGCCGGTTGCCGTCAGCCTGCTGATCACGCCCTCGATCGGCTGCTCACCGACCGAGAACTTCCGCATCGACAACGGGCGGATCGTCCCTGCCTGACAGCGGGCGGCGGCCGCGGCACCGTGGCCGTGTCCGCCGCCTCCGTCACCCGGCGGGACCCGGCTCGGCGTCATCGGCAAGACGGCCGGGCGGTGCCTCGCCGAGTCCCGTCCGACGACGGTTCGGACTCAGCCGCCGCTCTTGCGTCGGAACGACCGCTGGCTCGCAGCCGGGCCGTGCGCGCCGCGGACCTTCGACGCGTCGGTGTTCGCGGCACGGGCCGCGGCCTGCGCCTGCTTGTCCCGCTTGCGCGCCAGGGCCTCCCGGAACTTGCCCTTCAGGTCGTACTGGCCGTCGTCGTCGGGCACCAGGGCGCCGCTCTCGGCGTCGGCCGTCTCCGGACCTTCTTGCGACGGAGAATCTGCAGTCATCGTGGCCTCCTGAGATCGGGCGGTGAAAGCACAGCTTGTCATGCCGGACACCGCGCAGGCCGCGCCACAGCCCATCATTGGTCAGCGGGTGCGCCGGGGTGGGGAGATCGTCACGTGCGCGGACGGCTGGACACCGAGTTCGACGCGGTCGGGCCCGGCACCACCGCGGCATGCGGAATCGGAAGGACACCGAAGGCGCGTGCCGGGGTCGTCGTGCGTCCCTCGTCTCTTCGACGCGGACGGTCCGAGGGAATTCCCCAGGTTGAAAGCGGTCAGCCGAGCCGTCGGCGCGGGCACCGGTGGAACGGGCCGCGGGCCGGCCGAAGTCCCATCGGGTCTTCCGCGAGGCCCGCCGCGGCCCGGACCGCATGGCGTCGACCGCCGCGGTCGTCCTCGCCTCGGAGCGGCAGCGCCGGAAGAGCTCACGGAATCGGGAACTCCAGCTCGGGCCGGTCCCATGCCACCGCGGGTGGGTTCGCGGGGGCGGTCCCGGTGGGCAGCGCGCCCACCCTGCGGTAGAACCCCTCGGCCGGGGGGTGGGACACCACGCGGACGCGGTCCAGCCCCGCCGCCCGCGCCCGGACCCTCATGTGCTCGACGAGCAACCGCCCGATGCCGAGGCCCTGCGCCCGGTCGGCGACGAAGAGCAGGTCCAGCTCCGGCGGCACCAGGACCAGCGAGTAGAAGCCGAGCACCCGGCCCGCGGGATCACCGGTGTCGACGGCCGCGAAGACCTCATGGGCTTCGATGTAGTCGGGGCCGACACGGTAGTCCGCGACCATCGCCGCGTACCGGCCCTCATAGGCGCGCGAGCCGCGCACTAGCCGTGTGAGCTGTCTGGCGTCCCGTGCGACGGCCCGTCGCACGCCGGTCCCGCCACACACGGACGTAACACTCGGTTTCATGAGGAGAGTATTACGCATTCATGAACCCGTCCGGCCTTGACGCACCAGTGGCGGACCGTCTCACAGGGAACGGCCACACCGTGCCCAGGCACCGGCGCCCCGTCCACCGGGGTCCGCCCCTGCCTGATCGCCCCGCGCGGACCGTCCCAGGTGGTCGACCGAATCGGACGTGTCGGGGCCGGCCTGTGAAACGGCTGACCGGCTGAAAGGCCAAACGCCGGTCCGCAGGCACCTCCACGCCCGACACCCCGGTAGACCGCGGCCCTCCTGGGTACTCGCCGCAGCGCGAAAGGAGGCCTGATATGAGCACGGTCAAGGAAACGGTGGAAGTCGAGGTCCCGGTCCGCACCGCCTACAACCAGTGGACCCAGTTCGAGGAGTTCCCGAACTTCATGGAGGGGGTCGAGGAGATCACACAGCTCGACGACCGCCACAACCACTGGACCACCAAGATCGGCGGGGTACGGCGGGAGTTCGACACCGAGATCGTCGACCAGCTCCCTGACGAGCGGATCACCTGGCGCACCACCAGCGGCGACGTCCAGCAGAAGGGCATGGTCCGCTTCCAGCGCATGGACGACAGCCACACCCGGGTGGAACTCGTGATGGATGTCGAACCGAGCGGGGTCGCGGAGAAGGCCGCGGACATGCTGGGGACGATCGACCGGCGCGTCAAGGGCGACATGCGGCGCTTCAAGGACTACATCGAGCGGCGGGGTGACGAGTCCGGGGCCTGGCGCGGCCGCATCACACCCGGCTGAGTGCCGTCGGCCCGACGACACCGCGGTGCGGGCGGCGGCCGCGTGCCGAGGGGCATCACGCGAGGCTGGAGTCCACCGTGATGCCCCGGTCCCGTCCGCGGTTCCGGCCGCGGACGGGCTTCCGGGTGGTGTGGGTCGACCACGGCCGGTGATGTCCGTACGTCGCTTTCCCCGGCCCGTACCGTTCCGGCGGTTCACGCCGTCGTACCCCGGTCCGCAGCCGGTCGGACCGTGCATCCGGTGCTTCGTGCCGCGCAACGCGGAAGAGGACGCTGACACCGCTTCGTAGTCGGGCTACTTCCGTTCGGCGAACAGCGCCCGGCGGATGGCACGGCGCTGCGCGGCGGTCGTGGCGCCCCAGATGCCCGCGTCCTCTCCGTGCCTGATGGCCCAGAGGCGGCAGGCGAGCAGGACCGGGCAGCAGCGGCACACCGCGCGAGCCCTCATCACCTGAGGATCCCGGTCCCGTTCGACCACCGGGAAGAACAGCTCCGGGTCCTCCCCCACGCATGCGGCCTCACGCCACCACTCCGGCGCGGCACCGGGCGGGCCGGGGACCACGCGGGGGAAGGGGGGATCGTACGTCATGGCACACCTCCGCCTGCTGCCGGTCGGGCCGGCAGATGGCCACGGCACCAGAGCGCCGCAGGCCCGGCAGGGGTTGCTCCGTCCACTGTACGCGGCGACCGGCGGGCAGGACAGGCAGCGCCCGTGCCGGGCGGAACCGTCCCTCGAGGCCGTGCTGTCGGCTTCCGGGCCGGTACGCGGGCAGCGGCCGAACGGGAGGACGGCGGATAGGCTGGCGCCGTCAGTGACGATCATGGAAGGAAGACGCACATGGCGGACAGGGTGGAGAAGGCGGCGCGAAGTGTCTTCGAGCGCTACGACCTGGACGGTGACGGCTTGGTCACCGCGGAGGAGTACCGGCAGGTCGTGGCGGAGCTGGAGGGCACCGAGATCACCGAGTCGGAGGCCCGGGGAGTGATCGACGCACTCGACACCGACGGTGACCGCCGGATGTCCTTCGACGAGTTCTGGGCAGCCATGAACCGCTGACACCGCCGTCCGGGCCCGGGCGGATTCGGGGCGCCCGTTCCCCGGTCGCCCGGGCCCCGGCGGGTGCGGCCGTTGCTCACCGGTCCGGTCCCACCCCGGTCGGCTTCCTGCCGACCGCCCGCGTGGACGTCCTGTCCTTTGCACACGCCGCGGCCGGGACCGGGCTCGACGGCGGTTTGCCGGACCTGGGCGCGCTGCCGCCTTCGGCCGCGGGGAGCTTCCGGGCGGTGTACGGGCGGGCTTTCGGCGACGTGTCCGCCGCCGGGTCCCGGCCCGGAACAGGAAGGGGAACCCGTACGGGCATGGGTCGGTGCCGACGCTCCCGGCCCCGGCCTGCCAGGACGGTCGGCGGACCGCTCGTGCACAGCGTTCGGTTCCCGCGCCCGCAGTCCGGCCTGGGCCAGGTGGGGCGGGGCGAACGGGAGAGGGCGGGACCCGCTGTGCGGGTCCCGCCCTCCGCGGTCCGGGCCGGCCGGTGCGCGGGTCAGACCGGGACGGGGGTCTCGTCGCGCGTCTCCGCGGCCAGCTGCCGGTTCAGCTTCTCGCCCTCGATGTCGAGGTCGGGCAGGGCCTTGTCGACGGGCCCCGGCAGCCACCAGGCGGCACGGCCGAGCAGCGACATCACCGCCGGGACCAGCGCCATGCGGACGACGAAGGCGTCGACGACCACGCCGACGGCGAGGGCGAACCCGATGGATTTGATGATCGGGTCGTCCATCAGGACGAAGCCCCCGAACACGGACGTCATGATGAGCGCGGCGGCCGTGACGACGCGGGCGTTGTGCCCCATGCCGCTGACCATGGCCGCCTGCGGGTCGGCGCCGTGGACGAAGTCCTCGCGCATGCGGGAGACGAGGAAGACCTCGTAGTCCATGGCGAGGCCGAACAGGATGCCGATGAGCAGGATCGGCAGGAAGCTCACCAGCGGGCCGGGGGTGTCGACGCCCACCAGGCCGGCGAGGTGGCCCTCCTGGAAGATGGCGACGGTGATGCCGAAGGTCGCGCCCACGGTGAGCAGGAAGCCCAGGGCCGCCTTCAGCGGTACCAGGACCGACCGGAAGACCAGCATGAGCAGCAGGATGGACAGGCCCACCACCAGGAGCAGGTAGACCGGCAGGGCGTCGGCGAGCTTCTCCGAGACGTCGATGCCCAGCGCGGTCGCGCCGGTGAGGGCGATGTCGGCGCCTTCGATGTCCGCGACCCGGTCACGGATGTCGTGGACGGCGTCCTCGGTGGCGACGGCGGTCGGGCCGGCCTCGGGGATGACGGCCAGCAGGGCGGTGGTGCCCTGTTCGTTCAGCTGCGGCGGGGCCACGGCCAGGATGCCGTCGGTGTCCTTGATGAGGGCTGTGGCCTTCTCGGCGGCCGCCTCGGTGGACCGCGCGTCGTCACCGTTGACGACGGCGATGAGACGGCCGTTGAAGCCTTCGCCGAAGCCCTCGGACGTCAGGTCGTACGCCTCGCGTGCCGGGGAGCCCTCGGCGGCGGTACCCGCGTCCGGCAGGGCTATGCGCATGTCCTGGGCGGGGAGGGTGAGCGCGCCCAGCCCGAGGATGCCGACGACCAGGAACGGCACGCGCAGTCTGGCGACGAGCCGGCCCCAGGCGAAGCCGAAGCCCTCGGCGGCGGTGCCGTCCTCGGCGGTGCGCTCGTCCGCCCGGCGCTGCTTGCGCGGCAGGATCTTCTTGCCGGCGAAGGAGAGGAAGGCCGGCAGCAGGGTGAGGGCGACCAGCACGGCGACGGCGACGGTGCCCGCCGCGGCCAGGCCCATCACGCTCAGGAAGGGGATGCCGACGACGGAGAGGCCGGCCAGGGCGATGACGACGGTGGCACCGGCGAAGACGACGGCGGAGCCGGCGGTGCCGGTCGCGCGGCCGGCGGCCTCCTCGGGCTTCAGGCCCTCGGTGAGGTACTGGCGGTAGCGGGAGGTGATGAAGAGCGAGTAGTCGATGCCGACGGCCAGGCCCAGCATCAGCGCCAGGACGGGGGCGGTGGAGGTCAGTTCGATCACGCTGGTCAGGGAGAAGAGGCCGGCCATGCCGACCGCGACGCCGATCAGCGCGTTCAGCAGGGTCATGCCGGCGGCGACCAGCGAGCCGAAGGTGACGACCAGGACCACCGCGGCGACCAGGACGCCGAGCGCCTCGGTGGAGCCGATCTCCACCTCACCGCCCATGACCTCGCCGCCGTGTTCGACCCGCAGGCCCTCGGCGTCGGCGCCGACCGCCTCGTAGGCCGACTTCTGCTCGTCGGTGACCTCGTCGGCGGCCTTGTCGAACTGCACCTGGATCAGGGCGTAGCGGCCGTCCCGGGAGACGGAGCCGGTTCGGAACGGGTCCATGGCGGCGGTGACACCGTCGATCCCGGAGGCTTCCTTCACCAGGGGTGCCACCGCGGCGGGGTTCAGCTTCTCGCCCTCGGGTGCGGCGAGGACGATGGCGCCGGTGGCTCCGCCGGCCTGCGGGAACTGCCGGTCGAGGTCGTCCAGCGCCCGCTGGGACTCGGTGCCCGGCATGGAGAACTTGTCGCTGGTCGGGCCCATCAGGGTGGCGGCTCCGACACCCAGCAGGGTCAGCAGGAGCAGCCAGAGGGCGGCTATTCGGCCTCTTCTGCGGAAGGAGAACCGCCCGAGCCGGTACAGCAGGGTCGCCATGGGGGAGGGGTCTTTCCGTTAGGGGTCAACTGGGGGTGTGGTCAAGCGTCCGCAGCGCGCTGCGGATCATTTCGGCGCGCAGCACCTCGTCCGGCGCCACCTCGTCATCGGCGGCACCGGTGATGAAGACGGCGCCCAGCACCATCCACGCCGCCACCCGGGCCGGTGCCCGTCGCGAGCGGCCGGCCAGCGCGTCCAGCAGCCCGTCCGCCAACTCCATGACGTCGAGGTCCTGGTGGCAGGACATCTCGGCGATGTCCTCGAAGAGAAGCCGGATCTCACGGCGGAACCGCAGCGTCAGGTCGACGTATCCGACGACGGTCTCCTCCACCAGCCGGCCGCCGGCCAGCCCGGCCACGCGGTCGAGCAGTGCGGCGAGGGCGTCCCGGGCCGGGGTCAGCAGCTCGGTGAGGATCTTCTCCTTGCCGGCGAAGTGGTAGAGGAGCGACGCCTTCGAGCAGCCCGCGTCGGAGGCGATGTCCTGCAGCGAGGTGCCGCGGAAGCCGTGCACGGCGAACAGTCGCAGTGCCGACTCCAGGATCTGACCGCGCATGGCGGAGGCGGAGCGTGCCATTCCTCAACCATAACTGTCCGATCGGTCAGTTCTGACCGATCGGACAGTGTGTCGCTGTGGCCTGCGTCACTTCCCCTGTCCGGGACTCGCGCAGGGCGCACGCGGACGGGCGAAGGCGCTCGGCGACGGCACGACGTGCCGCGCGACGGTGAGCGGCGGGGCCGGCCGTTCGAGCCGCGCACGGTACGCGTGAAGTCGGAGCTTCGCGGGGTGGGCCGTGCGGCGCTGCCCCTGGTGTTCCGGCGCGAGGACGACGGCCGGTGGCGCGCGAAGCGGCTGCACCGGCGTCTGAAAGGGCGTCTCGTCCGCCCAACGGGTGCAGGAGAACCAGGTGCCGGTGTCCGACGTAGTGCGCGCCGTCGTGGAGTGCGCGTACCCGACGGCGCGTCACCTGGTGTCCGGTGGCACCACGGTGTGGGACAGCGGACCGGTCTCGGACGGGCCCGTGACGCACATCGGTGTCGACCGGCTCCGCCGACAGCTCCACGGGCTCGGGCGACTCCGCGGTGGGCGCCGGGTCCTCCACCGTCTCAGGGCTCGGAGGTGGAGGGAAAACCTCACCGTCGTGCCCGTTCTTCCCGGAGCTCGGCAGGCGAGCCGGCTAGCGCGTCACACGGTGGCGGAGGTAGACGACCTTCGAGTTGAAGGTGCGGGTCTCGACGAGTTCGAGATCCACCCGGCGCTCGCGCCGGGGGAAGAACGGAATGCCACCGCCGACCAGCACCGGATAGACCATGGCCCGGTACTCGTCGATCAGATCCGACGCGGCCGCCTCGGCGGCGAGGGTCGCGCCGCCGATCGCGATGTCGCCCTCCCCCGGCTCGGCCCGCAACCGCTCGATCTCCTCCGCCAGGCTGCTCGATGCCAGGCGGGCGTTGCCCCGCACCGCCGACAGCGTGGTGGAGAACACCACCTTGGGAAGCGGCTTCCAGAGCGCGGCCCACTCGAGCATCGAGTCGTCGAGTGACGGATCCCGGTCGGCGGTCTCCCAGTACAGCATCGTCTCGTACAGCCGTCGTCCCAGCAGGTGAACGCCGACCTCCCGGATCTCGTCGATCCAGAAGCGGAAGACGTCCTCGTCGGGCGTCGTCCAGTCGAAGCCGCCGTCCGGCCCGACGACGTAGCCGTCGAGCGAGACGTTCATCGAATAGGTCACTCCGCGCATCGGAAGTCCTCCTCCGTGACGGGTTCGACAGTACGACCGCCGGACTCCGCAGGACTCGTCGTGGCTCACGGGGTCCCCGGTCAGCAGGGTGCGGGCCCGGACGGCGCGGACGTGTGTGCCGGGGGATGGGTGCGGCTTTCCCGGCGGGGCGCGTCGGACCACTCGTTCGGTGACGAAAACCTGCCCGTCCTGCTGTGCTCCGCCCGGCGGCAACCGCCCGCCCCGGTTCCCGTCGGGTCAGGCTTCACCGGCGCGGGAGCACGCGGAACCCGTTGCCGTCGGGGTCGGCCAGCAGCACCGTGCCGTCCCCGCCGTGGGCGGAGTCGAGACGCTTCGCCCCGAGGGAGAGCAGACGCTCGACCTCCGTCTGCTGATCGCCGTCCGGCACGAGGTCGAAGCTCAGGTCCTTGCCGGCGTCCGGCAAGAACGGCGGACCGCCCCAGGTGATCTTCGTGCCGCCGTTCGGCGACTGGACGGCGGTCTCCTCGTCCTGGTCCCAGACCAGCGGCCAGCCCAGCGCCTGGCTCCAGAAGTACCCCACGGCCTGCGAACCGTCGCAGGCGAGCGCGCCGATGGAGCCGCAGCCGGCGAGGAAGCCGTTGTCCGGCTCCAGAACGCAGAACTCGTTGCCCTCGGGGTCGGCGAGCACCACATGGGAGGCGTCCGGTTCCTGGCCGACGTCGGCGTGCCGCGCGCCGAGGTCGAGCGCCCTGGCCACGGTCTCCCGCTGGTCCTCCGGGCAGGAGCTGGTCAGGTCGAAGTGCAGCCGGTTCTGGGCGGTCTTCTGTGCCTGGCAGGGGCGGAAGCCGAGACGGTAGCCGGCGTCGTTCCCGGACAGCAGGGCGACGCCGTCGTCGTACTCGTCGGCCCTCCCCAGGCCCAGGAGGCCGGACCAGAAACGGGCCAGGCGCTCGGGCCGGTGCGCGTCGAAGGAGATTGCGAAAAGTCTGCTGCTCATCACGCCACGCGTCCTCGGTCCGTTGAGCGTCCACCGTCGGCAGGGCGCCTTGTCGGCACCTCGGACAAGGATCCTATGGACCGGCCGGCCCCGGTCGCAGTCGAGTATTCCGCGGCTGCCCGTGCGAACCCGTCGTGCGCCGGGGACGCGGGAGGCGTTCACCGGCTGTCTCACCGGCCTGCGGGCAACCGGGACGTCGGCGCGGGATGACGGGCGTCCTCGACCGGTACGGGCTGTGAGGAGGTGCGGGCCCGCTCACCGCGTACCGGGCAGCGCTTCTCCGGTCCTGGGGCGATCGTGCGTACCGGTCGTCCGGCCGCACGGGCGATCGGCTCGAAGTCGCGGTCGTAGCGCGGCAGCGTCAGCCCGGGCTTCTTCCGCGGGTCCTTCGGCGGTGCCGCGCCGGGGTGGACCGTGGCGTCGAGGCGCACCGCGGGATCCCCTCTCCCCCGCGTCCTGGAACCAAAGCCGCTGGAACCTCGTGGTCCGGCCTGACGGGACCCGGCGAAGCCCGCCCGCCAGGGCCGACCCGCTGTCAACTCCCGTACCGCGACCGGTACTCAGCGCCTCCGGAACGGCTGAAGCGGCGTCGTGTTGCGTGTCCCCGCACCCGGTGCGACGGTGGACAGGAGGGCGCTGCCCGGACGGCGGCCCGGCGGGGACAGCCCCGCAGGCGACAGCTCGCGTGTGGCCGAACGGCGACCCACCGCCCCGAGGGCCGGAGCTGTGTGCAGGCGCGCGTCCACCGGTCGGGGAAGCACACGGAAAGCGGGAAACCCCATGGCGAACGGACCCTTGGACAGGCATGCCCCCGGCGAGCAGCCGCCCCGCTTCAACGGGGTCCCGTCGGACCGGGGAACGGAGTACACCGGCCGGTACGTGGTCCTGCTCGATCCCGGCAACCAGGAGAACGGGCTGAACGCCTTGCGTTCCGCGGCCGACATCGCACTCGTGGAGCGGGTCAGCGGAGCCGGGACCACCGACGTCGCCGCACTTCTGGAGAACCCCGACGTATCGGTGTACTTCGAAGAACTCGGCGCCGCCGTCGTCGAAGTGCGGGCCGACCAGCGCCACGCGCTGGTGACCACGGCCGAGGCCCATCCGTCGATCATCGCGGCCGAACCGGAACGCATGGTCTACACCTCGGTGATCACCGCCCCGCAGCAGGCACCGACCGAGTTCTTCCCCGCCTACCGCAGTGACGAGGAAACGGTCGAGCGGCACACCAAGGCCGAGATGGCCGTCGCACAGGGCCCCGCGCTCGACGAACAGAGGTGGACATGGGGCCTCCAGGCGACCCGGGCCAGTGTGACCGGCCTGACCGGACGCGGTGTGAGGATCGCCGTCCTCGACACCGGCGTGGACACCGATCACCCGGACCTCGTCGGACGGATCGAGGACACGGCCTCCTTCGTGCCCGGTGAGACCGTCGAGGACGGGCACGGCCACGGCACCCACTGCATCGGCACCGCCGCCGGTCCGGCCGGCCCTCGGCAGGGGCCCCGCTACGGCGTGGCGACCGAGGCCCTGATACTCGCCGGGAAGGTGCTCAGCGATGCGGGCAGCGGCTCCGACGGCCAGATCCTGGCGGGCATGGCCTGGGCCGTCGCCCACGGCGCACGGGTGATATCCATGTCGCTCGGCGCTCCCGTCCGGCCGGGTGAGCTCTTTCCCCAGACGTACGAGCAGTTGGCCCGGCGCACGCTCCAGCGGGGGACGCTGATCGTCGCCGCCGCGGGCAACGAAAGCCGGCGTCCTCAGTCGGTCAGGCCCGTCGGCCGGCCCGCCAACTGCCCCTCCATCCTCGCGGTGGCCTCGCTCGACCCGTCGCTCACGGCATCGTCCTTCTCCTGCGGCGCCATCAACGGCGCGGGCGGTGAGATCAACATCGCCGCGCCCGGCAGGAACGTGCACTCGGCCGCCCCCGGCGGCGGGTACCGGTCGATGTCGGGTACCAGCATGGCCACACCGCACGTCGCGGGTGTCGTCGCACTGCTCGCCGAGGCCGACCCCGAAGCCGGTTCGGCCGACCTGGAAGCCGGCCTCCTGTCCGGTGCCTTCCCGCTGGCGCAACCCGTCGAGGACGTCGGCTCGGGTCTGCTCCAGGCCCCGTGAGCGGGTCCTCGCGGCCGGGGCCGGTCGGGGTCGTCCTCGCGGTCGACCCCGACCGGTTCGCGGAAGCGATCGAGGCCGCGCGGCGGGCCGGGCTCACCGTCACGGGTGAGCAGCCGGTTCTCGGCACGCTGTCCGGAACCATCGCCGAGGACCGGATCCCGGCTCTGAAGGAGGTCGCCGGAGTAGAAGCCGTGGACCGGGACCGCACCGTCCGCCTCCCCCCTCCCGACTCCCCGGTCCAGTAAGGGCGCGCGGGGAGGACGACGACGGCGCGGACGACAGCGCCCGCCGGAGGAACGGGCTCTTCGCAGGAGGCCGCCACAGGCGCTCCGCACCCGGCTCCGCTCGGCCCGGTGCCCCGGGAAGGCCGCGCTCGTGTTCCGGTGACCGTGCAGCGGGGCGCCCCCCGGTCCCCGGTCCTCCCGCCTCCGTCGAGCCGGGTCAGGACCAGGCCTCGGGCGTCCCCCCAGACAGCGAGCGGAGGATGTTCCGGCCGTCGGCCGCCGGTCCACGCCTCCGGCCGCCGGTGCCACCGCGCCCGTCGGCCGGCCGGACGCCCACCTGGCCGCTCGAGAAGTCGTCGCCGGTCATGCGGCGTCGTGGTGCTCGCCGATCAGGCCGCCTGGAATCCCGGTCCGCGGCACTCGGCGGGTGCGGTGGCCGTGCGCCGTGGCGTCGGGCCGTTCCACGCGAGTACCGGGGCCGAAGGGTCACTTCACCCGGCCACGGCACCCCCACCCGCCCACGGGGCGAACCCGGCGGACGAGGCCGCGCGCGCCGCCCGTCACACCCCGTCCGGCCTTCTCCTCCTACCTCCTCCCGCCCCACCACCGGGCACCCATCGCTCCTCCACCGACCACCGCCGTCCCCACCACCACACCGGCCGCGATCACCCGTCCCGGCCCGGGCGCCGGAACCATCGCGGCAGCCACCACGACCCCGGCCCCCGCACACGCTCCCACCGCCTCTCCCCACACCCGCGCGGCCCCGCGCCCCCACCTCCACGGCCATGTCTCACTCATCACCAGGTACGCGACCGACAGCACCACCACACCGGCCGCCTCCCACCACGCCGGGTCCCCGAACGCCGCGATCACCACCACACCGCCCGCCAGCACGGTCGTCCGGTGCCGCAGCAGGACGTGGGACCAGCGCACCGACTCCAGCGACGGCCGCCGGTCCAGCGCCGGCGCCGCCCACACCGCGAAGACGACCGCGCATCCGAACAGCACCGCCCCGCGTACCCCGCCCGCCGTCGCCCACGGCCGCCACGCCATCACGACGGCCGCGACCCCGATCACCCGCACCGGCACGGTCCCGGCCCGGTACCGCGCGTACTCCCGAAAGGCCGTCCGCGCGCCGAGCGCCGTCATCGCGCTCACCCCCGTCCTCCGATCCGCCCCGACAGCAACGGTGCCAGCGCCAGGTCCAACGACTCGCCCACGACGTGCCGCAGCACCGGCACCCCGCTGTCGCGCAGGGCGAACCGCATCGCGTCCCGGTCCGCGTGCCACAACCGCAGTCCCAGCTCGCCCGCCGTGTCACCGGGTTCGACGTGCGGGTCCCCGCTCGGGATCTCCACGACGACCGGCCGGCGCCCCCTTCCCTGAAGATCCCGCAGCACCTTCAGCACCCGTGCGTCGCTCAGCGGGGTGAACACGTACACCAGAGCGCCCTGCGGCAGCGCGGGCGGCGGCACCCGCTCGAGCCCGGGCCCGTCGAACCGCTGGTCCTTGCGGACGTCGAGGACACTTTCGACGATGCGGTAGAACGCCGCGTCCCCGGTCCTCGGCGCCAGCCACCGCGTGGTGCCCCCGGTCGAGACGACCCCCACCCGGTCGTGGGTGCGCAGGTACGCGCGGGCGAGCCCGGCGGCGGCCCGCACCGTCTCGTCCAGGGACGACACCCCGGTCGCCGGGTCGACGACGTCCCCGAACGCGTCGAGCAGCATCACCGTGTCGGCGGCCCGCTCGGCCGCGAACCGGTGCAGTTGTACGGTCCCGCGCCGGGTCGTCGACGGCCAGTGGATGCGCCGCTGCCGTTCCCCGGACACCCACGGCCCCACCCCGATGACCTCCACGCCCTCTCCGGCCTGCGGGGAGGCGTGCTCGCCGAGCCGCTGCGGCAGCCGCACCGGGATCGGGGTGAACCGGGCCTGCGCGGCGTGCGGGAACACGGACACCTCGGCCGCCTCGACCCGCACGGTGCGGCGCGCGGTGCCCCCGGCGTCGTACACGTCGAGGTCCACCGGGCCGAGCGACCAGCGTCCCCAGCGCAGCGCGGTGTGGCGCAGCGTCACCGTGGACGGGCCGACGACGACCTCGTCGAGCCGCAGGCCCGGGCCGAGGGTGACGCCGGGGTCGAGACGGACGGCGCCGCCGTCGTGCGCCACCGAGATGCGGAGGGTGACGGTGTCGCCCTCGAAGCAGCGTTCCGGTTCGACGGTGGCCGACGTCTCCACACGACGGACCCGGGTGCGCGGCAGCGCGAGCGCGAGCAGCACCAGCGGCGCCGCCGCGAGCGCGAGCAGCCACGCCCGGCCGGTGAGCAGAGCGGCGGACAGCGCGACGACGGCGACGGTCAGCAGGCGCAGGGTCCGCTCGCCGGGGCGCGGTCCGCCGGGCGGCGGGGGCGGTGGCTGCGCCGGACCGCTGCGCCCTTCCAGGGCGCGGACCACCGCGGCGCTCGGCCGCGGCGCGGACTCGGGTGCGGGCGGGGTCACGACGGCAGAGCGGCCGTACGCCGCGTGGACGGCGTGCCGACGCTGTCGACGATCTCCCGCAGCACGTCGTCCGTGGACATCTCGCGCACCCACAACTCCGGCCGCAGCGACACCCGGTGGGCCAGCGCGGGCACCGCGAGGCTCTTGACGTCCTCCGGAACGACGTAGTCCCGGCCGTCCAGCACGGCGCGTGCGCGCGCGAGTTGCACCAGGGCGAGACCGCCGCGCGGTGAGGCGCCGATGCTGATCTGGGGGTGGTCGCGGGTCGCGCCGACGAGTGCGACGGCGTACTCCAGCAGGTCGTCGTCGATCTCCACGCGCTCCACGACGGCCCGCCACGCCATGACGTCGGCCGGTCCCGCGAGCGTCCCGAGCACGGCCTCGGGTGCGGCCCGGTCGATCCGGGCCCGCAGCATCGCCAGCTCCTGCGGGGCGGTCAGGTAACCCATCCGCACGCGCAGCTGGAACCGGTCGAGCTGGGCCTCGGGCAGCGAGTAGGTGCCCTCGTACTCCACCGGGTTGGCGGTCGCGATCACCAGGAACGGGTCGGCGAGCGGCCGGGTCTCGCCGTCCACGGTCACCTGCGACTCGGCCATCGCCTCGAGCAGCGCGGCCTGTGTCTTGGGCGGTGTCCGGTTGATCTCGTCGGCGAGCAGGAGGTGCGTGAAGACAGGGCCGGGGTGGAACACCATCTCGCCGGTGCGCCGGTCGTACAGCGATGTTCCGGTGACGTCCGACGGCAGCAGGTCGGGCGTGAACTGGATCCGGCGGAAGTCCAGGCCGAGCGTGGTGGCGAAGGACCGTGCGAGGAGCGTCTTGCCGAGCCCCGGCAGGTCCTCGACGAGGACGTGCCCGCCGGCCAGCACGGCCAGCATCACCAGTTCGAGGGCGTCCGACTTGCCGACGACGGCACGGCCGATCTCCCGCAGTACGGCACCGGCCTGCTCGCCGACCTGCCCTGCGGTGCGGTACTGGGGCGTGGAGGGACTCGTCACGTGGTTTCTTCCTTATGGGTACGAGGGGTTCGTGTGCGGGGTGTGCCGAGTTCCTCGAGCCGGTCGACGAGACGGCGCAGCACATCCAGGGGAACGTCGCCGTCGGGCCCGGTCCGGGGTGTCTCGTGCCCCAGCCACGGCCACAGTTCGGGTCCGATCAGCTCGGCGGCGCGCCGGGGCTGGTGGTCGAGCGAGACATGGTGGTGCTCGGCGAGGACGGCGGCGTACAGGCGGCGCAGTTCGGGCCGGAGCACCGCGCGGTAGTAGAGGGCGCCGTCGGATCCCGTGGCGGTCCGCACGTTCCGCCGCCACTCCCCCATGCCCGGTGCTCGCGTCCCCAACAGCCGTACCTCGCCCCGCCGTCCGGAGTCGAAGGCGCCCGCCCCCACAACGTACCGGGCAAGGACCAGTGCCACGACGACGAGCACGGTCACCACGGCACCGGCCGCCTCGGCTCCGTCGAGGAGCAGGACGAGCAGGACGCCGGAACCGGCGATCGCGCCGCCGAGCAGCCCGAGCCGGAGCAGCGTGAACGTTCCCGGCTCCGGGGCCGTGAGCCGGTTCACCGCGCGGCCTCCCGGTCCTGGAGCAGCGAGGCGATCTCCCGCAGGGCGTCGGCGGCGGCCCGGTGGTGCGAGGCGTCCATCGGGTGCGAGGAGTAACGGGCCTCGTGGAACAGCGCGGTGAGACGCGGCGCGGCCGGAGTCGGGGCGAGGCCTGCGCCGGCGGCACGGGTGAGCAGGTCGGAGGGGCTGTCGGAGGCGCGCCGCTGCACGCCGGACGCGACGAGGGCGTCCTCCATCGCGGCGTAACAGGCGATGACGGCCGCCCGGGCGTCGCCGGTGTCGGCCAGAGCGCGCCGGCCCGAGCGTACGGCGGACAGGAGCAGACGCGCGTCGTCGTCCTCCGCCGGGGTGCCCGCGAGGCCGGGGCGCGGCGGCACCGTCAGCCCGCGCCGTCGCAGTCGCCGTACGACGGCCACCGCGACGGCCACGAGGACCACCGCGGCCAGCAGGCCGAGCAGGAGGTACAGCGGCAGGGACGATCCGTGTTCCGACCCCTCGCCGGGCGTCGGCCTGCCGGGGGGCCGCGAAGGGGGCGGCGGTCGGAGGCCCACCGGGGAGGGCCGCGGTGTGCCCTCGCGGTCGAACCGGTGCAGGACCAGGGCCAGGACGCCGATGACGCCCGGGCCGGCGAGCAGCAGCGGCACGGCGGCCTGCCGCAGCCGCTCCTCGCCCGGTGACAGTCCGGTGCGGTCGGCGCCGAGCCGGTGGCGAAGACGTCCGGTGGCGTACATGACCCCCACCGCCCAGGTGACGGACGCCCCGATCACGACGGTGCCCCCGTGGCCGAGCGGTCCCTTGCCGGAGTGCAGCAGCCCTTCGGCGGGCCGCAGCACGAGGGCGGCGACGGCCAGCGCCCCGACGACTCCGACGGCCGCCACCGCTCCGGGCACCGCCCGGTGCCCTTCCCGCTCCCCTTGTTCCATCCCGTCCCCCGCTGAACGAACCGTCCCCGAACGTCAGTTCACCGCATCCTGACACATTCCGGGTCGCCCTCCACGGCACGGTTCGCGTCTCCCGCGCATCCCGCTGAACAGTCACTCGACGGACGCCCCGCGTCCACTCCGTCGTCATCCCGTCCGCGTCGGATTCACCGGACTCGTCCGACTCGGAGAGAAGGACGGGGCTCACACGCCGAGGGCCGCGTCGGCGGCCCGCAGATGGCGTGCGACCGGGCCGAAGGAGACCAGGCCGCTGCCGCCGCCGGCCGACTCGCCGTCGGCGGCGGCGAGTTCGTCACGGGCGCGGCGCAGGGCCTCCTGGTGTCCCACGGCCGCGGCGGTACGGGCCAGTACGCACCAGAGCGCCTCCTGGAGGTGGTCGTGGGGTGGCCGGGGAACCGTCGCGAGCGCCTGCCGGGCCCGCTCGGTGGCGCCGGAGGAGGCCAGCAGCAGGGGGACGAGCCACGGCCGGTAGGGGCCGGCGTCGAGGCCGGCGAAGTCGTCGGGGTCGGGCAGGGTGCCGTCGCGCATCGACGGGACGAGCGCGACGAGGGCGGCCGCTCCCCGGGTGAGTCCGGGCATGCCGTGGCCCGCGGTCTCCGTGAGGAGCTTCGCGTACCGGGGGCGGGCCGCCGGCCATCCGTCGGTCTCGCAGGTGCGCAGGGCCCGGTACCAGGAGGTGAAGACCGCGGCGAGGGGCCGTTCGTCGCGGTGCGCCAGCCGGTCGATCTCCTCGGCCTCCGCGTCCGCCGCCGCGAGGTCGCCGAGACCGGCGAGGGCCTGGACGCGGACGAGGCGGCCCAGGACCTCGTGGCCGGGCAGGTGGTGGCCGACGGCCAGCCGGGTCAGTTCGGCGCCGAGGGCGTCCCGGCGGGCGGCCGAGCCGCAGGTGGTGAAGGACTGCATGAAGGCGCCGTTGAGGGCGAACGCGAGCACCGCGGGGTCACCGAGGCGGCGGGCGAGGCGGACGGCCTCCTCGGCGGCGCGTTCGGCGCGCAGCCGCCACGGTTCGGCGGCGGACGCGGCGGCCGCCCGGGGAAGCGGCGCGTCCGCGGCGGCGTCGCCGCGTGACTCGACGGCGACGACCGACAGCAGCCGGGCCCGCAGTGCGGGCGGGCCGTCGGGGCCGAGCCGGGCGGCGGCGCGGGCGGCAGCCCGGACGTGTCCGCCGGCGTCGGCGGGGTCGTCGGCCCGGGTCCAGACCGCCGGGACGTCGTAGGAACCGATGATCCTCGCGGCCAGCTCCGTGTCCCCGGTCGTCTCGGCCGCGGCGACCAGCTCGCGGCGGTGTTCGCGCGCCTCGCGCAGGCCGTCGGCGCCGGTCACCGCGAGGTCGCGCAGCAGGCCGGCGGTGGCGTGCAGCCGGGCCCTGGACCGGGCGGGCACCGAGCGGTCCCACGCGGCGGCCGTGCGGTCCCAGACGCCGTCCGCCGCCCCGGCCGGCTCGGTCGCGGAGCCGGTGGTGCCGCTGAGTATGCGGGCTTCGGCACGCGTCAGAGCGGTTCCGGTGTCCGGTCCGTACGCGTTGCTGAGGGCCTGACGGGCGTGGAGCAGGGTCTCCAGGGCCTCGCCGCGGCGGCCGGACCGGTCCAGGGCGGTCGCCAGCAGCACCCACCCGTCCTCCCGCGCCGGGTGCGCGGTGACGTGGGCGCGCAGATCGACGACGGCGTTCCGGGCGGCGCCGGTGGCCAGGAGGGCGTCGGCGCGGCGCTCGACCGCGTCGAGGCGGAGCGCCTCCAGCCGGGCCTGTTCGGCGGCGGCCCACGCGGCGGCGGGGAAGTCGGCCAGGACCGGCCCGCGCCACTGGGCGAGCGCCCGGTCCCACAGGGCGACCGCCGCGTGCGGTGGCGCCTCGGCGGCCCGCGCGGCCGCGTCCTCGAACCTCCAGGCGTCCACCGCCTCGCGTCCGGCGCGCAGCACGTATCCGGGGCCGTCGGTGACCAGCAGCCGTGACGGATGCCGGGGAGGGCGCCCGGGTTCCAGGGCGCGGCGCAGCGCCGCGACGAAGGTGCGGAGTGCGCCGACCGCGCCGGCCGGGGGCCCGTCCTCCCACAGGTCGGCCACGAGCCGGCCGACCGGGACCACCCGGTTGCGGGCGATCAGCAACCGCCCGAGCACCTCCCGGTGACGGGGCGCGCCGAGCGGCAGGGGCGCGCCGTCGGGGTCCCAGGCGGCGACCGGCCCCAGCAGTCCGAACTCCACACCCACGGCACGGTCCCTTCGAGCGCGGCGCCGTCCCCGGGGGTGCCGCGTGTCCACTCATCGATCGCTGATCCGGGGCCCGCAGCCTGGGTGACGTCCCCGGACGCCCCGGGCCGCCGGGCCCGGAACGTCCACTCTGCCACGAGCCGCAGGAGTCGCCGTGACCCACCCGAGCATCCCCGGATTCACCGAGCACCGCGTACCGGTCGGCGACGGCCTCGCGCTGAACGCCGCCGTCGGCGGCAGCGGTACCCCGGTCGTGCTGCTGCACGGTTTTCCGCAGACCCACCTGATGTGGCGGCACGTCGCCGCCGATCTCGCCGCCGACCACACCGTCGTCTGCCCGGACCTGCGCGGCTACGGCGCCAGCGACAAGCCCGCGGAGAGCGGCCCGGACGTCTACTCCAAGCGCACCATGGCCCGGGACGTGGTCCGTCTCGCCGCCCGTCTGGGACACGACCGCTTCGTTCTGGCCGGTCACGACCGCGGCGCCCTCGTCGCCTTCCGCGCCGCGATGGACCATCCGGGCACCGTGTCCCGGGCGCTCTTCCTCGACGTCCTGCCGACCCTCGACATGTGGCACGCCCTGCACGGTGTGTCCGGCGCGGTCGGCTTCCACCTGTATCTGATGGCCCAGGCCCCGGGCCTGCCGGAACAGATGATCGAGGCGTCCGCCGACGCCTTCTTCGGCCACTTCCTCGACGCCTGGACCGAGGCCCCGGAGGCGATCCCCGCCGATGTCCGCGCCCACTACCTCGCGGCGTCCGCGGCGGCCGTGCCCTCCATCGTCGCCGACTACCGCGCCTCGGCCGGCGTGGACGTGGACCACGACACCGCCGACCGGGAGGCGGCAGGCCGGCTGGCCATGCCGGTCACCGTCCTCCAGCGGGACTGGGGCGCGGCACTCGGCTACCACGCCCAAAAGCTGTGGAGCGCCTGGGCCGGGGACCTGCGGCACCGCACGGTCTCCTGCGGCCACTTCATGGCCGAGGAGGATCCCATGCTGGTCGCCGGTGAGATCCGGGCCCTCCACGACCGCTGACGACCACCGCCCCGCTCTCCTCCCCAGGCGGTGTACCCGGCTCGCGTCGTCGCGCCATGGCCGGGCCGACGGCGTGCTCCACGGCGGCGCGGGGAGCCGGAGACCGTGCCGGGGCGGCCGGTTCGGGATCGTCCGGCCCGCCCTCCGATGCCCAGCGCAGTCGGGTGCACGGCAGTCGGCACCGCCCCGAGCACCGTGGGCTCGGACTTCATGCGCGTTCGACGCACGGGGCGCCCCGGAGGTCGTCCACAGGCGTGCCTGTTTCCGTGGGTGCGCCCGCGGGGGTCGTCGGCCTCTTCCCGCGAAGGTGGGCCCGGACGCGCCCGGCCCACGCCCCGGCCGGCCGACGCGACCCGATCGCGCAAGGGTCATGAGTTCCGTGCCGGTTCCGGTCCGGCGGGAAGGGCTTCCCCGCGGCGGCGCAGCAGCAGCAGCGGGGTCGCCAGCAGGAACACGCCGGCCAGTCCGATGGCCGTGCGCGGGCCGAGCAGGCTGCCCAGTACGCCCCACAGGGCCGTCAGGAGGGCGGTCGTGGCCCTGGTCGTCACCGTCCAGGCGGTCAGTGTGCGGGTGATCCGGCCGGTCGCGACGCGCTGGAGGCGGTAGGTGGCGTGGACGGGGTTGAAGACCCCGCAGCAGAGGATGAGCCCGAACTCGACGCCGATCACCAGCAGCAGTCCGCCGGTGCCCGGTCCCAGGAAGACCAGGCCGATGGGCCAGACGGCACGCAGCGACCCGGCCGCGACCAGGACCTGGTGCTGCCCGAAGCGGGTGACGAGCGGCCGGGCCAGCCGCGATCCGAGCAGCCCGCCGATCGAGGGTGCGGCGAAGGCGAGGCCGTACTGCCACGGTGCGAACCCCAGCTGTCCGAGCATCTGGACGGCCAGCAGCGGCTGGACGGCCATCACCAGGCCGTTGAACAGGGCGGTGTTGAGGAACAGGGGACGCAGGGCCGTGTCGGAGAGGATGTACCGCCAGCCGTCGAGCAGGTCCCCGGCGCGCACGCGTGCGGCCTTCCGGCGCTCGGGCCGCGGCTCGTGTCCGCCCGCCGCCCGGATGCCCAGAGCCGAGAGCAGGTGGCTGACCGCGTCGGCCACCACCGTCACCACCGGACCGAGCAGCCCGATCGCCACGCCGCCCAGCGGCGGTCCGAGGATCGTGACCGACCAGGCCGTGGACTCCAGGCGGGAGTGGGCGACGAGCAGGTCCTCGGCCGGCAGCAGGTTCTTCAGGTAGGCACCCGAGGCGGCGCGGAAGGTGATGTCGGCCGCCGCGACGACGACCGAGACCAACAGGAGCTGAGGGAAGGTGAGCGCGCCGAGCACGAACGCGGCGGGGACCGTCAGCAGCGCCGCGCACCGCGTCAGGTCCGTCGCGATCAGCACCTGCCGTTTGCGGCGGAACTCCACCCACGGGCCGAGCGGAACGGCCACGGCCGCGCCCGCCGCGGCCCCCACGGAGGACAGCGCGGCGACCTCGGCCGGCCCGGCGTGCAGCACCTGGACGGCGATCAGCGGGAACGCGCCGAAGGCGAGCCACGTGCCGAGCGCGCTGGTCCCGTACGCCGCCCAGAACCATCCGAACCGCCGGCCCAGCCGGTGTCCGCTCCTCATGCCCGGTCCCCCTCGTCCTTCACCCGCACAACCGGTCCGCGATCGGGAGTATCCAAGCGAGGGCGGTGGCCTGGGATCAAACAACCGGAGGATCGCGGGTCACAACCACTGGTTGTGACATTAGGGTGTCGGCGTGGACCTCGACGCCGTACGGACCTTCGTCACCGCCGCGGACGCGGGGCGGTTCCAGGAGGCCGCCGCCGAGCTGGCGGTCACCCAGCAGGCCGTGTCCAAGCGCATCGCAACGCTGGAACGCGACCTCGGCGTGCGGCTGTTCATCCGCACCGCCCGCGGCGCCCGGCTCAGCATCGACGGGCAGGCGTTCCTGCCCCACGCGCGCGAGCTGCTGCGCGTCGCCGAGCGCGCGCGGGCGTCCGTGCGCCCCGGCCACCGTCCGCTGCGCGTCGACGTGATCGCCTCGCGCAGCGCGCCGTCGGGTCTGATGCGCGCCTTCCACCGGGCCCGTCCCGAGATCGACCTCGACGTGGTGTGGCTGTTCGACATCGAGACGGCCGTCGCCGCCCTCCGGTCCGGAACGATCGACGCGTCCTTCCGTGCCGTCGCCATGCCCGGCCGGCCTCTTCCCGAGGACATCGAGTCGGTCCGGGTGCTCGACGAGCCGCTCCAGCTCCTCACCGGTCCTGCCCACGCGCTGGCGGGCGCCCGGTCGGTGACCGTCGCGCAGCTCGCCGGGCACCGGATCTGGATGCCCGGCATCGTCCCCGGGACCGAGTGGGCCGCCTACTACGACGACCTCGTCGCCGAGTTCGGCCTCACCATCGAGGCCACCGGCCCCAATTTCGGCTCCGACGCGCTCCTCGACACCGTCGCCGACACCCCGGCTCTCGCCACCTTCATGAGCGAGGGGACCCGTCTCGTCTGGCCGGCCGGCCACGACCTGCGCCGCATCCCGGTCACCGACCCGACCCCCGTCTACCCGCACTCGCTCCTGTGGCACCGTGACAACCCGCACCCGGCGCTGGCCGTGCTCCGCGCCCATCTCGCCGCCGTGTCGGCGGGCCACGACGCCGCCGGGACCTGGACACCGGGCTGGGTGACACCGCGCTGAACGCGGGCGCGGTCTGTGGGGCGATCGGCTGTTGCGGCGTTCCGCTCAGGGCCGGAAGGCGGCGGCCCTGACCCCGGCCCCGGTCGGGACGACACCTGTGACGTGGTCCATGGCACGTCGTACGGCAGGCTTCTCGAAGGCCGACATGCTGATCGGCCTGGTGATCATCGTGGCGAACTCCCTGATCAAGTGACGGACGCTCTCGCCGTCGCCCTGCCCGGCCCCCGTCCGGGGGATCCCGGCGCACCGGACGGCCTCCGGCGAGCATCGGCACCAGGGTCGTGCGGGTCTCGACGGCCGTGTCGGACCAGGAGGCGCGGCCTCCGCGCCGGCCGCGGTCCGCATGACGCCACGACGTCCTTCGACGGACGCCGTGGCGGTCTCATCGGGCGGCCTGCGGTACTCCCGTTCAGGACTGCGGTCGCTTCCCGTGGTTCGCCGCGTGGTTGCGGCGCGACTTCTTCTTGCGGCGCCTCTTCGAGGACATGCGCGTCTCCCTGGTGACATACAGCCGTGAGACCACGTCTCACCCGGCGGTTCCCGGACCGGCGGACGGCGACGGCCCGTCCGGCAAGTGTTCCTCGCGGCACCGGGCCCCGCCACTCGTACGCCGGCCGGCCAGGCCGCCGGAGCCGGGGCCGCCGGGCCGGCGGCGACGGCAGGAACCGCCCTCGTCGACGCGGTTGTCGCCCCGCGCGCGCCGGGCACGGCGGTCGCCGTGGGCCGTCCGGTCCAGGTGTTCGCGGCCGAGCACTTCGTGCGGCGCGTACAGCCGTGGACGTGCGCGGCGGCCCCGGTCCACGATCCCCGCACCGGACGGCTGCTCGGTGCCGTGGACATCACCGGCGGGGACGGTCTCGCGCATCCGTACAGCCTGGGGTTCGTACAGGCCGTGGCACGCGCGGCGGAGTCCCGGCCTGCGCTGCTCGCCCCCGGAGGCCGGACTGCCGTCGGGCCCGGACTGGCGGCACTGGGCCGTGACGGGCGGTGCTGACGACAGAGGGCCGCGGAATCCGGCTCACGCGGCGTTCGGCGGCTACAAGCAGTCCGGGATCGGCCGGGAGACGCACAAGATGATGCTGGACCACTGCCAGCGGACGAAGAACCTGCTGGTGTCGTACTCGTCGAAGAAGCTCGGGTTCTTCCAGGAACACCGAGACGGGTGCCTGGAGCGGAAATCGCCCTCCAGGCGCCCGTCATGTCCGAACGAAAAGTGTCCGGAGTGCTCGCGCTGCTTCACGGGTCCGAAGTGGAGACCGTGCCCGGTACGGCAGTTGACAACTCGAACGCAGCACATCAAAGTCCCGGCGTGAGCGAGATCAACGATCTGACGCCGGCCGAGACGCGGGTGTGGCGCGCCTTTCCGCGAGGCGAGTCCGTGGACTTCCGCGCCGCCGAGAACGAGGATCCGGCACTCGGCGGCGCCTGGGGCACCGAGCGGACCGTACGGGCGAGCGTGCTCCGGACGCTGCTGCTCAGGGTTCCGCAGGAGGAAGGGGAGATCGCCGCGCTCAGGATCACGGGGGCGCGGATCACCGGCGTCCTGGACCTGAAGTACGCCACCGTCGCCGCCGCCGTCCGGTTGAGCCACTGCCACTTCGACGGCGCTCCCGAGCTGTACGGTGCCCAGCTGCGCCAGCTCAATCTGAGCAAGTCCGTTCTGCCGGGCCTGACCTCGGCGGCTCTGCGGGTCGAGGGGGTGCTGCACCTGACGGACTGCCGGATGCTGGGGCCGGCGCGGCTCGGCGGGGCGCAGATCTCCGGGCCGCTGTTCATGGAGCGGGCGCGGTTCACGGCACCGGACGACTCCGAACCGGCGCTGCAGCTCAACCAGGCGGTGATCGGAGGTGACTTGTGGGCGCCGGAGATGCGCGCGCACGGACAGGTACGGCTCACGGGCGCCTCCGTCGCCGGACGGATCAACGTTCAGGACGCCGAGTTCGACAAGCCCGACGGCACCGCGCTGGACGCGCAGAACCTCGAGGTGGGAGGCCATGTACGGGCGCGGTGCGTACGCGTGCGGGGCCGGGTCGAGCTCCGGGGTTCGCGCATACCGGGCCGTCTCGACCTGCTCCACGCCCGCCTGTCGCACCCGGGGGACACCGCCCTGCGGGCGAGCAGTTGTGTCATCGGTGAGCTCTGGCTGCGCGGGGGCGATCGCATCGAGGGGGCCCTGAATCTGCGGCGCTCCCAGATAGAGATCCTGACCCTCGAGCCGGAGATGCTGCCGGACCAGGTGCACCTCAGCAACCTCACGTACACCGTGCTCGCTCCGCACGAGCCCGCCGAGCGCCGTCTTCCGATGCTGGAGCGGGACGACGACCGGTACGAGCCGTACGGTTACGAGCAGTTGACGGCGGCCTACCGCCACGTCGGTGACGACGACGCGGCCCGGCTCGTCCAACTCGCCAAGCAACGCCGCCGACGCACCACGCTCACCTGGTACGGACGGCTGTGGGGGCACGTCCAGGACGTCACCGTCGGCTACGGCTTCCGTCCGTCGCGCGCGGCCGTCTGGCTGCTGTCCCTCATGACCATGGGATCGGTCGCGTACGGCCTGGACCACCCACGCCCCGTCAAGGCGGACGAGGCTCCTGACTTCAACCCCGTCTTCTACACCCTCGACCTGCTCCTGCCGGTCATCAGCTTCGGCCAGGAACCGGCGTTCGCCCCTGACGGCTGGCACCAGTGGCTGTCGTACGCCCTGATCATCACCGGCTGGATCCTGGCGACGACGATCGTCGCGGGCGTGTCCCGTACGGTCAGCCGCCAATGACCCCGTTCAGCCGGTCGAGCACGTAGTCGGCGGCGCGTCCCCGTCCGTTGCCGGCGCGGCGGCCGGGGAGTGAACGTGGTCCGTGGACTGCTTCGGACCGGTCACGGCCGTGGGGTCGCCGCGCCTCTCGTACACCGCACGCGTGACGGCGTCGGACGCCGGCACCGGCGGTCGGGCATGATGCCGTGGTGAGCACCATCGTCGAGTTCTTCATGGCGCCGGACGACGCGTCCGCCGCTCTGGCCCTGCGAACCGGCCCGAGACGCGCCGAGTCGCTCTCCTTCGGCAACTTCGATGCCGAAGAGGCCGTGGTCGAGTGGGAATGCCTTCTCGTGGGTGGCGGTTTCGAGGAACTCGTCGAAGCCGGCGAGCCGTGCGTCGTCGCCGGCCGGGACGATGCCGGGTGTGTCGTCTTCGCCGTCTCGCCCCGGCTGTCCGCCGCACTCGCCGACGCCGGGCGGTCCCGGCTGCGGGATGTCGCCGTCGCGTGGGCCGCGTGGCGCGCGGAGGACGGCGAGGTGATCGGCACGGAGATCGCCGAAGTGATCCTGAGGGATCTGGCCGCTCTCGCCGGCGATGCCCGCCGCCAGGGCCAGGGTGTCTACTGCTGGGTCGCGTAGGGCTTCGGGTTCGGCGCCGGATCGTGACGGACGTCGCGGTGGCGGTGGCGACGGCCACGAGGCACGCGGGTGCCTCACCGGCCGGCAACGCGCTCACGTGTCCGGACCCGGTGGGTCACTTCGCGGCGGTGTCGCTCGTGGACGAGGACGCCGCCCGGCGGTCCGGGCGGCCGGGGTCAGCCGCCGCGCCGTACCCGGGCCGCCTTGCGGGCCTCCGCGAGCTTGCGGGCCTCGCTGCTCTTGCGGGACGGCCTGCCGCCGGAGCCGCTCTTCGCCTCCTTGGTGCTGCCCAGGCCGCGGAACGGGACGTTGGGGTTCTTGGGGCGCGCCACGGCCGGCCCGCCGTCGAGGGACTCCCCGGAGGGGGTCCTGGCGCCGGTGATCCGGCTCAGCTCCGCCTCGCCGGACCGCACCTTGGTGACCTTGGGGGCGACATCGGCGTCCGCCATGACCTGGCTGGTCTCGCGGCGCTGTCCCGGCACGACGAGCGTCACGACGGTGCCGGAGCGGCCGGCCCGCGCCGTGCGGCCCGCGCGGTGCAGATAGTCCTTCGGGTCGGTGGCCGGGTCGACGTTGACCACGAGGTCGAGGTCGTCGACGTGCAGGCCCCGTGCGGCGACGTTCGTCGCCACCAGCGCGGTGACCTGCCCGTTCCTGAACTGGCTGAGGGTCCGGGTGCGCTGCGGCTGGGACTTTCCGCTGTGCAGGGCGGCGGCGGACACGCCACTGGCCCGCAGGTGCCGCGTGAGCTGGTCGACGCCGTGCCTGGTGTCCAGGAACAGCAGGACGCGGCCGTCCCGGGCGGCGATCTCCGTGGTCACGGCGTACCGGTCCGGGCCGTG
This sequence comes from Streptomyces sp. NPDC018964, assembly GCF_044390325.1. Taxonomy (NCBI): domain Bacteria; kingdom Bacillati; phylum Actinomycetota; class Actinomycetes; order Kitasatosporales; family Streptomycetaceae; genus Streptomyces; species Streptomyces sp. NPDC018964. Next base: position 33,068 of record NZ_JBIRYZ010000036.1, read on the forward strand.
CACGACGAGGACGTGGTGCTCGATCGCGGAGAGCGCGCCGGACGAAGGGTCCACGGAGTGGACGGCGGGGTCGCGCAGGTAGCGTCGCACCAGCTGGTCGACGTCACGGTCGAGGGTGGCGGAGAACAGCATCCGCTGCCCGTCGGGGCGCACCTGGTCCAGGACCTCGGTGACCTGCGGCAGGAACCCCATGTCACACATCTGGTCGGCCTCGTCCAGGACCACGATGCGCACGCGCCCCAGCCGGCAGCCCCCGCGTTCGACGAGGTCGTGCAGCCGGCCGGGTGTGGCGACGACGATCTCGGCGCCGTCCCGCAGCGCGGCGGTCTGCCGTCCGACGGATACTCCGCCCACCACGGTCGCGAGCCGCAGTCGCAGCGCCTCGGCGTACGGGGCGAGCACCTCGCCGACCTGCTGCGCGAGCTCCCTGGTGGGCACCAGGACGAGCGCCAGCGGCTCCTTCGGCCGCGCGCGCCGCCCCGCCGTCCGGGCGAGCATCCCCAGGCCGAAGGCGAGCGTCTTGCCGGATCCCGTACGGCCCCGGCCCAGGACGTCCCGTCCCGCGAGGGCGTTCGGCAGCGCGGCGGCCTGGATGGGGAAGGGCACGGTCACACCGTGCTCGTCGAGCACCCGCAGAACCTCGGCCGGCAGCCCCAGCCGCGCGAAGGACGCCGCGGTGGGCAGCGCCGGAGCCGCCTCCGACGCCTCGGGCACACGGTCCTGCCGCCGGGCACCGGTACGTGCTGATTCGCTCACGGAAAGCCTTCCTCCGAGGGACCGTACCGAGGAAGGCCCGGCAGGGACGCGGTCACCGGCCGGGACACCGACACGGCGACACCGCAAACAGCCAACGCTAGCACGGAGCACGCCGCGGGCCTCCCACGGCCGCGCCGCTCGGCCGAGGAACAGCGACCGGCCCCGCCTGCGCGGATGGTCCCGGCACGCCCGGACCACAACGCCTCCGCCCGCGGAAACAGCCCCGCCCCGGACCTCGCGGACGCCAGGAGACGCTTCGGACGACCCGCGCCGCGCGGTGGCACGGGGCCACTCCCGCGTCGGCACCCGGCGCGGCCCCATCCACCGAGACCCGGACCGGGAGCGGACCGGCTTCGCCGCTCCCCTGTCCGGAGGGTTCATCGCGCTTCGGGCGACCCGGCCTCGAACGGCGTCCCCGTGGCACCGCTTCCGGCGGGTGTGTCCGGCGCACGTCCACCGTGCCGGCGGTACTCACCTCCACGAGGACTCAGTCGTCGTCTCCGGTGTTCCCGCTCGGCAGGAGCCTCTGGCGGGCCCAGAGGCTCAGCAGCGCCGTTCCGCCGGCCACCAGCGGTACCGGGTCCTGGGCGAGCGGAGCCAGCACGTATCCCAGCGCCGTGACCGTGCAGACCGTCAGGGGGACGAACGCCGCCGCGCCCTCCATCCCCCACCGCAGCGTGGGCTGAGCGATGCCCAGGGCACTCGCCCCGCCGGGCACCCAGGGGCCGGCGGCCAGCACCAGCAGTCCCGCGGTGGCGCAGGCGTCGGCCGGCTCGCAGGACATCAGGCCGGGGTCGTGCGGGCCGACCGTCCACAGGCGCAGGGTGTCGCCGGCCAGGAGGAGGGACAACCCGGCGATCCCGACCCACAGGGTGGCTCTCTGGTCGCTCCGTACGAGACGGCGCAGGGCGAACAGGAAACCCAGGAACACGATTTCCGCGGCCCACAGGACACCGACCATTCCCGTCCCCGGCCGCCAGCCGTCACCGGCGCCCCGCAGCAGTACCCATCCCGTCATGAACACGGCCCCGGCGACGACGACCCCGTCGAGCACGCGCCGCAGCAGTACGTGCCGGCCTGCGCCGGCGTCGGCCGCGACCACCAGACCGGCCATCCCCAGACCGACCGTCAGCATCACTCCGGCGATCACCAGGGAATCCGGCAACGACCGTGCGTGCCCTTCCGAAGACGGAGGCCGGGACAGCGCGACGACCACTCCCCGGTACACGCCTGCGGCCACCGCGGAACCTCCCAACAGCAGCAGACGCGTCCGTACCCGCCCGCTCGTCCCCCTCGCGCGGAGCATCAGGGAGGCCGCCAGCCCCCAGCAACCGGCGGAAGGCCCGAAGGCCACCGTCCGCGTCACCGCGCCACCGGCGGCCCACGCCCCACCGAACGCCAGCACGGTCCCCAACGTCAGCGCGGTCCCCACGAGACATGCCACGCCGGCCGCGCCCCACGTCCGACGGCGGCGGCCCGCCGGGGGCCCGGACACGCCCGGTGCCTTCCCCAACCCCGACATCAGGCGCGCCTTTCCACCGGTCTCCCGTCCGCGGGGCCTCCCCCACGGCCCCCCGGTTCCTTTCGGCCACCGTAAAGACCTGGGTGCCGGCTGCGAACGGAACCGTCGGTTCATTCACTCGTACTGCGTACTCGGCGCACGGAGCACAGGCGTGCCCGTCGCCTTCGGCGGTCACCCGCCCACCGGCACCGGTCCCGGTGGGCGGGTGACCGGCTTGCGCCGGACCGGGTTGTGCGGCCCGGAGCCGGCCGAGGCCGCCGGGTACGCCGCGAAGGCCTCCGCCCGGAGCGGCGCGCGGATCCGCGGTCCTGACCGCCGTCCCGCCGACGCGCGTTCACCCGTCCCGGGTCGGTCAGGAGCTCTCAGTGGGGGAAGGTGCAGGGCGGGCGGGTCACCGTGGATTCGCGGAACTCGGCGATCCGGGAGTGGACCTGGCGCATCAGACGGGTGTCCTCGATCCGGTCCAGGTAGAGGCACCGGGCGGCCAGGCCCGGCAGGTCGAAGGCGAAGTACAGGGACATCAGCGGGTTCACGAACAACTCGCCGCCCCGAGTGCGGTCGGTGAACCGGACGTCGCCGAACGAGCCGCGGACGGCTGCCGCGATCGAGCCGTTCACGATGCTGGGCCGCTCGGGCGTGTGGTGCTGGGCGTGCGCCACCGCGTCCAGGTACAGGGCGCCTTCACGGGTGGCGCGTGGTATCGAGAACGCGCCGAGGTAGGCGCCGTCGCGCTCCAGTGCGGCGATGTTCTCCAGGACCTGTACGTGGTTCACGCCGTGGTGGGCGTCCACGCCGAAACCGACCGACACCACGAGCCGGTCGGGTATGCCGTCCAGCGCGGCGAGCGCCGCCACGCTGGTCAGGTCCTCCTCCGGTGTGCCGAGGCCGGCTTCGTCACCGCGCAGCAGGATGTCGGTGCCGCCGTCGACCAGGACCACGGCGTCGACGCCGTGCAGTTCGATCAGTGCCCGGTAGGCGTCACGCAGCGGGCGCACGCCGGTCTGCGGGAAGGCGTACACGGTGGACGGGTAGCCGTGCAGGCGCAGCCACTGGGCGAGGGTCCGCTCCGGGAAGTAGCCCTGGTGCGGGGCGGAGTCAGGAGTGACGGCGGCGAGGTCGTCGGCGGCCCAGTGGTCGGCGGGAAGACCGGCGAGCGCGCTGAAGGAGAGGTTCGCGAGGTACACCTCTTTTCCCTGGTGCAGGAGGGAGAGGGCCAGCGGCAGGCCGGAGTAGACGTCGAAACCGCCGCCCGCGCCCGCGACGAGGATCCGTTCGGAATCGGCGAGCCGGGTGAAGAGCGGGTTGGTGTGGAGAGAGGTCACGACGGTCATTGTCGTCCGGCGCCCTTCGGCCGTGCCGCACGGTGCGGGACACGGGTGCGCGGAGGTGTCGCGGGAATCCTGTGGCCCGGTGGCGGAAGGGCCGGACGGGGGCCGGGCACCTGCCGCGAACCGGCGGCGGCAGGTCCTCGTCCTCGCGCGGCCACGGGTGCCGCGCGAGGAACGGTCTTTCAGTGCGGGGCCGTGGCCGGGTCCTGGGGGCCGGGCCGCAGTTCGGGGGTGGGACGGCGGAAGCCCTTGGTGATGACGGCGAGGTAGACGACGCCGATGGCGAGCCAGGCGAGCCCCAGCCGGGTCGCGGTGGAGCCGAGCTGGGTGATCAGGTAGACGTCGACGGCCGCGCCGGCCAGGGGGAGGATCAGGAAGCCGAGCAGCGCGGGACGGCTTCCGGACCGCCATTGCCGTACGGCGTGGGCGATGACACAGATGTTGACCAGGGTGAAGCCGAGGAACGCGCCGAAGTTGATGAACGAGGTGGCGTCGGCCAGGGACATGCTCATCGCCGGCAGCGCGACCACGGCCACGATGAGGACGTTCGGCACCGGGGTGAGCAGCTTGGCGTGGAGGCGTCCGAAGACGGGGCGGGGAAGGACGTTGTCACGGCCCATGACGAACATCAGGCGGCTGGTGCTGGCCTGGATGGCCACGCAGGAGGCGAAGCCGCCGAGCATGGTGACGGTGTTCGCCACGTCGGCGAAGCCCTGGCCGCCGACGAGGGTGGAGACGGCGTAGCCGGCCGAGGACTCGTCGGCGAAGGTGCCGCCGGGGTGGGCCCACTGCATCACGAAGGAGAGCGCCACGAAGATCACGCCTCCTGCCAGTACGGTGAGGACGATGCCGCGCGGGATGGTCCGCCGGGGGTCCCGTGCTTCCTCGCTGAGGGTGCTGACGGCGTCGAAGCCGAGGAAGGCGTAGGCGGCGACGGCCGCGGCCGCGGTGATCGCCGAGATGCTGGTGGCGTCGTTCCAGAGCGCGTGTCCGGCCGCCGCGGCCCCGCCGTGGCCGAAGCCGTGGCGGGCGCAGAGCACGGCCAGGACCAGCAGGCAGCCGGTGACGGCGATCAGCAGTGTCCTGTTGACCTTGTCGGCGACCTTGAGGCCTATGACGTTGACGGCGGTGGCCGCCGCGATGTTGATCACCAGCCAGAGCCACTGCGGTACCGACGGGTACTGCGCGTGCAGGTAGATCGACTGCACCAGGAAGGCCACCATGGGCAGGAACAGGTAGTCCAGGAGCATGGCCCAGCCGGCCAGGAAGCCGAACCGCGAGTCGAGCATGCGCCGCGCGTAGGTGTAGACGGACCCCGAGGACGGGATGATCCGGGCCATCCTGGCGTAGCTGAGGCCGGTCAGCAGCATCGCACCGGTCGCGACGAGGTACGCGGTGGGCGCGGCGCCGTCGCTGGTCGCGGCGATGACGCCGAAGGTGGAGGTGACGACGGCCGGGGCCATGTAGGCGAGGCCGAACAGGACGATGGACAGGAGACCGAGGTCTCCTCTCATCCGGGTGGGCTGACCGGTCATGGTGTGCTCTCTGCGGGGGCGGAGCCGGGGCGGGTACGGCCGCTCCAGGTGGCGGGGTCGATGCGGCCCTGGTAGAGGGGCAGGGCGAGCGGGCTGTCGTCGGGCCGGAACTGCTGCCAGGGGCGGTTCAGGGCCGCGGTGCCGAACTGCCGGATGTTACTCACCTCGTCGAGGTCGACGACATCGGTGAGGGACGTGTCGCCGTCGCCCGGAGCCTGCGAGCGGACGGTGCCGGAGGGGTCGACCAGCAGGCTGCGCCCGGTGCCCACGGGGGCGGCGCAGTTCACGCTGGCGGTGAAGACCTGGTTGACGATGGAGTTGGCGCGGGCGAGGACGATCTCCTGGGCCCGGTCGCTGGTGCCGGTCTCGACGAAGTTGAGCACCAGTTCCGCCCCCATCCACGCGAGGTGGCGGGTCGTCTCGGGGAACCACGCGTCGTAGCAGATCGACAGGCCGATACGGCCGACGCCGGGCATGTCGAAGACGGTGAACCCGTCGCCGGGGGCCGTGGTCTCGTAGGGCCGCCAGGGAAAGACCTTGCGGTAGGTGGCGACGCGCTCGCCGCGCGGGGAGTACACCACGGCGGTGTTGTGGACACGGCCGTCGTCGCCGCGTTCGTAGACGCTGCCCGGGGCCAGCCACACCCCGAGGTCGGCGGCGATCCGCGCGAGCGCGGTGTCGCGGGGGCCGTCCAGCGGTTCGGCGGTGGCCTCCGGCAGGTCCGCGGGATCCAGGGGGGAGCCGCTCGGGGCGCCGCACAGGTGCAGCTCGGGATAGACGACCAGCGGCTGTGCGGGCAGGCCCCGCGTGCGCCGGGCGACATCGGCGGCGAAGCCGTCCAGGTCGTCGGCGGGACGCCGGGCGGCCTGGGCCATCACAAGGGGAAGAGGACGCGACATGGAGCACCAGGTGTGTGAGCGGATTAATTAAACGAAATTTAGTTAACGAATCCACCGGGGGTCAATGGGTGCGCTCCGGGAAAAGAGACCGTGTGTGCGAGCATGTGGGCCATGCCCCGACCGAGGAACCAGGCGGAACGGCGTGCCCAGCTGATCGACGCGGCCGCACGGGCCGTCATCAGCACGGGGGCGACCGCCCTCAAGCTGCGGGACGTGGCCGCGGAGGCGCAAGTCACTCCGGCCTCCGTGCTGTACTACTACTCCGACCTGCAGGAACTCTTCTCAGCGGTCTTCGAGCACGCCGCCGCGACCTACTTCGGCACCCGCAAAGAGGCGATCACGGCGGCCGAGGGGCCGGTGGAACAGCTGCGGGCGTGCATCCGCAGCGGGGTGCCGTGGCCGGGAGCGGGCGAGCGGAGCACCCGGCTGCTGTTCGAACTCTTCCCCGTCGCCCTGCGCAACGAGGCGGTCGGCCGGGCGCACCGGGTCTTCGTCGACCAGCAGACCGACCTGTACCGCCAGGTCCTCGCGCACGGTGAGGACGACGGACACTTCACGCTCACCGCGGCTCCCCGCACGCTGGGCCGGTCCTTCGTCGCCCTGGAGGACGGCTACGCCATGGACCTGCTGATCGGCACCGCGACAGCGGCCGAGATCGAGACACGGCTCCTGGCCCACGCCCGCACGGTGACCGGCAACCCCGCCTTCACCTGACCCGCAGCCCCCACCCCACGGCCCACCGCACCCGGCTGACGGCGTCCAGGGCGCCACGCGGACGTGGGGCCCTTGCCCCGCGGCCGGGCCCTGGGACGGTGAACGCCGCACGAGGACGTCAGCGGGCCGCGAGACGAGGCCCGCCCGCCCGGCGCTCCCGGTCCGCGTTCCTCGCCCGGCGGCGGCCGGTGGCCGTGTACCACTGGACGGCGAGGACCAGCGCCAGGACGGCTTCGACCGCGTCGCCGCCGTAGTACATGACCTGGGCCCCGAGGCGCAGGTCGTGCGCCGTGAAGGAGGTGCCCGGCGGTCCGGTGGCATGGAGGCTCTTGGCGAGGACGGCGTGGGCCGTCCCCGCCCCCAGCAGTGTCGCCGCCCGCAGCGGCAGGCTCCACCGGCGGCGCAGGGGATCGAGTTGGCAGACGGCCGCGGAGAAGAACAGGCCCGCGAGCAGCATGTGCAGTTCGAGGGCCGCGCTCAGGGCGGGGCGGTGGTGTGCCGCGGACAGCAGTCCGGTGCGGTACAGCACCCACAGCCCGCCCATGTCGACGGCCGCGGCCGCCGGAGGAAACAGCGACCACGCGGCGAAGGGAGAGTGCGCCACGCGCAACAGCCCGCGACGGAGCGTGCCCGGCGGCAGCACGCGCAGGGCGAGGGTGAGCGGGCGCGCGGCGACGAGCAGGACGGGGCCGGCCATGGCCACGAGCAGGTGCCGCGCCGAGTGGGCGGTGAACGGCCCTCCCGGCAACCACCCGCACAGTCCCCAGATCAGGGCCGCGCCCCCGGCGACGAAGGAGCAGTCCCGTCGCCACGGCCAGGCGTCGCCGCGGCGTCTCAGCCCGGCGGCGGCCGCGGCGTACGCGGCACAGGTCAGGACGCACACGAGGACGGCCGGGGGAACGACGGCCGGAAGCGGACGGTCCGTCACGGTGACCGTCGCCCCTGCCGCGCGGCCCGGGCGACGATCCCCAGGCCGGCCAGGAGCAGGGCGAGACCCGTCAGGTTCCACGCCCAGTCGTACGGGGTGACGTCCACGCCGTAGCGGATCCGGTGCAGGCGCAGCAGTTTGTGGTCGACGACGCCGTCGAAGACCTGGAAGGCGCCGAGGCCGAGGAAGAACCCGCCCCGGGCGTGTGAGGGGGACAGTGCGTGACGGCGCCTCAGGTCCGCGAAGAGGAAGAACCCGGCGACCAGCGCCAGCAGCTCCGCGGTGTGCAGCAGACCGTCGGACACCAGGGCCGCACCGGAGGTGGAGCGGTCGTAGAAGTGATGCCAGTGCAGGATCTGGTGGAAGACGATCTCGTCCGCGGCCGCCATGACGGCCGCGCCGATCACCGCGCACACCAGCAGCGACCGCCGGGGATCGGGCCGTCCCGTGCCGCCTCCGTCCGCCCGGTGGTCACGGGGCTCCACGGTGTGCCTCCGTCTCTCCGAAGGGAATCGTCCGCCGTTCTCCGTCCGCCCGCGGAGCGTGGGCCCGGGTCGGCCGGTGTCGTGGACGACGTTCGGCCGACCCGGCCTCACCGGGGAATCAGTCTTTCCCCATGGCTTTGCGGACGGTGTCCTTCGTGCGGTCCATCAGGGCGGCGACCGGTCCGAGGGCCACGTTGGCCGCGCCGGATTCGACTCCCGGGTGGGGACGGGTGGGCGCCATGGCCTCCGCGGCCTTGATGGCCTTGGCCATGGTTGCCAGGCCGGTCGCGCCGGCGTTGCGGCGGATGTGGGTGAACTCGTAGCGCTCCTCCGCCCGGGCGTGCGTCTGCACGTCCGTGCGCAGCCGCATCAGCCTCGGGAGGAACTCCGGGTCGTCGGTGTCCATCTCGTCGAGGACGGCGAGGGTCTCCTTGGCCTCGCGTTCCTCGGCGAGCCGGTCCTCGACGACCTGCTCACCGCCCGGCACCGTCCGCCGTACGAAGGGGTGGACGACCTCCTCCTCGGCGGTCTCGTGGACGGCGAGCAGGCGGACCAGGCGCCGGAAGGCGTCGCGCCGCTCATCGCCGGTGGTGGCCTCGACCTCGTCGAAGAGATTGCGGATGTCGCCGTGCTGACGCATCAGCAGGGCGACCACGTCATCGTCCCGGGCACGGTCGTCGCCGGCGTGCGGGGTGTGCAGGTCGGACATTCGGGTCTCCCCTACTTCTCGCGCTGCGCGGGGTCGGGGTGCTCGCCCTCGGTCTGGACGCGGTACTCGCGGCCGAACATCTCGTCGTGCTCGGTCATGACCCGGTCGCTCGGCGGTGCCTCCCCGCCGTGGAGGGCCTCCTGCATCCGTTCGAACCGCTCGTGCGCCTCACGCACGTAGCCGGCGCCCAGCGTGGTCAGGTCCATCTGGGTGTCCAGCAGCTCCCGCACGTAGTCCTTGTTCGGTTCGAAGGTCAGCACGTTCGGCAGCTCCGGCGCCAGCACCGAGGCGGGATCACGGCCGTCGTGCCGGCGCATCAGGTCGCAGGCGGCGTGCAGGTGCTCCAGCTCCATGTTCAGGTGCAGCTCCCAGATCGCCTTCACCTTGGGGTCGCTCTCCTGCTCCATGAAGGAGTGGTACAGGTAGCACTCGTTGTACTCGTGGTTGACGAGCTGCTCCCACCACGTCTCGCCGGGGTCGACGAGGGACTCGTAGTGGGTGACGTGCTCCTCCTCGATCAGCCCGATCTCCTGGTAGAGCTGACGGGCGATCGGCTCCATGTAGGTGGGGCCGGTGTTCATGTAGAAGTTCATCGTCTGCTGCTCCGTCGACATGATCGTCAGCGCGTGCAGCTTCGACAGCGGGTTCGTCCCGTCCTTGGCGTACGGGTCACGGACGTTGTCGACCGGATCGCGGTGGTGGAACCTCGTCGGCCGGCCGGGCATGACCTCGGTCAGGTTGTCGACGATCGACTCGGCCTTGCGGTGCTCGATCATCTCGTACAGGTTCGCGTACCGGTACAGGTGGTCGAAGTCCTCCAGTACCCCGAACTGGTACGCCTGCTTCAGGTACGGGTCCGGCTCCATGCGCGCCACCCACGCCGTCAGGTCGACCGCGACCTGCTCGTAGGCGATCGTCGTCTCCAGCACCGAGGAGACCCCCGGGAGCAGCCAGTTCACGACCTTCTGCTGCTGCGCCTCGATGTACCGGACCCGCGCCAGCTGCCGCTTGATCTCCGGGTCCACCGTGTGCCGGGCGAGCTGGTGGCTGAAGAGGATGGCCTCCACCTCGATCCCGTTCATCGTGATGATCCGGCACCGGGTGTACGGATCGCACCGGTCCGGGTCGATCGGCTCCACGTTCAGCTCACGCCAGTTGCGCAGCTGCCGGTCCAGCGGGATGCCCCGCTGCTCCAGTGGGTTGAATGTCATGGGGAGGGCCTCCTGCGGGCGGGGGTGTGGGGCGTGCCGCGTCGCCGGGGTACCCCGATGCGGGTGACGCGCACGGATCCGTCCACCAGTCTGTTCATCACAGATGCTTTGAGCCACCGCTCACGCGCGCAGGCCTCGTTGTTCCCCTGAACGGGTCAACGAGAAGGGAAGTCCGCGTTCACCGGTGAAGCGTGTCGGCGTGTCGAAGGAAACCCTCGGAGCCTGCTGTTCCTCCTTCGGGGATGCGGGCGGTCCGCGCCGACGGCAGGAGGCGGCGCCGTCCCTCCGATGGAGGATCGACGGGAGGACGTCCCCATGGAGGATCGGCGGGGGGACATCCGGAGCCGACCGCACACGAGTCAGTTAGGAGACGCGATCCGGGGACATACGTACGGCGAACCGACAGCAAGGAGAATCTGTGATGGGCATCATCGCGTGGATATTCATCGGCCTGCTCGCCGGAGCCATTGCCAAGGCGCTCATGCCGGGCAAGGACCCGGGCGGGATCATCATCACCATGCTCATCGGTATCGCCGGAGGGCTCCTCGGGGGGTTCCTCGGCAAGGTGATCTTCGGGGTCGACTCGATCGACGGCTTCTTCGACCTGTCCACCTGGATCGCGGCCATCGTCGGGTCCGTCATCCTGCTGGCGCTGTACCGGCTGTTCACCGGCCGTGGCCATCGCCGTGGGCACGCCCACGCATGACGGCCCGACGGTCGGCATGACCTGACGCAGGACAGGTTGCCGTGGGGGGGGGGGGGGGGGGGGGGGGGGGGGGGGGGGGGGGGCCGCCCGCCCCCCCCCCCCCCCCCCCCCCCCCCCCCCCCCCCCCCCCCCCCCCGCCACGGTCCGGCGAGCGCCCTCGCCACCGGCGCCGCCCCGTCGAGCGGTCCGGTGGGTTCAGGCGCGCCGGACCCGGCTCGGGTCCGGGCGGCCGGCCAGGCCGGCAGCGGTGAAGGCGGCCTCCGGCTCCTCGCGGCCCTCGGTGAAGTCGGCCCGGTCGGCGTGGTGGACGGGGACGACGTCGCGATCGCCGGGACGCGAGGCCGGCGAGGACGTGCTCATCCGCTGTCCCCCGCGGATCGGTCCCCCGCCAGGCCGGGAGACTCCCCGGGGGAGAACGGACGACCGTCCGCGGCCGCGGTGGCGGCGTCACGGTGGCCGTACCGCATGGAAATCGTGTCGGGTCTGACCGTCACCACCGCTTGAGGCCGCGGGTCGCGGGACACGAGCTCGATGCGCGGCCAGCGCTGGAGGATCGCCGCCAGGATGATCTGCAGCTCGGCCCATGCGAAGTTCTCGCCGATGCATTTGCGGCGGCCGTCGCCGAAGGCGAGGAAGGAGCCGCGGGCGGCCGGAGAACGATGTGGGGCCCAGCGGTCGGGGTCGAAGACGTCCGGGGCGGGAAAGCGGGACGGATCGTGCTGGTGGAGATACGGGCTCCAGACCACGTCGGCGCCTTCGGGGATGCGGTGGCCGCCGAGCTCCACGTCGCGGGTGGCGGTGCGGGTGACCATCCAGGCCGGCCCGTACTTGCGGATGGCTTCCCGCAGCACCTGACGGGCGTACGGAAGGTTCTCGAGGTCCGCGTAGCGCAGTGGGCGGTCCCCGCAGGCGTCCGCCAGTTCGGTGCGCAGGCGCTGCTCGACGTCAGGGTGCCGGCTGACCTCGTAGAGGGTCCATGCCAGGGTCGTGCCGGTGGTCTCGATGGCGCCGGTCAGCAGGGTGATGGCCTCGTCCTGCAGGTGTCGGCGCGTCAAGGGCCGGTCGGCGGTGAGGAGCGCGGTGAACAGACCGCCCCGGTCCGATGGTGCGTGCGGGCACGCCGGACCGGTGTCCGCGTCGTGGGGCGGCGTGTCCGGCAGGGACGTGCGGTGGTGGTCGACGGCCTGGTCGACGAGGTCGCGCAGTCGCGCGACGCGTGCGGCGTGCGCGCGGTTGGCGGGCAGCGGCAGACGGGTGACCCAGGGGGGCAGGACGGTCTGCCGGATGGTGCCCCTCATGATGGCCGGCATCAGGGCGGTGAACTCGGTCCGCAGGTGCCTGGGCAGGTCGGTGCCGAAGAGGGCGACGAGGAACGCGGCCAGGGTGAGGTCGTTCATGTCGGCGAAGACGTCGCGCTCCTCGTTCTCCCGCCATGCCCCGACCATCGACCGGACCTGGTCGATCATGGCGCTGCCGCGCGTGGCGATGTGCGCCTTGTTGAACATGGGCTGCATGAGGCGCCGGTTGCGCAGGTGCGTGTCGCCGTCGGCGACGGTGGCCAGGCCGTCGCCGAAGAAGACGCGTAACGCGTCGATGATCCTTCCGCCCTTGACGTAGTGGGCGGCCTCGGTGACCAGGACCCTGCGGGTCAGGTCGGGATCGGTGACGACGTAGGCGGCGGTCGGTCCGATGCGTATGCGTACGACACTGCCGTGCCGGCGAAGCGACGTGATGAAGGGCAGGGGGTCGCGTGCGAGGCGGTGGGCATGGCCCAGCAGGGGCAGGGCTCCGGGTGCGGTCCGGGTGGGGACGGGTATGACGGGTGGGGCGGTCACGGTCGTGGTGCTCCTCGTGTGGGTCCGTCGGGGTGGCCGTTGTCTGCCCAGGACCGCGGTGCGGGATGCGGCACCTCCATGACATGTACGTCACACCTCGCCCGTTCACCGGCGTCGAGGAGCGAGCACGCGTCCCGCAGCCCGGCACCGGCGGTCCGGTGACGGCCGGGGTGTCCGACCGGACCGGCTGCGGGGAGCGGCGGAACGGCGCGGCCGGGAGCACCGTGCGCGGCCGGACCGTCTCCTTCGGGCCGGTGGCACCGGACAGGCCCGCGGAGACCTACGGGGCGGGGGCCAGGTCGGTGTGCAGCATGTCGTGGTCCGAGTACGGGGTGGGTTCCACGCGGTGCTCGAGCGGGGTGATGCCCCGCAGGAAGACGTAGTCGAACTTGCTGTGCCAGTCGGTGGTCGGTTCGCAGGCTCCGGCGGACGAGGGGCGGCACCGGGGGTCCGTGTCCTCGGCCAGTGCCCAGATGGGGGTCAGTTCGGGGGCGTCCGGCACGGCGTTGAAGTCTCCGAGAACGATCGCGCGGTCGTACCGGGCGACCACCGGGGCGAGTACGCCGGCCTGCTCCGCCCTCACCGCTTCCTGACGCCGTTCGGCGAGGTGCGTGTTGAAGACCCGTACGGACCGGCCGCCCACCACGGTGGTGACCGCCATGTACCCACGGTCCTCGGATCCTCCGTCGGGGTATTCCACGTTGACCCGGTCCGTCATCGGTGCCGCCGAGAGGATCGCCTGGCCGTAGGCTCCCGGGCTCCACGGCGCTCCCCCGCAACGGCTCCAGTTCCGCAGGACCGTCCCGTACTCGACGTGGTAGACCAGTCCGTAGAGGCGCCGCAGATAGTCCCGGATCCTCTCGACGTCCCGTGCGCAGGCCTCTTGCAGGCCGATGACCTGGGGCGCGTACGTGGCGATCTCCGCCGCCCGGTCGACGTTGCTCGTCTCGCAGGGGTTGCAGAGGTTCCACGTCATGACCCGGTTCGGTACGACGTCCTCGGCGGCGCCGACGGGCAGTGGCCTGGCGGAGGGGGTTCCGCTCGGTGCGCTGGGACCGAGGAGCACCATGCAGGCGATGATCACGGCACCCGTGAGCAACCACGCGCCCCTTCCGAGCACTGTCGCCTCCTCCCTGCGCGGACACCCGCCGTCCGGTGCTTCCCCGCACGAGCTTATGGGACAGTGCTGTCGGCAACGCGTGAGTGTCCGGGCGGCGGGACCGTCCGCTGACGTTCTGGGAGCGGCTTGCCGGGGCGGCCGAGGAGCTTCACCTCGAGCGGAGCGCGGCCTGGTGCCACTGGCGGTGCTCCGAGATCCGGAATGGGGTGATCCGGGCCGATCTGATGCTTCGTCCGGTCGCTGAGTCACGGCGCAGGACACCGATCTCCGGTCATGGTGAGCTGCGGACCATGTGGGACATCGGGAACCTCTCACCCACCGGTGGTGTCACGGTGAGTATCGCCCGGCTCCGGGTCGAGGACATGCCTTTCCTGGAACCCGGCGGCCGGGCCGCTGTTCGTCTCGTTCCCCTCACCCCCTCGCACTGGAGGCACGTCGGACCCGGCCGGCGGATCAGCATGCGCGAGGGCCGGACGGTGGCCGGCACGGCGGTCGTGACGGAGGTTCACCTCCCCCGCTGGGCCTTCTGGATCCTCAGCCGGTGCGGAGGGCCCGAAAGCGGTCGGGGTTCGCCGGGTCCCGGTCGACGGCCTGGACCGGCGGCCGGGGCCACTGCCGGACGCCGATGCCGGCGGGCGGAAGAGCCGGATCCGCCCGCGGGTGCCTTCGACCGCGACGCATGGGCAGGGTTCGGCCGTGCGCGTCCCTCCCCCACCGTGGGAACGCGGTACGTCGGCGAGGGCGACGAACGAGGGTGCTTCGGCCGGCCGCTCGCGCGGCACCGTCTCGACCCGCGCGCCTCGGTCCACTCGGCGCACGGGCGGGTAGCGCAGGAACGGCCCGTGGCCGCCGGTCGTGGCCGGACTGCTCCCCGCCGACGACCCGCGGGTCGTAAAAGCCGCTGCCGCCGGTCCTCGCCGCCATAGGCCGTGATGTCGGAGGTGGGGCCAGTGTGGCGCGCAGGGCCGGCGTGGCGCGCCCCCGGCCGGGCGACCGCTCAGGCCCGCCCGTGGCCGGGACCTCGACGGTGTGCTTCCGTGTCCCGGGCTCCGGGACGTCGTCGCCCCGGCGGTCCGGGCGAGGTCGGGCCCGTTCGGGCGGGATCTCCCGGTGGGCCCGCTCACGCCGTCGAGGGGCCGTCCGACGCGGCCGGGGGCTGCGACGGCCGCCGCCCACGACCGGGCTGCGGCGGACAGAACGGCGCGGGCCCGGCGGCACCTGTGCCGGACCCGCGCCGACCCGGGTCAGCGCCGGCGGGACCAGCCGGTCCCGATTCCCGCCACGTGCAGGGCCAGGGCGGTCAGCCCCAGCAGCATGACGTTCACCGAAGAGAACACGTCGTTGGTGCCGATCTCCGCCGCGTTGATCAGGAACGCGATGAAGAAGAGCACCGCCGCGACCATACCGAGCATGAACGAACTCCTCTCATAGGGATGAAGCCCGTATGCCCGGCCGTCGCGCTCACAGACGCGGACGCACGCGGCCCGGCACCGCGTGGCCCGTCCGCCGGCGGCCGCAGGGCACACGGAGGTCCGCCCCGGCCGGGGCGTACGAGGTCCACCGGGCCGGGCGTCGGGCGAACGGCCGCCCGCCCGGAACGGCCGTCAGGGCTGCTCGAGCCGCGCCTTTGCCGCGCCCGCCATCCTGTCCGCCGGACGGCGCGTCCCTGCTTCCCAGAGGCACCAGGTCGACCACAGCAGCAGGACGAGGAAGACGGCGAGCAGGCCCAGCAACACCACGATCTGCCGTGCCGACCCGTTCTCCTGGACCAGGGTCAGCAACAGGCAGAGGGTCCAGGCGACCACACCGCCCGCGTACACGGCTCTGAGCTGTCGCAGTTGACTCATCGATTCCACCATCGCCCTCCTGGGCCGTACCGTCACGCGTCACCCAGCCGGTACCCCCGTCGCGCGACTTCACCGCACACGATCGCGGTCGGTCCCGCGGTCGGCTGTCGCTCCGACTCGTCCGCCGTGGACGGTGGTTCACGGCAGGGACGCGACCGCCCGCGTCGCCCGCGTCGCCCGCGTCGCCCGCACGCCGGCCGTGCCGTCCACGGCGAGCGGACGTTCCCGCGGATTCCCTTCCCGCGCGGTGGAGCGCTCCGGTGAACGGGGCGGAGGAGGGCCGCTCGTGGTGCGCGCCGGAACCCGGCAACGGCCTCTCGTGCTCTCGTGCCGGAACACGCTCGCGCGGATCCGGCCGCCGCCCCGCGTGTCCGTACGGTCCGGCGATCCGACGCCGTGTCAGGGGTGCCGAAGGCTCGGCCGCGGGCTCCGGTCGCGGCAGGGCGGGGTGCGGCCGTCCGGTCGGCACCGGCGTGGCGGTCCGTTCCGGGCCGGGCGGGTGCGCCTCTTCCCGCCCCGGCGGCGGGAGTTCACCCGTGCCGGGGGCGGGCAGGCGACAACGACGACCGACGCGTCGGCGTCCACCACCGGGTGGGCGCCGACGCGTCGGTCGTGTGCGGTCAGTGGCCGGCGGTCAGTTCGCCGCTGAGCCTGCCGTGGAGCCGGGCGCTCGGGTCGTTGAGACCGGTGATCTCGACGGCCTTGCCGCGCTGGGCGTACTTGGTCTCGACGGCGTCCAGGGCCGCGACGGAGGAAGCGTCCCAGATGTGCGCCGAGCTCAGGTCGATGACGACCTTCGGCGGGTCGCCCGCGTAGTCGAACCGGTCGACGAGGTCGCTCGCGGAGGCGAAGAACAGCTCGCCGGTGACCCGGTAGACCACGGTGGTGCCGTCGGGATCGGTGACGGCGGTGACCTCGGCGAGGCGGGCGACGCGCTTGGCGAAGACGACCATGGCGGTGACCGAGCCGGCGACGACACCGACGGCGAGGTTGTGGGTGGCCACGACGCAGACCACGGTGACCACCATGACGGTGATCTCCCCCGCGGGCATCCGCCGGAGCGTCCTCGGGGCGACGGAGTGCCAGTCGAACGTCGCGAACGACACCATGATCATGACGGCGACCAGGGCGGCCATCGGGATGTCGGAGACGACGGGGCCGAAGACGATGCACAGCACCATCAGGAAGGACCCGGCCAGGAACGTCGACAGACGGGTGCGGGCTCCGGAGACCTTCACGTTGATCATGGTCTGGCCGATCATGGCGCAGCCGCCCATGCCGCCGAAGAAGCCGGTGACGATGTTCGCGACGCCCTGGCCGATCGACTCGCGGGTTTTGGAGGAGTGGGTGTCGGTGATGTCGTCCACCAGCTTGGCCGTCATCAGCGACTCCATCAGACCGACCAGCGCCATGGCCAGCGCGTAGGGGGCGATGGTGGTCAGGGTGTCCATCGTGAACGGCACATCGGGCAGGCCCGGGACGGGCAGGGAGGACGGCAGGTCGCCCTTGTCGCCCACGGTGGGCACCGCGATGCCGGCGGCCACCGTGATGACGGTCAGGACGACGATGGAGACCAGCGGCGCCGGGACCACCCTGGTGACCTTCGGGAAGAACACCATCAGGGCCAGGCCGCCGATGATCAGCGGGTGGACCGCCCAGGGCACGTCACGCATCTCCGGCACCTGGGCCATGAAGATCAGAACGGCCAGGGCGTTGACGAAACCGACCATGACCGAGCGCGGCACGAACCGCATCAGCTTGGCCACTCCCAGCACGCCCAGGACGATCTGGAGGACGCCGGCGAGGATGACCGCGGCGATCAGGTGACCGAGGCCGTGCTCGCGGTGGAGCGGAGCGATGACAAGGGCGACGGCTCCGGTGGCCGCGGAGATCATCGCCCGTCGGCCGCCGACGACGGAGATGACGACGGCCATCGTGAAGGAGGCGAACAGGCCGATGGCCGGATCGACACCGGCGATGATCGAGAACGAGATCGCCTCGGGGATCAGCGCGAGCGCGACCACCAGGCCGGCCAGCACCTCGGTGCGCCAGACCTTCGGATCGCGCAGCCAGTCGGGCTTCAGACCGCGCGGACGCGCGGCCGGGGACGGGACGGAAACAGAGGAGGACAACGAAACAGGTACCTGTCGTGCTCGGGCACGCCCTTCTCGGCGGGCGCGCGCGGGAGGAACACGGTGGTGCCGGCCGGCACCCCGCAGGCGGCCCGTGGGAGACGGAGCCGAAGTCGAGGAGGGATCCGGCGAGGGCCTGTCAGCACGCGGCCGGGCTCAGATCCGGGGGTGGAGCGTCACGGTGGGCAGGCGGCAGCGCTGGGCGTCACGGGCTCGCGCACACTTGTCTCCTGCCGGGAATCACGTCTTCGCCGGAGGCGCCATCGGCCCCGGCACGGCGACGGCGGTACGGCGACGAGGCCGCTCCCGCCCTCCGCAACTCTACCCTAACGTTAGGGTAGAGATCGGTGAGGCGTGCAGGGACGGCTCGCCACGGCACGGGAAGGACCGGGATGACGGGCGCGGACGGCAGGCACATGCAGATCGGCGAGGTCGCCGCGCGTACGGAGCTGTCCCTGCGCACGATCCGGCACTACGAGGAGGCCGGGCTGGTCATCCCCTCCGCCCGCTCCCGGGGCGGCTTCCGCCTCTACACCGACAACGACGTGCAGCGGCTCATGGTGATCCGTCGCATGAAGCCGCTCGGCTTCTCCCTCGAGCAGATGCGCGACCTGCTGGACGCCACCGACCGCCTCGACGCCGGCACGGAACTCGGGCCCGAGGAGCGGGAGATGCTGCTGGAGCGTGTCCGCGGTTACGAACGGGCCGCCGGTGAACAGGTCACCAGGCTCCGCGTCCAGCTCGCCCGCGCCGAGGACTTCGCCACCACACTGCGCACCCGCCTGGAGCAGAACTCCCCCACGGCCCGCGCCTGAGCCGGGCCGTCGGCCGTCGGGCGGCCCTCGGCTCCCGCGGGACTGTCAGTGGTGGGTGACAGCATCGGAGCATGACGGAGAACCCATCTTTCGACTGGCGGTCCTTCCTGCTCGAGTGGAGCGGGGAGTGGGCGGATTCCCTGCCGGATGACGAAGCGCGGGGCGAAGCCGACGAGGCCGCCCGGCAGGCACGGTGGCTGGGGTTCCCGCCCGCGTCCGAGGAACGGATCGCGGCCCTGGAGAAGCGCCTCGGCCGGCGGATGCCTCCTTCGTACCGGGAGTTCCTGAAGGTCAGCGACGGATGGCGGCACGCGGGCGGGTTCGTGTCGCTGCTGGCGGGGACCGCAGACGCGCGCTGGCACGATGACGAGTCGGAACTCGCGGCCATGTTCGAGGAGGACCTGGACGACGACGCCGGGCCCGAGGAGCGGTGGGAAGCGGACCTCTGGCGGCGTGGGCTGCAACTCGACGTCGAGTCCGACGTCACCTACGTCCTCATGGATCCCGAGGACGTGGACGAGGACGGCGAGTGGGCCGTGTACACGTGGGCGAGCTGGCGGGCCGCGCCACCCGAGCGGCACGCGAGCTTCCTCGCGTTCATGCGGGACATGCACCGGGAGTTCCACAGCCTGCGGGCCCGGCCGGGCGACGGGAAGCCGGAGTTCGTCAACGCCACGACGCGGAAGCTGGACGCCCGGGTGGAGGAGGCCCGGCTGGAGGCGCTGCGCGGCGGCTGGGAACGGGCCGTGAAGGCCCTGGAAGAGGCCAAGGAGTACGGCAGGCCCCGGGCCGCCGGACTGGTCGACCAGATACGCCGGCTGCTCGGGCAGGCCCCCGTGACGTACTTCGACGGCCTGGTGACGGACCCTCGGTACGCGCCCGAGCTGCTGCCACCGCTGGTCGCCGAGCACGCGGCGCAGCGGCACCGGGACGACTCCACGCTGAGGTTCCACCTGCGGGGCGCCGACGAGGACCAGATGTCACTGGCTCACGCGACGCTGGAGCAGGTGCGCGGCGGCACGTACCGGTACACGGCGGACGGACCGTTCGGGGAGGCGGTGGAGCGGGCCCGGGAGCTGGCGCGGTGGGGGGACACCGACGGGGCGTGGCGGACCCTGATGGAGGCCCTGCCCCTGTGGGAGCCCTCGGGACCGGACCTCCTGGCGCCGCTGGGGTGGGTGGCCGACCCGCTGCTCGGGTCGCTGCTGGCCCCGGAGCGGGGCCGCGGGCTGCTGTCCGTCCCGAGGGGCGGGCAGCAGGGCGAGGCACCGGGGCCGACGGCCGGGCTCGACCCGGACGGCCTGGCCTGGCTCGCGGAGCCCGACCCCGGCGACGACCGTACGTGCTACCGGTTCGTCCTGGTCGAAGGGGTGGGGCCGGAGGAACTGCCCGCCCGTCTGGCGGACGGGGACGACGCGGTGCTGAACGAACCCATGACCCTCCGGGAGGCGCGCCGGGAACTGCTGTGGCACCGGGGGGAGTTCTCCTCGTACGACGACAAGGCCCTCATGGCGGTCGGCCGGGCCGGCCCGGGCTGGAGTTTCGCCTTCGACGGTGCCCCTGCCGGGTTCAACCGCCGGCGGTTCGTCTCCCCCGCCCCGGCCGCCGGCGCGGGCACCCGCGCGGTGGTGGTGTGGAGCGGTCTCAGGGCATGGCACGGGGAGCTGTTCTTCCATCTCTCGGTGGCGCGCGACGGTGCCGAGCAGTACGCGTTCACCTATGCGGACAAAGAGGTCCGGCGAAGCGGGGACATACCGCGGGCGCTGGACCCGAGCCGGTTCTTCGGCACCCTGGAGGACGCCGCCGAGGTGGAACGGTCGCTGCTGGAAGCGGTGGCCGGGGAGTTCGGTGTGCGGATGCCGCGCCACGCGATCGTCAGCGGGCGGCTGCACACGTTCACCACCCGCTCCTGGACACGGCCGCCGGGGGACGGTGAGACGTACGCGGTGGTCCGCATGGGCTGAGGAGCCGTGCCCCGACGGACAGCGGACGGACCGACGACGGTCCGAAAAGCGGGTGAAGGCCGGCCGGGGCCGCCGGGCCGGCCTTCCGTTCCCGCCGTCCGTCGTGGACCGCGACGACCGGACGGGCGGCGCCGGCGGTGTGGACCGGGGCGGGTGCGCGGTCGCGAGCGGTTCCGGCTCACTTCCCGTGCGGGTCGGTGCCGTTGAGTGTCTCCACGACCTGGTCGTAGTCGCCGCGGGCCTCGCCGTAGCGCAGGAACTTCACGCGCTCGACCTGGATCTCCTTCGCGTCGGGCCGGGCCTCGAGCAGGTCCACCGCCTCTGTGACGAACTCGTCGAGCGGCATGGCGTGTTCGTTGTCCTCCTGTCCGGGCAGCAGTGCGGTGCGCACGGACGGCGGCACGAGTTCCACGACCTTCACCGAGGTACCGGCCAGCTGCAGCCGGACGGACTCGCTGAGCATGTGGATCGCCGCCTTCGAGGCGTTGTAGCTCGGCGTGACCTTGAGCGGCGCGAAGGCCAGCCCTGAGGAGACGGTCATGATCGTGGCGTCCGGCCGCGTCTGCAGGTGCTCGACGAACGCGGCGATCAGACGGATCGGACCGAGCACGTTCGTCGTCACCGTGGCCTCCGCGGAGGCGAGGAACGACGCGGGGTCGCGCCAGTCCTCGACGCGCATCACGCCGGCCATGGTGACGAGGACGTTGAGGTCCGGGTGCCGGTCCAGCACCTGCTTCGCGGCGGAGGCGACGCTCGCGGCGTCCGCGGTGTCGATCCGCACGGTGTCGATGCCGGGGTGCTCGGCCGCGATCCGTTCCAGCAGCTCGGCGCGCCGGCCGCCGACGACGACGGTGTTCCCCCTGGCCTTCAGCTCGAGGGCGAGCGCGAGGCCGATGCCGCTGGTGGAGCCGGGGATGAAGACGGTGTTTCCGGAGATGTTCATGCCCCGATCGTCGCCGGTCCGCCGCCGCGGGGGCAGAGACCGGTTGTCGGGGGATCGGCGATCCCTGGCTCGCCCGCCGGTGCCGGACGATAATCGCCCCATGGACCGTGCAGCACTGGCCGACTTCCTGCGCCGCCGCCGCGAGGCACTCCAGCCGGAGGACGTCGGCCTTCCCTCAGGCGCACGCCGACGGACCCGGGGCCTGCGGCGTGAGGAGGTCGCGTCCCTGGCCGTGATGTCGGCCGACTACTACACGCGGCTGGAGCAGCGGCGCGGGCCGCAGCCCAGCGAGCACATGCTGGCCTCGCTCGCCCGGGCGCTGCGGCTGACGGGTGACGAGCGCACCTACCTGTACCGGGTGGCCGGGCACAACGCACCGGTGCCGCTGTCGGCCTCGCCCCATGTCGCCCCCGCGCTGCTGCGGGTGCTGGACCGGCTCGACGACACCCCGGCGCTCGTTCTGACCGACCTGGGCGAGACGCTGGTGCAGAACAGGATGGCCACCGCCCTGTTCGGGGACGCGTCGAAGCACACGGGTCTCGCCCGCAGTGCGATCTACCGCTGGTTCACCGATCCCGCGGAACGATCGCGCTACCCCGAGGCCGACCGCGACCGGCAGAGCCGTGCCCAGGTCGCGAACCTGCGCGCCGCCCACGGGCTGCGGGGCCCGCGGTCGCGGGCCGGTGAGCTCGTGCGCGCCCTCCAGAGGGTGAGCGAGGAGTTCGCCGAGCTGTGGGAGCGGCATGAGGTCGCGCAGCGCTTCGAGGACCACAAGACGCTCGTCCACCCGGAACTCGGCGCGATCGAGCTGGACTGCCAGGCGCTGTTCACCGAGGACCAGTCCCAGACCCTGCTCGTGCTCACGGCTCCGCCGCGCACCGAGGGCCACGAGAAGCTGCAACTGCTCGCCGTGCTCGGTCTGAACCGATTCGCCGGGGCGGAGGGGTAGACCGGCCGGTCCGACGAGCCCTCGCCGGTGTGGGCGCACAGTCACACCTCGAGCACGTTCCGTATCAGGACGCGTTTCCCCGAAGGGCGTGACCGCGGGGCGTCCGGTCGCTCCCCCGTGCTGTGGCTCGGTGATCGCGCGGGCGTCGCCGCTTCCGTGCGCCGGAAAAGGTGCTCACCGCCGCGATGAGTTCCGGCCCCGGCGCGAGTCTCTTCTGGTGACCGCCGTAGAGCGCCGCCGTACGGCGCCGTCCGGCACGAGACACCACGGAGGACCCCATGACGACCACACCGGAAGACCCGACCACCGCACTGTCCGGACGCCCGGCCGTGGTCGACCTGGCCACCTGGCAGGCCGCACGTGACGAGCTGCTGGTCCGCGAGAAGGCCCACACCCACGAGGGCGACGCCATCGCCGCGGCCCGCCGCCGGCTGCCGATGGTGGAGTTCGACGGCACGGTCGAGGTCGTCGGACCCGACGGCCCGGTCCCGTTCCTGGACCTGTTCCAGGGACGCGACGAGCTCGTGGTCTACAAGCACATGTGGTACGACGGCGCGCCGCACCAGGGGCAGTGCGAGGGCTGCACCACCGCGGCCTGGCACCTGAAGGACGCCGTCTACCTCAACGCCCGCGGCGTCTCCTTCGCCGTCCTGACCACGGGCGCCTGGGACGAGGTGGCCTCCTACGTCGAGTTCATGGGCTACACCCAGCCCTGGTACTCGGTGCGCGACCTGGACGAGCCGGTCGGCGGGGAAATGGGATACCTCGCCTGCTTCCTGCGCGACGGCGACCGCGCGTTCCTCACCTACTCCACGACGGGCCGTGGCATCGAGCCGGCCAACGGCTCCTTCGGCCTGCTCGATATGACCCCCTACGGCCGCGGCGAGGCGTGGGAGGACAACCCCGAGGGCCGGCCCAAGGGAGACCAGCCGTGCTGGTACTGGCGCACGGACGCGGACGGGAACGCCACCTGGGGCCCGACCAGCCGCCCCGTACCGCAGTGGACCCGTCCCGGCGCGACCCCCGTGGAGACCCTCGGCCGCCGCGGTCACCACCACTGACACGTACCAGGAGGACCGCACGAGTGGGCAGGGTGATCCGCGGTCTCACGGTCCCGGCCGACGGTCACTCGGCCGGGCCCGGCCGGACCGGGGAACGGCCGTTCGGCGACGACGGCGGCAACGGATCGGGCCCGGCGCCGGCCGTCGGTGAGTCGGTTCACCGACGGCCGGCGGGGAGGTTTCAGTTCACGTGGACCTCGGCGCGGTCGACGCTCACGAAGGACGCTCCGGACTGGGAGTCGTGCTCTCCCGTCACCCGGATCCGGAGGGTGTGGCTGCCGTGCGCGAGACGTGGGCCGGTGTACTGCACCGCCTCGCCGACGCGGACCGGGCCGTGGAAGTCCCCCCGCTGCGTCCTCCGGTCGACCCCTGATCGACCGGACGCCGCGGGACCGCCCCGTATCGCGCGGGGTGCCGGACGGTGGGACCCTGGAGGTGGTGCTGTGCGCCGCTCCACGCTCTCGCGAGGAGGGATGGTCATGGCCAAGCGTCTGGTCGTCTGCTGCGACGGCACGTGGAACGTCGCGGACCAGCCGAGCAAGACCAACGTCGCCAAGGTCGCCCTGTCCGTGCGTCCGGGCACCGCAGCCGGGAAGGAACAGCGGGTCTACTACCACAGCGGGGTCGGCACCCACCGGTGGGAGCGTCTGCGCGGCGGCGCGTTCGGCGTGGGGCTGTCCCGGAACACCGTGGACGCCTACCGGTTCCTCGTCGAGACGTACGAGCCCGACGACGAACTGTTCCTCTTCGGTTTCAGCCGCGGTGCGTTCACCGCCCGCAGCCTGGCGGGGCTGGTGCGCAACAGCGGCGTCCTGCGCCGGGACCACGCCGACCGGATCCCGGAGGCCTGGGCCCTGTACCGCGACCGCGTCGAGCAGCCGAACGGCGCGGCCGCCACGCTGTTCCGCCGCTCGTACGCGCACGAGACGGAGATCGGGTTCGTCGGGGTGTGGGACACGGTCGGCGCCCTGGGCATCCCCGTCCCGGACGCCCCGTGGCTGCGGCCGGCGGCGAACCGGTTCAACCACCGCTGGGCGTTCCACGACACCGAGCTGAGCGACTGGGTCAGGGCGGCCTTCCACGCGCTGGCCGTCGACGAGCGGCGCTCGGCGTTCCGGCCCACCCTGTGGCACCAGCGGCCCGGCTCCGCCGCACGGGGCCAGGAGCTGAAGCAGGTGTGGTTCGCCGGGGTGCACGGCGATGTCGGCGGCGGCTACAAGGAGACGGGGCTGTCCGACATCGCCCTGCTGTGGATGGTCGACCACGCCCGCAGGCACGGGCTGGAGTTCGACGCCGACGTGCTCAGCGCGGAGGGGCCCCGGGTGATGAAGCCCGCGGAATGCGTCGACTTCCGTGTACGGCCGGACGCGTCGGGCCCTCTCCACACCTCACGGACGGGCCTGTACCGACTGGCCCGGCCGCTGCACCGGCCGCTCGGGAAGGCGGTGGACGACCGCGGCGAGCCCGACGGCAACGAGTTCCTGGCGGTGCCCGCCAAGGAGCGCTACGACCGGGACCCGGGCTACCGGCCGCCGGAACTGGAGGGTTACCTGGGCAGGCAGGAACGGGTCCGGCTGGAGCCCGTCCTGCTGCCGGACCTCGCCGCGAGCCTGCCGCCCCTGCCTCCCGCCGCGTCCGGTCCGGGAACGGCGGCCGACGCGCGGGACGGATTCCACCGCGCCACGTGACACCGGCCGGCCGGGGCGATATTCCTTTGCGCGGCGCTTCCCGGCCTGGTTGGCTCACGCCCATGACCTGGCTTCCGCATGATTTCGTCCATCCTCTCCACGTCGGCATACCCGACGGCGGAGGCCACCGGCTGCGCCCGATCAGCGGCGCGGACGCGCCGCTGGACTATCCGACGGTGATGGGTTCGCGGGAGCGGCTGTG
>NZ_JBIRYZ010000037.1:0-49896 GCF_044390325.1 Streptomyces sp. NPDC018964
AGATGGCGTTCGACATATCGAAAAGCGAGTGCATGTCATCTTCCCCACGAGAGGCGGACCGCATGAGCCGCGCCACCGACGACCTGCACGACCCGTCCCCGCCCCCCGCCCGCAGACTCCTGCTGAAGGGTGCCCTCGCCGCGGGCGCCCTGGCCGCCGCGACACCCGCCGTGGCCGACGCCGCCGCACGCCCGAAGGCAGCCCCGTACGTGAACCCGCTCGTCCCCCACCGCGCCGACCCGCACATCACCCGGCACACCGACGGCTCCTACTACTTCACCGCCACCGTCCCCGAGTACGACCGGATCGTCCTGCGCCGCTCCCGCACCCTGGGCGGACTCGGCCGGGCCGCCGAGTCCGTGATCTGGCGGGCGCACCCCACCGGGGACATGGGCGCCCACATCTGGGCGCCGGAGCTGCACCGCGTCGCAGGCAAGTGGTACGTCTACTTCGCCGCCGCGCCCGCCGAGGACGTGTGGGCGATCCGCATCTGGGTGCTGGAGAACGCCCACCGCGACCCCTTCAAGGGCACCTGGGTGGAGAAGGGGCAGATCAGGACCGCGTGGGAGACCTTCTCCCTGGACGCCACCACCTTCGCCCACCGCGGCACCCGCTACCTCGCCTGGGCCCAGCACGAACCCGGCATGGACAACAACACCGCCGTCTGGCTCTCCGAGATGGCGAACCCCTGGACCCTGACCGGCCCCCAAGTGCGGCTGACCACACCCGAGTACGACTGGGAGCGCGTCGGCTTCGCCGTCAACGAGGGACCGTACGTCCTGCACCGCAACGGCCGGCTGTTCATGACGTACTCGGCCAGCGCCACCGACCACCACTACTGCGTGGGCCTGCTGACCGCCGACGAGGACAGCGACCTCATGGACCCGGCGAGCTGGGCCAAGTCGCCCGTCCCCGTCTTCACCAGCGACGACACCACCCGGCAGTACGGGCCCGGCCACAACTGCTTCACCGTCGCCGAGGACGGCCGCACCGACGTCCTCGTCTACCACGCCCGCCAGTACAAGGAGATCACCGGCGACCCGCTCGACGACCCCAACCGGCACACCCGGATCCAGAAGCTCGGCTGGAAGCCGGACGGCATCCCCGACTTCGGCGTCCCCGTGGCCGACACCGTGATGGGTGAGGGGGCGTGAGATGAGACGCGCGTACGCCGTACTGCTCACCCTCTGTCTCGCGCTCGCCGGCGCCCTGGCCACCGCGGGACCCGCGCAGGCCGCCCCGCAGACGATCGCCAACGGCATCCAGTTCACCGACCGTTCGGGCAGCCCCGTGCACGCCCACGGCGGCGGCGTCCTCAAGGTCGGCGCCTACTACTACTGGTTCGGCGAGCACCGCAACGCCGACAACACCTTCCGCTCCGTGGACGCCTACCGCTCCACCGACCTGAAGAACTGGGAGTTCCGGAACCACGTCCTCACCGAGGACAGCCACCCCGAGCTCGCCACCGCCAACATCGAGCGGCCCAAGGTCATGTACAACGCGGCCACCGGCCGGTTCGTGATGTGGATGCACAAGGAGAACGGCACCGACTACGGCGAGGCCCGCGCCGCCGTCGCCGTCTCCGGCACCGTGGACGGCGACTACACCTGGCGGGGCAGCTTCCGGCCGCTGGGACAGCACATGTCCCGCGACATCACCGTCTTCACCGACACCGACGGCACCGGCTACATGGTCTCCGCCGCCCGCGAGAACTACGACCTGCACATCTACCGGCTCACCGCCGACCACACCGGCATCGCGAGCCTGGTCGCCAACCCCTGGCCCGGCGGCCACCGCGAGGCACCCGCCCTGTTCAAGCGGAACGGCGTCTACTTCATGCTGACCTCGGGCGCCACCGGCTGGAGTCCCAACCAGCAGCGGTACGCCACCGCCACCAGCCTCTCCGGCCCCTGGTCCGCGATGCGCGACGTCGGCGACTCGACCGCCTTCGGCTCCCAGACCGCGTACGTCCTGCCGGTGCAGGGCACCTCCGGCACCTCCTACCTCTACCTGGGCGACCGCTGGGGCAACTCCTTCGGCGGGACCGTCAACGACTCCCGGTACGTGTGGCTGCCGCTGACCTTCCCGTCGTCCACGTCGATGTCGATGTCCTGGTCGCCCGAGATCACCGTCGACACGGCCACCGGGACGGTCGCCGGCACCGACGCCACGTACCACACGCTGATCGCCCGGCACAGCGGCAGGTGCGCCGACGTGACCGGCCAGTCGCTCTGGCGGGGCGCCCAGGTCAAGCAGTACGGCTGCAACGGCGGCGGCAACCAGAAGTACTGGTTCAAGTCCGTCGGCGGCGGCTACCACCAGCTGGTGGTCCGCAACAGCGGCCTGTGCGTGCGGGAGAACGCGAGCACGGTCACGCAGGAGGACTGCGACGCCTCCGCCACCGGCCAGCAGTGGTCCGTCACCACCACCGGCTCCTACGTCACCCTCAGGTCCCGCGCCACCGGCGAGTGCCTGGACGTGAACGGCGCGTCCACCGCCGACTCGGCCGCGATCATCACGTACACCTGCAACGGAGGGACCAACCAGCAGTGGACACGCGGGACATGAGACGGGGCCGCACGCGCGCCCGGGCCGCCGTGGCGGCGGCCGTGGCACTGGGCATCGGCCTGCCGGCCGCACCGGCCCAGGCACAGACCCTGCGGCACCAGGGGCGTCCGCCCGCCCTCGGCATCGAGAACTGCACGGCCACCGCCTGCCACTTCGACCTGCCGCCCGGCACCTACGACGTACGGGTCACCCTCGGCGGCGACCTGGCGTCCCGCACCGCCATCGGCGGCGAGACCCGGCGCGCCCTGCTCCCGGAGACCGCCGCGGCGGCCGGGGAACGCGTCGTGCGGAGCTTCACCGTGAACGTCCGCACACCCGAGGGCGAACCCCTCGGCGCCGCGGGCACACCCGGACTCGACCTCACCGTCGGCGGAACCGCGCCCGCGCTCGCCGGCATCCGGGTCACCCCGGCCCGGCACGTCCGGCAGATCCTCCTGGTCGGCGACTCCACGGTCTGCGACCAGCCCGGCGACCCGTACTCCGGCTGGGGCCAGCGACTGCCCCAGTACCTGCGCGAGGGGCTGTCCGTGGCCAACTACGCGGACTCCGGGGAGAGCACGGTCAGCTACCTCGGGAACCCGCTCCTGTGGGACGCCGTCCGGCCACTGATCCGGCGCGGCGACCTCGTCCTGATCCAGCTCGCCCACAACGACAAGACCACCGACGGGGCGACCTACCGGGCCAACCTCGAATCCCTGGTGGCGGGCGTGCGGGAGCGGGGCGGCGAGCCGGTCCTCGTCACCCCGGTCGTACGGCGCTGGTTCAACGCCGACGGCACCCTGAACAACGGCACGGCCCTGCTGGTCAACGGGCTCGGCGTCGACCACCCGGCCGTCATCCGCTCCGTCGCCGCCGACCGGGACGTCCCGCTGATCGACCTCACGGCGCGGACCAAGGCACTGGTGGAGTCCCTCGGCGTGGAGGGCTCCAAGGCGCTGTACCTCTACGACGAGAAACGGGACAACACGCACACCTCCGTGCACGGCGCCACCGTGTACGCGGACCTGGTCCGCGAAGAACTGTCGCGCCTGCGTCTGGTGCCCAGGGGCACAATCAGGGTGGGATGAGACCCCTGGGGCGCTCCGACCGGAACCGGGGCGCCCCAGGCCCACCGCCCCCGCACGCCCGGACAGTTCGGCCGGCGCCGAAGCGTTCCGCTCCTAGCGTGGCCGCATGAACGAGAACACGCAGACCACCACCCCCTCCGCGGCCGTCACCGGCATGGTCGACCACGTCCTCGCACTGGCCGCCGGCTGGACCCGCTGGAACGGCGAACCCACCCACGTCGACGGACGCGACTACACCCCGCACAAGGCGATCCGCCGCGTCGCCGACCACCTCATCGACCACCTCGCGGAGCTGGAGGCCCGGCTCGCCGGCGAGGAGCCGCAGCCCGACCACTGGCACGCCTCCCTGATCACCACCGAGGCCGACCTCGCCCCCTTCACCCCGCAGGACCTCGACGAGGCCCGCAGCCGCCTCACCCGGCTGGCGAGGATCTGGGCCAACCGCCTCGACGCGCTCACCGACGAACAGCTCGACGACTCGCCCGGCGAGGGCTGGAGCTTCCGCGAACTCGCCCGCCACCTCACCGAGTCCGTCTACTACGCCGACGCCGTCGGAGACCTGTCGTGAACGCCTTCGCCGGCCACGGCGTCCGGCGTCGGGGCGGGCCTGGCACCGGAGGGCGCGGCACCGTCGTACGAGGAGATCCGGTCGCTGGGCCGCGGTGAGAGCGACGGCGCGGCTTTCCCGGGGTGACCCCGGCACGCACCCCGACGGTCAACCGGTCGCGTCCCGGGGCCAGTTGACCAGAGCGATGTGCAAGGCGTCGACCGCCCTGTCCCAGGACGCCCGGACGTCCCGGGGGTCGCCGAAGGCGCCGGCGGACTCCAGGGCGCAGTAGCCGTGGAAGGCGCTGCGCAGCAGGCGCACGGCGTCGGTGAGGTCGGGTTCGTCCAGGCCGTACGCCCGGAGCAGGCCGTGGACGACCTCGGAGGTGCGGCGCATCGCGGGGGAGCCGGAGGCCAGGGACGGGTCCAGGGGGAGCTGGGTGGCCGTGTAACGGCCGGGGTGGGCCAGGGCGTACTCCCGGTAGGCGTTCGCGAAGGCGGCCAGCGCCTCCTTGCCGGTCCGTCCGTCGACCGCCGCCGCGATCCGGTCGGTCATCTCCCCGCCCGCCAGCAGCGCCATCCGGACGCGCAGGTCCCGCAGTCCGCGCACGTGCGCGTAGAGGCTCGCGTCCTTCACGCCGAAACGCCGGGCCAGCGCGGACAGGGTGACGTTCTCGTAGCCGGCCTCGTCGGCGAGGTCGGCGGCGGCCGCGACGAGACGGCCGGTGGTGAGTCCGGCGCGGGGAATGGAGGCCTCCGAAGCAAACCCGACAGGAAGCGCCCAGCCTAGCGAGCAGATGTGAGCGAGCCGCCGTGTCCGGGGCATGCGGCGCTCATCTGCAAGTTGTTCAACGTTCATGCGCCTCCTTGATCCTCCACACGCGGCGTCGTCGCGCCGCGGTATCGAGGAGGCACTTCATGGGTCACGGGCACGCACACGGGCACCATCACCACCATCACGGACACGACCACCAGCACGAGACGACGGCCCCGCTGCCCGCCGCCTTCGACACCTCCGTGCCCGACGAGGCGCTGAACCCCGAGCAGAAGTCCCGCCGTACGCTGCTGCGCCGGGCCGGGCTGCTCGGCGCGGGCCTGGCGGCCGGCACCGTGCTGTCCGCCGGCGCCGGCGCGGCCACGCCCGCGTACGCGGCGGGTGACAGCGGCCGCGGCAAGAGCAGGAGCAAGGGCTTCCTGTGGCTGGCGGGCGACCACCACATCCACACCCAGTACAGCAGCGACGGCAAGTACCGGGTCACCGACCAGGTCCGCCAGGGCGCCCGGCACGGCATGGACTGGCTGGTCATCACCGACCACGGCGGCAGCACCCACGCCAGGATCGGCGTGGACAAGGTCAACCCGGACATCCTCGAGGCCCGCGACGCCTACGAGGACACCCTCGTCTTCCAGGGCCTGGAGTGGAACATCCCGGCCGCCGAGCACGGCACCGTCTTCGTCCACCCCGGCAAGAACGAGGTCTCCGTCCTCAAGCAGTTCGAGACCGACTACGACGGCGGCGTCAAGGGCGCCACCTCCTCCACCCCGGCCAACGAGGCGCTCGCCGTCGCCGGGCTGAACTTCCTCGCCGACCAGGTCAGACGGCGCAAGGTCAAGGACGCCCTGATGCTGGCCAACCACCCCGCGCGCAAGGGCATCGACTCCCCGCACGAGATCCGCGCCTGGCGCGACGCCACCGGCACCGGCGACCGGCGGATCGCCGTCGGCTTCGAGGGCGCCCCCGGCCACCAGGCGGGCGGTCTGCCCGCGCCCCTCGGCCCGGGCGGGGCCCGCGGCATCTACGACGGCGGCCCGAGCGCCAACTCCTTCGCCGGTTACCCGCTGGAGAGCTACCGCACCTGGGGCGGCTTCGACTGGATGACCGCCACCGTCGGCGGCCTGTGGGACAGCCTCCTCGCCGAGGGCCGCCCCTGGTGGATCACCGCCAACTCCGACTCCCACCAGGTGTACGGCGACACCGGCGCCCGCGGCGGCGGCGACTTCAACGCCAACGGCCGCTACGACGACCCGGTCTACGCCGGAGGGATCGACCTCACCGAGAACGACTTCTGGCCCGGCCAGTACAGCCGTACCCACGTCGGCGCCGACGGCTTCTCCTACGCCGCCGTCATGGACGGCATCCGCGCCGGCCGCATCTGGGTCGACCACGGCCAGCTCATCAGCGGCCTCGACGTCCGCGTCTCCGGCGGCGGCCGCTGGGCCACCCTCGGCGGCGCCCTGCACGTCCGCAAGGGCACCAAGGTCACGCTGACCGCCGACATCGCCCTCGCCGGCGGCAACAACTGGGCCGGGTTCACCCCGAAGCTCGCCCGTGTCGACGTCATCCAGGGCGACGTGACCGGCCCGGTCGCCGACAAGGACACCTTCACCGCGCCCACGGCGAAGGTCGCCCGGTCGTACGAGATCGACAAGTCGGCCGGCACCGTCCGCGTCACCTTCGACCTCGGCCGCGTCGACCGCCCGGTGTACGTCCGGCTGCGCGGCACCGACGGCAACCGGTCCGCCGTCGGCGCCATGGGCGCCAAGGTCGACCCGGCGGGCCCCGCCCTCGACGTCGTCGGCGACGCCGACCCGTGGCGCGACCTGTGGTTCTACTCCAACCCGGTGTGGGTCCTGCCGTCGTGACGCGGTACGCCCTCACCGTGGACGCGGGCATCGGGGAGCTGCTCGACGCCGACCGCCTGCTGCACCGGATGGCAGCCGAACTCGACCTCCCCGAGGACACGTTCGGCTGCACCCACCTGGTGCGCGACGACCGCCCGCGCGTCGCCGTGTCCCTGTCCCTGCCCTCGCGGCCGCTCCCGGACACCCTCCGGGAGCGGCTCGCGGGGTACGGCACCGTCCTTCCGGGCCTGCCCGACGAGGTGGGGCGCGCGGTGCTCTACCCGGGTGTCTCCGCCCTCACCGGCACGATGACGGTCGGGGAGCTCGTCGAACGCTCCGCGATCGCCCGCGTGACGGTCCTGGGCACGCCCGGGCCGCCCGGCCCGGACACGCGCGTCGTGACCCGCGACCACGTGCGGCCGCAGTGGCAGCGGGACGAACTCGTCCTCGCCGCCACCCCGGCCCTGGGCGGCACCCTCGTACCGTTCGAGGTCCCGAACCCCACGCCCTGCTGCGCGGACCACTGAGCCCCGTCAGTCGCGCGGCGGGGAGAACACGAAGGAGAACTCGGCGGGCTCGGGCCACAGGTGGTACCGGGGGAGCGGACCCGGACCGCAGGACTGGGAGCCGATGCCGTGCAGCCGGTGGTCGAGGTGGACCCAGACCGTGTCCCCGGGGACGAGGTCGGTGCGGTGCCGGGCGGCGTCCAGGTGTTCGGTGGTCCAGGGCCGGGCCGTGAACCAGAACTCCGGTTCGCCGTCGACCCGCAGACCGCCGATCTCCGCCCAGCGCACGTCGGCGCGGGCGCCGTTCTCCTGCGGGCGGACGTAGGGCGTCTGGAGCTCCCCGACGCTCGCGTCCCACAGCAGGTCCCTCGACGCCGCCCTGGTGTCCGGATACGACTCGTTCCCGCCGCCGAACCAGAAGACGGCGTCCTCGGGGGTGACCCCGGGGAGGCCGAAGCGGATGCCGAGCCGAGGCAGCGGCACCCGCCACTCGCCCTCCGGCACCACCGAGACGGTCAGCCGCACCCGCGTGCCGTCGGAGGTCCAGCGGTACGCCGCCCGCAGGCCCGCCTCCCGGCCGGCGGGCGCCACCCGGGTCCGTACGGTCAGCGCGTCACCGTCCGTCTCGACCGCGTCCAGCCGGTGCCGCATCCGGTGCAGGCCCAGCTCGCGCCAGAGCGGCCCGTACCGGGTGTCCGTCTGCCAGGCCGCCCCGTCGTCGTTGTCGGTCGTCGCCCGCCACACGTCCAGCCGCAGACCGCTCACCGGCACGCCGAGGAGGGTGCGGGGCGCGCCGGTGCGGGCGTCGAAGACCGCCGGTCCCAGGGTGATCCGGCCGCCGTCGACGGCGGGGCGCACGCCGGTCGCCGCCGGCGGCGGGGTACGACGGGTCACCGTCCCCTGCGCCCAGGCCACTTCGTGACCCCGGCCGGCCCACGGCGTGTCCTCGGCGAGGAGCGCCTGCACCGTCCACTGCACCTCCTCGCCCCCGCCGTCCGGCGCCCCGGGCAGCTCGACCTCCGCCGACTCCCCGGGGGCCAGCGGCGGCACGGTGAGCCGGTGCGCTCCCGTCGGCACGCCGTCCACCTGGTGGGAGAACACGAACTCCAGGTGGGCCAGGTCCGCGAAGTCGTACCGGTTGGTCACCCGTACGGTGCCCTCCGCGGCGCCCGCCTCGATCCGGACCGGCTCGATCACCTTCTTGTACTCGGCCAGGCCCGGCGACGGCGTGCGGTCCGGGAAGAGCAGCCCGTCGCAGACGAAGTTGGCGTCGTGCAGCTCCTCCCCGAAGTCACCGCCGTAGGCGTAACCCAGCTCCGGGTGCTCGACGCCGTGGTCGATCCACTCCCAGACGAAGCCGCCCTGGAGCCGGTCGTACCGCTCGAACAGCTCCTGGTACTCGGTGAGTCCGCCGGGGCCGTTGCCCATGGCGTGCGCGTACTCGCAGAGGATCAGCGGCAGTTCGCGCCCGCGGCGGGTGCCGCCGTCCAGGCCCCGCGCGATCCGCTCGACCTCCTCGTGCGACGGGTACATCCGCGAGTACACGTCCGTGTCCCGGCAGCCGGGGTCACCCTCGTAGTGCACCGGGCGGGACGGGTCCCGGCCGTGGATCCAGTCGGCCATCGCGGTGAGTCCGCGTCCGGTGCCGGCCTCGTTGCCGAGGGACCACATGACCACCGAGGGGTGGTTCTTGTCCCGCTCCACCATGCGCGCGGCCCGGTCCAGCAGGGCCGGGGTCCAGCGCTCGTCGTCGACGGGGTTGTCCCGCCAGTCCTGTTCGACGAAGCCGTGGGTCTCCAGGTCGCACTCGTCGATCACCCACAGCCCGTACACGTCACACAGGTCGAGGAAGGCCGGGTGCGGCGGGTAGTGGGAGGTGCGGACCGCGTTGACGTTGTGCCGCTTCATCAGCAGCACGTCCTCGCGCATGGTGTCGAGGTCCAGCGCGCGGCCCTCGCGGGGGTGCCACTCGTGCCGGTTGACGCCCTTGAACAGCAGGGGGGTTCCGTTCACCTTGATCAGGCCGTCCTCGACGGCGACCGTGCGGAAGCCGATGCGCAGCGGGACGCGCTCGCCCGCCGTGGCCAGCACCCCCTCGTACAGCCGGGGCGTCTCCGCCGTCCACGGCTCGACCGGGAGCGTCACCGGTTCGCCGGCCGCCACGTCGATTCCCAGTTCCTCGACGGTCACGCGCCCTTCGACGTCGGAGTCGACGCGCAGGGTGCCCGTACCGGTGACGTGGTCGTAGGAGGCGTGCACGAAGAAGTCGCCCACGCCGCCCGCCGGGCGGTGCAGCAGGGTCACGTCACGGAAGATGCCGGGCAGCCACCACTGGTCCTGGTCCTCCAGGTACGACCCCGCCGACCACTGGTGGACCCGGACCGCGAGGACGTTCCCGGACGGCTTCAACAGGTGCCCGACCGCGAACTCGTGCGGCAGCCGGGAGCCCTTGAACTCCCCGATGTCCGTGCCGTTCAGCCAGACCCGGGCACAGGACTCCACCCCGTCGAAGCGGAGCACGGCCCCGCCCTCGCCCGGCCAGTCCCCGGGGAGGTCGAAGACGCGCAGGTGGTCGCCGGTCGGATTCTCGGTGGGGACGTGCGGCGGGTCGACGGGGAAGGGGTAGAGGTGGTTGGTGTAGACCGGCGCGCCGTGGCCCTGGAGCACCCAGTGGCCGGGCACGGTCACCTCCGGCCAGCTCCCGGCGTCGTACCCGGGCGCGGCGAAGGAGTCGTCCTCGGCGTCGGCGGTCGCGGACACCCGCAGGCGCCAGCCGCCGTTCAGGGAGAGGGAGGCCGCGTCGGAGGACGCGTACCGGGCGCGCGGGGGCAGTGTCCCGCGGCCGGGGGAGACGTCCTCGACATAGCCGGTCGTGGGGGTGCGCGATGACATGGGTCTCCTGGATCGGTGTCTCGGGTGCGGCTGACGGCGGGAGGGTGTTCAGGGACTCGTGGTGCGCGGGGCGTCACCCTTCGGCGAAGGGCGGGACGAAGCCTGTCCGGAGCGTCGCGGCTCGTTCGTGAGGGCGAACGGGACGGGGGTCACCGGCGGTCGCCGGCGGTACGGTTCCCGGCGCGCCCGCCGGCCGACCGCAGCACCCCCTCCAGCGCGAACGTCGCCGCTCCCAGGCACACCGGATCGGTCGGGATCGGGGAGAGGACGATCCGGGCGGCGGCCAGCGGGCGGCGCAGCGCGTGCCGGGCGACGGCCGTACGCACCTCGTCGAGCAGCGGCTCGCCGAACGCGGCCGCGACCCAACTGCTGAGCACGATCACCTCCGGGTTGAGGAGGTTGACCAGACCGGCGATTCCGGCGCCGAGGTGGCGGGCGGTGTGCCCGAGCACCTCCACCGCCACCGGATCGCCCGCGCTCACCCCCCGGGCGAGCGCGTCGATGGTGGCCGTCTGGTCGTCGGCCCGCAGCAGCGGGCTGTCCGGGCTCAGCTCCCGCAGGCTGCGCATGATCCCGGGCGCGCCGGTGTACGTCTCCACACAGCCGCGGTTGCCGCAGTGGCAGGGGCGGCCGTCCAGGACGAGGGTGGTGTGCCCCCACTCACCGGCGCTGTCGCTCACCCCCCGGTGCACCCCGCCGCCCAGCACCAGCCCGGCCCCCACCCCGGTCCCGAGGTTCACCACCACCGCGTCCCCGCACCCGCGCGCCGCCCCGCACCACAGCTCGGCCACCGCGCAGGCCCGCAACGGGTTGTCCAGGTACAGGGGGTGGGCGATGTGCTCCGCGAGCAGGTCGAGCAGGGGCACGTCGTGCCAGTCCCAGTTCGGCGCGTACGCGGAGGTCCCGGTCTCCCGGTCCACCTGACCCGGCACGCTCACCCCGACCCCGAGCACCCGCGCGCCCTCCACCCCGGCCCGCGCCACCACCGACCTCACCGCCGCGGCCACCTGCCCCACGACCTGCTCGGGCCGGCTCTCGCCGGGGCGCATGTCCTCCTCGGCGCGGGCCAGCACGTTCAGCGCGAGGTCGAACAGCTCGACCCGGACGTAGGTCTCGGCGAGATCCACGCCGATCAGCGCGCCCCCCGGCGCGTCGACGGCCACCAGGCCCCGGGGACGGCCGCCGGCCGAGTCCTCGAAACCCACCTCGGTGATCATGCCGAGGCCGAGCAGTTCCCCGACCAGCGTGGCGACGGTGGCGAGGCTCAGGCCCGTGGCGGCCGCCAGCTCCTGCCGGGAGGTGGGTGACGCGGCGATGATCTGGCGCAGCACCTGGTAGCGGTTGGCCGTACGGATGTCCCGCGACGTGCGCTTCACCGTCAGCTGCCCCCATCCCTGCCGGGCCGGGCCGACCGGGCACCGGCGCGCGGCAAGGCTATGGCGCGGACGGACCTTTCGACAAGGGGTTCGGAAAGGGGTTCGACGAAGTCCCGGCCGGGGCCGGGATCAGGAGCCGAGCACGTCCCGCACGAAGGCGTTGGTGAACACGCGCCGCGGGTCGAGGTCGTCGACGACGCCGCGGAAGTCGTCCATCCGCGGGTAGCGGGCGCGCAGCCCCGCCGCCGGGGTGGTGAACACCTTCCCCCAGTGCGGGCGCGGGTCGAACGGCGCCAGCGCCTCCTCCAGCCGCCGCACCACCGGCAGCACCGTCCGGGTGTCCTCGATCCAGGTGAAGTGGAGGGCCACCGTGTCCCGGCCGTAGGAGGGGCTCAGCCACTGGTCGTCGGCGGCGACGGTCCGCACCTCGCACGTCTGGAGCACCGGGGCGACCGTCTCCCGGATCCCGTCCAGCGCGTGCAGCGCGGCGACCGCCGACTCCCGCGGCAGCAGGTACTCCGACTGGAGTTCCGCACCGCTGCTCGGCGTGAACTCCGCGCGGAAGTGCGGCAGCCGCTCGTGCCAGGGCCCGGCCACGCCGAACTGCTCGGTGCAGTTCACCGCCGGCATGCCCGGCACCGGGTGCATCTTCTCCGTCGCCGGAGCCGCCCAGGGGAAGTCCGGCAGCGGCTGGTCGGTGCGCCGCTTCAGCCACACCTGCCGGAAGCCCGGCGCCCGCCAGTCGGTGAACAGGCTCACGCTGTACGCCGCCGACATCACCTTCTCGAACGTGGCGGAGTCCAGCCCCTCCAGGGGCATCTCGGTGAACACGTGCTGCTCCACCTCGAAGGCCGGCTCCAGGTCCAGGGTGAGCGCGGTGACGACACCGAGCGCGCCCAGCGAGGTGACCGCACCGCCGAACCGCTCGTCGCCGCGCGCCACGGTCACCGTCGAGCCGTCCGCCGTGACCAGTTCCACCGCGCGCACGGACGAGGCCAGCGGCCCGTTGCCGACGCCGGAGCCGTGGGTGCCGGTGGCGACCGACCCGGCCACCGAGATGTGCGGCAGCGACGCCATGTTCGCCAGCGCCAGCCCGTGCCGGTGCACCTCGCGGGCCAGCTCGGCGTAGCGCACGCCGCCCCCGACCCGTACCGTCCGGGCCGCCCGGTCCACGTCGATCTCGGCGGGCAGCGCGTCCAGGGAGAGCAGGACGCCGTCCGCGCCGGGCTCGGCGATCTCGTTGAAGGAGTGCCCGCTGCCGAGGGTCCGTACCCGGGAGCTCTCCGCGACCAGCGCGCGCAGCGCCTCCAGGGTGCGCGGGCGGTGCAGCTCCTTGGCGGCGTACGTGATGTTGCCCGCCCAGTTGGTCACGCTCTCGGTCATTCCTCGTCCTTCCTGACGCCGGGGACCGAAAAGGTCCCCGCCGGAACCTACCTCGCGCGTGGACCGCGCCCTGTGGGGGGACCCGGCCCCCCGGATGTCCGAGCGGGGGCATACCGTGAGGAGTCGTACGTCCGCACCGGGAGGAGAACAACGGGATGGGCAGCCGTACCGCGCTGGTCGAGGATCTGATGGAGCGGTTCCCGCACGTGCCGCGCGAAGCCGTCTTCAAGGAGGACCTGCTGCGCGGCGGTGTGGCCTTCGACCCGTCCGCGCTCAGTGACAACGAGGGCGGTGAGGTCAAACCGAAGTCGTACTTCATCTTCTCCTTCGACCACGGCACCCTGCCCGAGCTGGGCGAGGCGGCGCTGCGCCGCCCGCCGGAGGAGATCATCCTCACCGGCGGCCCGTACGACCTGCGCCGCACGGTCGTCTCGGTCCGCGTGAACCCGGCCTCCCCCTACCGCGTCGCCGCCGACGAGCACGGCGTGCTCGGCCTCTACCTCGACGGCAGGCGGATCTCGGACGTCGGCGTGCCGCCCATGCCCGAGTACTACCGGCACAAGCTTTCCAACGGGAAGTCGGTCATGGAGGTCGCCCCCACCATCCAGTGGGGCTACCTGATCTACCTGACCGTCTTCCGGGTCTGCCAGTACTTCGGCGCCAAGGAGGAGTGCCAGTACTGCGACATCAATCACAACTGGCGCCAGCACAAGGCGGCCGGCCGGCCCTACACCGGGGTGAAGGACGTCGAGGAGGTCCTTGAGGCCCTCGAGATCATCGACCGGTACGACACGGCGAAGGCGTCCACCGCCTACACCCTCACCGGCGGCGCCATCACCAAGACCGTCTCCGGACGTGACGAGGCCGACTTCTACGGCCACTACGCCAAGGCCATCGAGGAGCGCTTCCCCGGCCGCTGGATCGGCAAGGTCGTCGCCCAGGCGCTGCCCAGGGACGACGTGCAGCGCTTCAAGGACTACGGCGTGCAGATCTACCACCCCAACTACGAGGTGTGGGACGAGTACCTGTTCAAGATGTACTGCCCCGGCAAGGAGCGCTACGTCGGCCGCGACGAGTGGCACAAGCGCATCCTCGACTCCGCGGAGATCTTCGGCGCGCGCAACGTGATCCCGAACTTCGTGGCCGGCGTGGAGATGGCCGAGCCCTTCGGCTTCAAGACGGTCGACGAGGCCATCGCCTCCACCACCGAGGGCCTGCGCTTCTTCATGTCGCACGGCATCACGCCCCGCTTCACCACATGGTGCCCGGAGCCCACCACCCCGCTCGGCAAGGCCAACCCGCAGGGTGCCCCGCTGGAGTACCACATCCGTCTCCTCCAGGCGTACCGGCAGACCATGGAGGACTTCGGCCTCTCCTCGCCCCCCGGCTACGGCCCGCCCGGACCCGGCAACGCGGTGTTCTCCGTCAGCTCCTTCATGGACAGCCTCCCGGCGCGGGAGTCCGCCGAGACGGTCTGAGACACCGCGCGCAGGAGATCGGGAAGGCCGGAACCGAGACGTTCCGGCCTTCCGTGCGTAGGGTCCCCGCGAGGGGTGGTCGCACCGCCACGCAAAGTGAGGGAAGCGCTTGTCAGTTGTGGCGGGAACGTGAAAAGCTCTGCCACTGCCGCGAGGTTTCCCCAACTCCACTGCCCCTATGGCGAGTTGACCTCGTTCGTGATGCGGGAGTCCCATGCCCGACCTGCCGAGCCCCCAGGACGCCGCCGAGGCGGCGCTGTTCTCCGAGTGCTGGGACGCGGCGCTCTCCTACGCCGACCTGTGCACGGCCGGGTCCGCCGCCGCGGCGGAACTGGCCCGCGAGGCCTTCGCACAGGGCATACGGGAGCTGCGCGCGACCGAGTCGGGCGGCGTCCGCGGCCGCCGACCCTCCCGGCTGCCCCGGATACCCCTGCTGCTGACGGCGGTCCGCGACACGGCGGCCGCCTGGGAAGAGGCGGGCCGGGGCCACAGGCTCGACCCCGACCTGCGGCTGTGGCTCCACTCCGGCCAGGCCGCCCGCTACACCGGCCCGCCACTGGAACGCCCGGTCGCCCTGCGCGGACTGCGCGATCTGCAGCCGGCGGACGCCGAACTGCTCTGGCTGGCCGAGGCGGAGTCCCTGCCGCTGCCCCTGGTGGCCCGCCGGCTCGGCCTCGACCCCGCCACCGCCGCCGATGAACTCGCCCAGGTCGGACGCCTGTTCCGGGACCGCTGCCACCGCAACCACCTCGACTCGCCCCTGGACGCCGAGTGCCGCAGCTACGCCAGGCTCCTCGACGCCGTCACCCGCTCGCCCGCCGCGGACACCCCCGACGACCTCTCCCGGCACCTCG
Organism: Streptomyces sp. NPDC018964; assembly: GCF_044390325.1. NCBI lineage: Bacteria > Bacillati > Actinomycetota > Actinomycetes > Kitasatosporales > Streptomycetaceae > Streptomyces > Streptomyces sp. NPDC018964. The sequence continues at coordinate 15,293 of NZ_JBIRYZ010000037.1, forward strand.
CCACCTGTGTGCCGTGCGCCGAGGCAGCCGCCTGTCTGCGGCTGCACGGCGGGGGACTGCCCGGCGCGCTGACCGGCGGGGTGATCGGCTGGGGCGGCCTCGCCTACCTGGAACGCCGCCGCCGCGCCGCCGAGGCGCGGCTCGGGGCCGGACGCCCCGACCGGGCCGACACGGACGCCGACGGCCCGGCGGACGGCACGGGCAGGACGCGCGTCGCCCGGCACGGCCTGCTGGTCGCCGCCCTCCTGGTCTCCCTCCTCGCGCTCGCGGTCTCCCTGATGCCGTTCGGCGACACGGCCGACGAGGGCGCCGCACGCCCCGACACCGACCGGCAACCGGTGGCCGACCCCGAACCCTCCCCGACCTCCACGCCCACGGTCCCCCCGGACACCGCGTCCCCGAAGCCCTCCCCGGACCGGAAGGACCCCGACCCCGAACCGCAGGGCACCTCCTCCGCCACCGCCACCACCGCCACCGCCGACGGCGAACCGGCCGCCTGCCGGGCCGACTACGACCTGGTCAACGAGTGGCCCGACGGCTTCCAGGCCACCGTCACCGTCACCACCCGGGACCCCCTCGACTCCTGGCGCGTCGGCTTCACCCTCCCCGACGGCCAGCGGATCACCCAGATGTGGGACGCCTCGCTCGACCAGGACGGCCCTCACGTCACCGCCACCGCCACCGGCTACAACAGGTCGGTCGCCGCCGGCGGGGAACTCTCCTTCGGCTTCCTCGCCTCCCACGACGGCACGAACCACCCGCCGTCCGGATTCACGCTCGACGGCCACGCCTGCGCGACCGTGTGACGCGGGAGCCCGGAAAACAAATTGACGGGCCGGGGAGCCGACGGGCTACTGTGACCACGGAACACACGGTGGCCGTGCGCCGCCGTACCGGGACCGTTCGTGGAGTGAGGAGGTGTCGACCGATGGCTGTCATTGCGCTGGGCGCTGCCCGCATTCAGGAATCCATCACGTCCACCTCCGTGGCCACCGGCTGACCTCACCCTTTCCCGTCCGCGTACGGATGCGTACGCGCGGCCGCCGGGGCCACCCACCTGAAGGGTCACCCCCTTGAGTTCCAGTTCCACCTCCGTCTCCTCCGCGCTCGCCCCCTACGGCTGGGACGACGCCTGGGCGGACGCGTTCGCCCCCCACGCCGCGGAAGGGCTGCTGCCCGGCCGTGTGATCCGGGTCGACCGCGGCCAGTGCGACGTCGTCACCGCCGGCGGCACCCTGCGCGCCGACACCGCCTTCGTCACCCCGCACGACCCCCTGCGGGTCGTGTGCACGGGCGACTGGGTCGCCGTCGAACCCGGCGGGAACCCGCGCTACGTCCGCGCGTACCTGCCGCGCCGTACCGCCTTCGTGCGCTCCACCTCCTCCAAGCGGTCCGAGGGGCAGATCCTCGCCGCCAACGTCGACCACGCCGTCGTCGCCGTCTCGCTCGCCGTCGAACTCGACCTGGCCCGCATCGAACGCTTCCTCGCGCTCGCCTGGGAGTCCGGGGCGCAGCCGGTGGTCGTCCTCACCAAGGCCGACCTCGTGCCGGACGCGGTGACCCGCGCACACCTCGTCCAGGACGTGGAGACCAGCGCGCCGGGCGTGCCGGTGCTCACCGTCAGCGCGATGGACGGGGACGGACTCGACGTCCTCGCCGCGATCACCGCCGGCGGCACGTCGGTGCTGCTCGGACAGTCCGGCGCGGGCAAGTCCACCCTGGCCAACGCGCTCCTCGGCGAGGACGTCATGGACGTACAGGCCACCCGGGACGTCGACGGCAAGGGCCGGCACACCACGACCACCCGCAACCTGCTGGCGCTGCCCGGCGGGGGAGTCCTCATCGACACCCCGGGCCTCAGGGGCGTCGGCCTGTGGGACGCCGGAGCCGGCGTCGGCCAGGTGTTCACCGAGATCGAGGAGCTCGCCGAGGACTGCCGGTTCCAGGACTGCGCCCACGAGAGCGAACCGGGCTGCGCGGTCCTCGACGCCGTCGAGAGCGGCGACCTGCCGCAGCGCCGCCTGGAGAGCTACCGCAAGCTGCTCCGGGAGAACCAGTACATCGTCGCCAAGACCGACGCCAGGCTCCGCGCGGAGATCCGCAAGGACTGGAAGCGCAAGAGCGCCATCGGCAAGGCGGCGATGGAGGCCAAGCGGGGCCGCCTGCGCTAGCCCACCTCCATGTCCGATTTCCGCCAGCCGGGACCTCCCGGCCGGCGGAGACTGGACGGTGTGAAGGACGAGGACAGCAGGTACGAGGCGGTGCGCAGCCGGGACGCCCGGTTCGACGGGGTGTTCTTCTTCGCCGTCGAGACGACCGGGATCTACTGCCGGCCCAGCTGCCCCGCCGTCACCCCGAAACGGCCCAACGTGCGGTTCTTCACGACCGCCGCCGCCGCGCAGGGCTCCGGGTTCCGCGCCTGCCGGCGCTGCCGCCCGGACGCCGTGCCCGGCTCCGCCGAGTGGAACGTGCGGGCCGACGTCGTCGGCCGGGCCATGCGGCTGATCGCCGACGGCGTCGTCGACCGCGAGGGCGTCGCCGGACTCGCCGCACGGCTCGGCTACAGCGCCCGCCAGGTGCAGCGCCAGCTCACCGGCGAGCTCGGCGCCGGGCCCGTCGCGCTCGCCCGCGCCCAGCGGGCGCACGCCGCCCGCGTCCTCCTGCAGACCACAGGGCTTCCGGTCACCGAGATCGCCTTCGCCGCCGGATTCGCCAGCGTGCGGCAGTTCAACGCCACCGTACGGGCCGTGTACGCCACCACCCCCAGCGAACTGCGCGCCTCCGCGCCCCACCGGGGCCGGGCGCGCACCGCCACCCCGTCCGCCGGGATCCCCCTGCGGCTCGCCCACCGCGGCCCCTACCAGGCGGGACCCGTCTTCGACCTGCTGGAACGCGAGGCCGTCCCCGGCGTCGAGGACGTGAGCGGCACCCCGGGCACCCGCACCTACCGGCGCACCCTGCGCCTGCCCCACGGCACCGGCATCGCCGCCGTCGACGAACGCCCGCACACCGGGCGGGGCGCCCACCCCGGCGGCTGGCTCGACGCCCGCGTCCACCTCACCGACCCCCGCGACCTGACCACCGCCGTACAACGCCTGCGACGGCTGTTCGACCTGGACGCCGACCCGTACGCCGTCGACGAACGGCTCGGCGCCGACACCCGGCTCGCCCCGCTGGTCGCCGCCCGGCCCGGACTGCGCTCACCGGGAGCGGCCGACCCGGAGGAGCTGGCGGTGCGCGCGCTGGTGGGCCGGGACGAGGCCGCACGGCTGGTCCAGCGGTACGGCAAGCGGCTCGACGCCCCGTGCGGCACCCTCACCCACCTGTTCCCCGAAGCCGCCGTCCTCGCCGGGGCCGAGCCCGACGGCACCCCGGGCGCGCTCACCGCCGCCCTCGCCGACGGCACCCTACGCCTCGGACCCGGCGCCGACCGGGACGAGGCCGCGGCCGCCCTGGCCGCCGTCCCCGGCCTCGACGCCCGTACGATCGCCGGGATCCGCACCCGCGCGCTCGGCGACCCGGACGCGGCCCCGCCCGGACCCGGCGTTCCCGACAGCTGGCGCCCCTGGCGCTCGTACGCCCTGAACCACCTGCGCGTCGCAGGGGAGTTGGAGTATCCATGACAGTCACGAGCACGAGCACGAGCACGACCGCGACCACGTACTGGACGCGTGTGGACAGCCCCGTCGGGCCGCTGCTGCTCACCGCCGCCCCGACCGGCGAGCTGACCTCGCTGTCCGTGCCCGGACAGGAGGGCGGACGCACGCCGGCGGACGACTGGCGGCGGGACCCCGGACCGTTCCGCGAGGCCGAGCGGCAGCTCACCGCGTACTTCGCCGGCGACCTCAGGGAGTTCCGGCTGGCCGTGAGCGCCACCGGCACCCCGTTCCGGGAGAAGGTGTGGGCCGCCCTCGACGACGTCCCCTACGGGAAGACCGTGTCCTACGGCGAGATCGCGGCCCGGATCGGCGCGCCCCGCGCCGCCGTGCGGGCCGTCGGCGGCGCGATCGGCGCGAACCCGCTGCTCATCGTCCGCCCCTGCCACCGGGTGATCGGCGCCGACGGCTCGCTGACCGGATACGCCGGCGGGCTGGAGCGCAAGGTGCGGCTGCTCACCCACGAGGGCGTGCCGCTGCCGTGAACCGGGGGAGTCAGCCCCAGAACACCGCGCCCAGCCACGCCGCCGTGATCAGCTGACAGGCGAACAGCTCCGTCAGCACGCTCCAGCCACCTGAGCGCAGCGCCGTGCGCGCCGCCGTGACCGCCTCGCCGCGGCGGCCGAGGCGGAGCCGCTCGAAGAGGTAGACCCCGGTGAGGAAGCCCGGGACCGCGCCGATCACGGGCAGCAGGACGAAGCCGGCGAACGAGCCCCAGCCCGCGTACGCCAGCATCCGGCCGTCGTCGCCGCCCGCCCGCAGCCGGCGGGGCGGCAGCGCCCAGCGCACCACCTGGGACAGGAACAGCACCACGGTCGCCCCCACCAGCACCCACCACGCGACGGGCCGCGGATCCTTCAGCGCCCACCACAGGACCCCGGCCCACACCAGCCACGACCCGGGCACCCCCGGCAGTAGCACTCCCCACAGTCCGAGCAGGAGCACCAGTCCGGCGAGCAGGAGGTCCCACGCTCCCATTCCTCCAGGGTGCAGGAGCACAGGAAGCGGCGCAGGACGGAAACGGGCCGCGACGCCCTCTTCGCACAGCCGTCCCGCCGTTCACCCGACCGGCCGTCCGGGGCGCGACGCGGAGCGGGGATTTTCCCGATGCCCCGTTCCCAACCGGCCCGCGCGGTGGACAATCGGGGTCATGAGCCAGCAGGGGGGAAGGCCCACCGGTCCCGAGGACGACTGGTGGCGGCAGCTGTACGACGACGCCACCGACGACACGGGCCCCGCACCGGCGCCCGATTCCCTGGACGACCGCTTCGCCTCGGCGTCCGGCACGCTCGACGCGGGCGGGCCCGCCCCGGCCGGCCCACCGCCCGCCCCGGCCGGCCCACCGCCCGCCCCGGCCGGCCCACCCCCTGCCCCGACGGTCCCTGGCCCCCGCCCGGCCGACCCCGCCGCAGCGGCGGACCTCCCGCCGCGCCCCGTCGACCCCACCGCACCGGCGGATCTCCCACCACGCCCCGTCGACCCCCCGTCCCGCGCTCCCTGGGAACCCCCGACCGCCGCGGCCGCGGGCCCGGTGACCTTCCCCCCGAGGGACGTCCGCCCGCCCCGGCCGCAACCGTCACGGCCCCCGGCCGCCTCCACCTCCGGCACGGCCTTCGGCCCCTGGACCCCCGCCACCGAGCCCCCGCCCGCGGCCCCGCCGGCCCCGGAGCCCGCGGACGCGTCCGCCCCCCGCCCCTCCCGCCTCGAACCGCTCCCGGGCCCGCTCCCCTCCCGCGCCCACGTGGGATCCCGGCCGCCCACCTACGACCCCGAGCCCACCGCCCTCCCGCCGGCCGACCCCGACGAACTGGACGGCCTGGTCCCCGACACCGTGCTGGACGGGGCCCGCTACGGCGCCTGCACCCTGCGCGCCGCCTCCGTGCGCGGGGACTCCGCGCGCTACCGGGGCGAACCGCGCCGCGACGCGCTGCTGACCGCCCGGTTCGGAACGGGGGAGCGGGCCCTCGTCCTCGTGGCGCTGGCGACCGGCGCCCGCACCGCGCCCGGCGCCCACCGGGCCGCCGCCGAGGCCTGCCGGTGGATCGGCGAGGCGGTGGGCCGCAGCCACGCCCGCCTCGCCGACGACATCAGGGCCGCCCGGCGCGGCGACCTCAAGTCCGGCCTGCACCGCCTCACCGACCGCAGCCTCGGCAGGCTCCGCGCCGCCGCGGCCGACCGGGGCCTCGAACCCGACGCCTACGCGGCCACCCTGCGCTGCCTCCTCCTGTCCGCCGACCCCGAATGCCGCACCCGGGTCTTCTTCGGCGTCGGCCCCGGCGGACTGTTCCGGCTGCGGGACGGCGCGTGGCAGGACATCGAACCCGAGCCCACCGAGCTCAGGGGCGAACCCGTGGTCGGTTTCGGCTCGCCGCCCTCCGAGACCCCCGACGGCGACCACCTCACCATGGACCTGGGCATCCCCACACCCCCGAGCCCGTACGAGCCCGCCCCCGAACCGCCCCGCGAACCCTTCCGCTTCCGCACCTCCATCGCCCGCCCGGGTGACACCCTGCTGATGTGCGGCACCGGCCTCGCCGACCCCCTGCGCGGCGAACGGGAGCTCCGCGCGCACCTCGCCGACCGGTGGTCCCGCCCCGAACCACCCGGCCTCGCCGCATTCCTCGCCGACACCCAGGTACGCGTCAAGGGATACGCGGACGACCGTACGGCCGTCGCCGTCTGGGAGGCGTGAGCGCACATCGTGTGAATTCATGGAACCCGTCAGGCATCTTCGGCACCGGAGGGGCAGACGGGAAACCATGGCCAAACAGAACGTCGCGGAACAGTTCGTCGACATCCTCACCCGCGCGGGGGTCAAACGCCTCTACGGCGTCGTCGGTGACAGCCTCAACCCCGTCGTCGACGCCGTGCGCCGCAACCCCGCCATCGACTGGATCCACGTCCGGCACGAGGAGACCGCCGCCTTCGCCGCCGGCGCCGAGGCCCAGATCACCGGCAGACTGGGCGCCTGCGCCGGCTCCTGCGGGCCCGGCAACCTCCACCTCATCAACGGCCTCTACGACGCCCACCGTTCCATGGCCCCGGTCCTCGCCCTCGCCTCCCACATCCCGTCCGGCGAGATCGGCCTCGGCTACTTCCAGGAGACCCATCCCGACCAGCTCTTCCGCGAGTGCAGCCACTACAGCGAGATGATCTCCAGCCCGCGGCAGATGCCCCGGCTGCTGCAGACCGCCATCCAGCACGCCGTCGGCCGTTCCGGCGTCAGCGTCGTCACCCTCCCGGGCGACATCGCCGACCACGCCGCCCCCGAGAAGCCCCTGGAGACCGCCCTCGTCACCTCCCGGCCCACGGTCCGCCCCGGCGACGCCGAGATCGACCGCCTCGTCGACATGATCGACGAGGCGGAGAAGGTCACGCTGTTCTGCGGTGCCGGCACCAAGGGCGCGCACGCCGAGGTCATGGAGTTCGCGAGCAAGATCAAGTCCCCGGTCGGGCACGCCCTGCGCGGCAAGGAGTGGATCCAGTACGACAACCCGTACGACGTCGGCATGAGCGGACTGCTCGGCTACGGCGCCGCCTACGAGGCCACCCACGAGTGCGACCTGCTGATCCTGCTCGGCACCGACTTCCCGTACAACGCCTTCCTCCCCGACGACGTGAGGATCGTCCAGGTCGACGTGCGGCCCGAGAACCTCGGCCGGCGCTCCAAGCTCGACCTCGCCGTGTGGGGCGACGTGAAGGAGACCCTGCGCTGTCTGACACCGCGGGTCCGCGTCAAGGACGACCGGAAGTTCCTCGACCGGATGCTGAGGAAGCACGCGGACGCGCTGGAGGGGGTGGTGAAGGCGTACACGCGGAAGGTGGACAAGCACGTGCCGATCCACCCCGAGTACGTGGCGTCCGTCCTGGACGAGCTGGCCGACGACGACGCGGTGTTCACCGTCGACACCGGCATGTGCAACGTCTGGGCGGCCCGCTACCTCTCGCCCAACGGCCGCCGCCGGGTGATCGGTTCCTTCTCCCACGGCTCGATGGCGAACGCGCTGCCGATGGCGATCGGGGCACAGTTCACCGACCGCGGCCGGCAGGTGGTGTCGATGTCCGGCGACGGCGGGTTCACCATGCTGATGGGGGACTTCCTCACCCTGGTGCAGTACGACCTGCCGGTGAAGGTGGTCCTGTTCAACAACTCCTCGCTGAGCATGGTCGAGCTGGAGATGCTGGTCGCCGGACTGCCCTCGCACGGCACCGCCATGAAGAACCCCGACTTCGCCGCCGTCGCCCGCGCGTGCGGCGCCCACGGGGTGCGGGTGGAGAAGCCGAAGGAGCTCGCCGGGGCGCTGAAGTCGGCGTTCAAGCACAAGGGTCCGGCCCTCGTCGACGTCGTCACCGACCCCAACGCGCTGTCCATCCCGCCGAAGATCAGCAAGGAGATGGTGACCGGTTTCGCTCTGTCCGCCTCCAAGATCGTGCTGGACGGAGGCGTCGGCCGGATGCTCCAGATGGCCCGCTCCAACCTGCGCAACGTGCCCCGCCCGTAAGGGGGTTCACCGAGCCCGGGGCTTCCGGCCGGGTGCCGGGTGTCGTACTCGTGGCGGGGCGGGCCCCCGGTGCCGTCGGCGCGGACCGTGCCGGTACGGCCCCGCGAGGACCGGTCCGGCTCCGGGTACCGGCGGCGGTCGCCGTGCGCGGACGCCTGCGTGCCCCACCGCGGGGAGCCGCGGCGGTGGAGGTCCACGCGTTCCGCCCGCGACGCGACGCGCGGGGCGGCGAAGCGCTCCGCAGGGCCGGAGGACGGGCCCGCGCATGTGCGTGGCCATCGCACTTCGGCCAACTACCGTTCGTGACCGTCCGGCATGACTGGCGTGTGGGTGACCGGGCAAAGATTCCCGTGAAGGTGTTCGAGCACAGGGGGAATCGACATCGGCACGTGGGCGGGGGTCATGAGAAGTCAGGCTTCGGCGGACCGGCTGAGGCGCACACTGGGCCGGGCGGATCTGCGGGCGGTGCCCGAGTCCCGCAGGGCGTTACGGGAACTGCTCAGACACTGGGGGACACCGGAGCGCTCCGCGGTCGCGGAACTGCTCACCAGCGAACTCGTCACCAACGCGCTCGTCCACACCGACCACGAGGCGGTCCTGACGGCCACGGTGGGACCCCGCGTACTGCGCGTCGAGGTACGGGACTTCGTGGACCGGGAGCCCCGGCCGCGGGCACCGAGCACCGACGACGGCACGCACGGAAGGGGCCTGGTGCTGGTCGAGTCCCTCGCCGACGGATGGGGCGTCAGGAAGCACCGGGTGGGCAAGTCCGTCTGGTTCGAACTCGGCGCGGACGCGGCCTGAAGGGTACGGACCGCACCCCTCAGGCCGCGGCGGGGCCGTCAGCCGAACTGCTGTTCAAGGTCCTTGAGCTTGCGCTCCAGGGAGTCCAGGCGCGGCAGGGCCTGGGTGTCGTCCTCGGCGGTGAGGTCGACGGTCTTCGGGTCAGCGCCGGTGCGCACCGGCTGCAGGGAGGGACGCGCGGGGACGGGCAGGGACTCCGGCGCCGATATGGCAGGCTCCGCGGAGACCAGGTCGGAGTCGCGCTCCACCGTGGAGGCCTCCAGCTCGCGTCCACCGCCACGGCCCGCGAAACCGCGGTGACCGCGGCTGATCGCCTTCAGCCGGGCCCGCTCCACGCGCTGCTGGTCCCGCCGGCGCTGCTTCGCGTCGCTCTTGCGGGCCTTCTCCTCGCGTACCTCCTCGACCGCCTCGTCGAGGCTGCGCACGCCCTCCAGCAGCATCAGCGACCAGGCCCCGTAGGTCTCCCGGGGGGCGCGCAGCCAGCGGACGATACGGATCTGCGGCAACGGACGCGGCACCAGGCCCTGTTCGCGCAGGGCGGCCCGGCGGGTCTGCTTCAGCGCGCGGTCGAACAGGACCGCCGCCGACAGGGACATGCCCGCGAAGAAGTGCGGGGCGCCGTCGTGTCCGATGCCCCGGGGCGCGTGCACCCAGTTGAACCAGGCCGCGGCGAAGGCGAACGTCCACACGAGTATCCGCGAACCGAGGGCCGCGTCACCGTGGCTGGCCTCGCGCACGGCGAGCACCGAGCAGAACATCGCGGCGCCGTCCAGACCGAAGGGGACGAGGTACTGCCAGCCGCCGGACAGGCCGAGGTTCTGCTCGCCGAAGCCGACCAGGCCGTGGAAGGAGAGCGCGGCGGCCACCGCCGCACAGCAGAACAGGAGAACGTAGGAAACGGTGCCGTACAGGGCCTCCTTGCGCCTGCGGCGCTCCTCGCTGCGCTCCCACGAGTCGTCCGCGCTCGTGCTCTTGACCGAGGAGCGCTTCCCGCGCGCCAGCACCGCCACCGCCGTCAGCATGCCCAGGAGCAGCACGACGCCCGGAAGCAGCCAGTTCAGCGATATGTCGGTCAGTCTCATCTAAGGGGTCCCTTGCATTGGGATAGGGCGTGTAACGCCCGCCATAGTGGCCCAATCCCAGCGGCCCTCAGGGGGTTTCGGGGCAAGAGGCCGCCAAGGAGGTGCGAGGGGGATGCCCAGGGCGGCGTTCTGCTCGAACTACCGCGTGAGGGGCGGGAGTTGAGTTCGAATAAGATTACCCGTACGAGTGGTTCCGCGGAAAGTTCCCGCGACGGGTGGGGGAATCGTGAAGCTCCTGTGACCTCTGTGGCGTGCTCAACGGATGATCTTACGCGTCGGACGGGGGTGCTTCTGTCCGACGCGGTGTCAGCCGGCTTGCGTGACCGTCGCGGTGTCAGTCGTCTTGCGCGGCCGTCGCGATGTCAGCAGGCCTGCGCGACCGCCGCGGTGGCCCGCTCGGCCGTCCGCCCGGTGGCGCAGGCGCGCGGGCAGGTGGCGCAGATGTCCGCGGGGCGCAGTGTGTAGAACATGCAGCAGCTGACCCGGTCCCGGGTGGCGGGCGCGGGCTCCCCGTCGGGTCCGGCCGGCCGGTGGAAGACCGCCGCGCCGACGTACGGCTCGGTCGCGCCCGGCAGTAGCAGTTCCAGCTCCCGCAGCCCCCGCTCCTCCTCGCCGAGCAGCTGGGAGACGTAGCGCAGGCTCTCGACGATCTCGTCGGTCGCCATGCCCCACAGGGCCCGGCCGCGGCGCCGCATCCGGGGGCCGAAACCGGTCAGCACGGGTTCGAGGTGCTGGGCGACCGCCAGGCGCACCTCCGCCCGCAGCGCCTCCTCGTCGGGCACCACCCGGGCGCCGGGCAGCGTGGCGGCGGGGTCGCCGGGCAGGCAGGCGAAGCCGTCGGGCCGTACGGCCATGCGGCCCACGGCGAGGCCGGCGGCGGTACGGTCGAACGAGACGTGCGTCACGGGGTAGTACGGCACGCGGCGGTGCAGGAACCACGGCACGGTGACCAGCAGGCAGACGGGCCAGGCGTAGCGGTGCAGACCGAAACTGGCGATCACGTCCGGGCGGCCCCGCTGCCCGTAGTCCCGCAGCACCTGGGTGTCGTCCCAGGCGAGGAACCGCTCCAGCCCGGCCCCGCCCTCGGCGAGCTCCGACGCCGCGACCCAGCCGCCGCCCCGGGGTGCCGCCTCGTCGGGGCCGAGTTCGGTGATGCCCAGGGCGGGGAACGCCTCCGCCAGGCGGGCGTACGCGTCCGCGACGGCAGAACCGGGCACCGGCATGGGGCCACCCCTTCACGTCTCGAGGAGCAGGGCAATAAAGGTAAGCCTCACCTTATCGAACGGTATGACGATGTGAACCGGTGCCTCCGTGCGTTTATCGTGCTTGACGGACAGGTGACAACCCGCCGTAATGACCTCAAGTACCGAAACGTCCGCAGGAGGACCTTGTGAAGCAGGGCACGCAGGGCTCCGCAGCGACGGGGGACGCGGTGACCGGCCCGGCCGCCGCGGGCCGGTTCCGGGTCCCCGCGCAGCCGACGGGGCCGACGGGGGCGACGGGGGTGACGGGGGCGGACATCGACCGGGAGCGTGACCGGCGTGACCGGCCGAGCTGTGCCGACGGCGGTGGGGTGCGCGGTGAGCACACGCACAGCGAGCCCGCTCCTCCCCGGACCCGGCCCGTCGTCCAGCGGTCCTCCGTACGCGGGCAGGTCCTCGACGCCCTGCGGACCGCGCTGGTGACGGGTGACCTGCGGCCCGGTGAGGTGTACTCGGCGCCTGTGCTGGCGGAGCGGTTCGGGGTTTCCGCGACGCCCGTGCGGGAGGCGATGCAGCAGCTCACGCTGGAGGGCGCGGTGGAGGTCGTGCCCAACCGGGGGTTCCGGGTCGTCGAGCGGGGCGCGCGGGAACTGGCCGAGCTCGCCGAGGTCCGGGCGCTGATCGAGGTTCCGGTGGTGATGCGGCTGGCGCGGACGGTGCCCGCCGAGCGGTGGGCCGAGCTGCGGCCGCTCGCGGAGGCCACGGTCCGGGCGGCGTCGTCCGGGTGCCGGGTGACGTACGCGGAGGCGGATCGGGCCTTTCACCGGGCGGTGCTCGCGCTCGACGGCAACGAGCAGCTGGTCCGTGTCGCCGAGGACCTTCACCGGCGGGCGCAGTGGCCGCTGGTGGGGGGTGTCTCCGGCGGGCGCGGGCGGGCGGAGCTGGTGGCTGACGCCCATGAGCACACGGCTCTGCTGGACGCGTTGATCGCGGGGGACGTGGACGTGGTGCGGTCGCTGGTGGGGGAGCACTTCGACGGGGCGGTCTGATGGACGGGGCTGCCTGATCGACGGGGCGGTCCGAGGGGGCGGCCGGTGGGGCCGCTGCCGGGTTGTTTCGCCCCCGCCGCCCCTTCCCTTCCCGTCCCCGGGGGCTGCGCCCCCGGACCCCCGTCGGCCCTGCGGGCCTCGTCCTCAAACGCCGGACGGGCTGATGGTGCGGGCCTCGTTCTCGGGCTCGCCCGTCCGGGGGACCCCCGGACGGGCTGGGTGCGTTATGCCGTGGCCGTTCCGGGGGACGGCGGGGCCAGTTGGCGGGCCAGCCAGGTGGGGACGCCGCCCAGGAGGCGGAAGAGGCGGCGGGCCTCCTCGCGGAGGCGGGAGGCCTCCGGTTCGGTCTCCGTCTCGGCCAGGGAGACCAGGGCCGGGGCCGTGCCGACGAGGTAGCCCAACTCCTCCCGGATGCGCAGGGATTCGGCGAAGCCGTGCCGGGCCTCCGCCAACTCGCCGTCGCGCAGGGCGAGTCCGGCCAGGTGACGCCAGGTCGCCGAGAGCAGCAGCGGGTCGGCGTGCGCGGTGGCGCCCGCGTGGGCGCGCCGGTACGCGGCCCGCGCCGCCTGCGGCGACCGGGTGAGGTTCTCGGCGATCAGCCCGCGCCGGAAGTCCAGCAGGGCCCGCCCCGCCGCGCCCGGAGCGATCAGCGCCGCCGCCCGGCCGAGCGCGGCCCGCGCCTCGTCGGCACGGTCGCGGACCCGGAACAGCGTGGCGGCGTAGGCCAGGTACCCGCGTTCACAAGCGGCGGCCCCCCGCTCGTCGTCGCTGTGCGCCGACGCCTCGGCCGTGCGCAGTGCGTCCTCGGCCTCCTCCCACCCCGCCTCGGTGTACAGGCACCGCTCCACCAGCAGCGACGCCCGCTGCAACGCCGCGTCCGGGCCGGCCGGTTCGAGCAGGGCGGCGGCGTCGGCCCAGCAGGCGCGGGAGCGCAGCCGCCACACCGCCGTCTGGAGGGGGTCGTCATCGGCGGTCGTTCCGTCACCGGACATGGCGGTGTGCGCCACGTTGCCCTCCCCGAGCACGCCATCGAGCTGTTGAGTGGTGGCCGCATCTCAGCACGAACCACCGGGCCCGGCCAAGAGGGTGGGTGAAGGATTTCACAAAGTCCTGGGTCGCGGACGCCGATCGCGCGCCGGAACCGCGCGCCCGCGTCCGAACGGGTTCAGCTCGTCACGGGTTCAGCTCATCCGCAGCGCGAGGAAGAAGTCCAGCTTGTCCTCCAGCCGGGACAGGTCACGGCCCGTCAGCTGCTCGATGCGGCCGACGCGGTAGCGCAGCGTGTTGACGTGCAGGTGGAGACGGGACGCGCAGCGGGTCCAGGAACCGTCGCAGTCGAGGAACGCCTCCAGGGTGGGGATCAGCTCGGCGCGGTGCCGGCGGTCGTAGTCCCGCAGGGGATCCAGGAGGCGGGCGGTGAAGGCGCGCCGTACGTCGTCGGGGACGAAGGGCAGCAGCAGGACGTGCGAGGCCAGCTCCTGGTGGCCGGCCGCGCAGACCCGGCCCTGACGGGCCGCGGCCACGCGCCGGGCGTGCCGCGCCTCCTCCAGCGCCCCGCGCAGCCCCTCCGCCGAGTGCACGGCGGCGGAGACGCCGAGGGTGAGCCGGCCGTCGCCGTCGAGCCCGGCCGTGAGCGGGTCGCGCACGGACGCGAGGAGCGCGTCGGCGAGGATGCCGGTTCCGGGGCCGTCGTGCTCGCCGGTCACCGCGGGCAGCGGTACGAGGGCGACCGCCTCGTCGCCGGTGTGGGCCACCGCGATGCGGTCGGAGTGCTCGGGACCCGTGGCCCCCGGGTCGACCAGGATCTCCTCCAGCAGCGCCTGGGCCGCCGGCCCGCCGTCGGCCTCCCCGCCGTCCCAGTCGACGCGGGCCACCACGACCTGCCAGTGCGGCGCGGCCCCGAGCCCGGGCAGCAGCACCGGCGCGGCCACCCGCAGCCGTGCCGCGATCTCGGTGGGCGCGGCGCCCGTCTGCACCAGCTCCAGCACCTCCTGCGCGAGCCGGCGCCGCACCGTGCGCGCCGCGTCCCTGCGATCCCGTTCGACGGCGATCAGCTGGGTGACGCCGTGCAGCAGGTCCAGCCGCTCCTCGGCCCAGTCCCCGGCGTCCGCCTCGACCGCCAGCACCCAGTCCGACAGCACCGTCTCGCGCGCGTCGTGCGACGCCGGCGCGGAACGCCCGCTGCCGCGCACCGGGAAGAGGCTGTAGGTCGTCTGGCCCCGCGTGACCCGGTGCGGGCCGCGCCGGCCGGTGCGGGAGGCCGCCAGCTGCTCCGCGGCGAGCCGCGCGCACACGTCCGCGGGCAGCGACGGGCCCGCCGCCTTCGACCCCGCGATCAGCCGGCCCGTGGGCGAGAGCACCCACGCCCGCAGGTCCAGGTCCGAGCCCAGCAGGTCGAGCACGACCTCCGGGCCGCCGCCCGCCGGACCGGAGGTCATCATCCGCCGGTGCCGGTCCACCACGGCCGCCAGGTCCCCGGCGCGCTCGCCGGACACCTGCCGCACGACGTGCTCGGTGATGGTCGCGAAGGCCACCGACTCGTGCACCGCGAACAACGGCAGCCGGTGCCGCGCGCAGGCCGCCACCAGGTCGTCCGGCACGTCGCCCAGCTCCGCCGTACCGGCCGCGACGGCGGCCACCCCGGCCTGCGCCAGGATCCGTACGAACGGCTCGGAGTCCGCCGCGTCCCGGCGCCAGGCCAGACCCGTGAGCACCAGTTCCCCGCCGGAGAGGTAGCGGCTGGGGTCCCTCAGGTCGGTGGTCATCACCCCGCGCACCCCGCGCTCCAGTTCGTCCTCGCCGCCGAGCAGCTTCAGGCCCAGCGCGTCGGTGTCCAGCAGTGCGCGCAGCCGCATTCTCGTCTCCGCCGTTTCATGTCTCGATGGCTGTATGGCTGTGGTGGCCCGTGGAGGGATCTTCCGGAGAGGGCCCGTCGGGTGGCTGATCAGCGGTGCCGGCCGTGTCCTGGACCGTGTCCCCCCGTTTCCGGAGGAAGGTGGGGAGGCCACAGCGGACCTCCGTTCATACGAATCTACAAGATGCCTGCGCTGGCCAGCCAACTCCTTCATGGTTTCCGTGACTGACCCCCGTGGAGGGCACGGCGGTGTACTGGCCGCACTCCGGGTGAACCGCACGGCGACGAGCCGGGTCCGCCGCACACCGACTGGCTCGATCCGTACGCCCCACGAGACGAGGAGGAGAGCCGGTCATGGACTTCCTTCGCCCCGCCGACTGGGAGGAGGCGCTCGCCGCGAAGGCCGAGCACCCCACCGCCGTGCCGATCGCGGGGGGCACCGACGTGATGGTCGAGATCAACTTCGACCACCGCCGGCCCGAGTACCTCATGGACCTCAACCGCATCGGCGACCTGTACGAGTGGGAGGTCGGCGAGGACGGCGTACGGCTCGGCGCCTCCGTCCCGTACGCGCGGATCATGGAGCACCTGCGCGCCGAGCTGCCGGGCCTCGCCCTCGCCTCCCGCACGGTCGCCTCCCCGCAGATCCGCAACCGCGGCGGCGTCGGCGGCAACCTCGGCACCGCCTCCCCGGCCGGCGACGCCCACCCGGCGCTGCTCGCCGCCGGCGCCGAGGTCGAGGCCGAGTCGGTGCGCGGCTCGCGGCGCATCCCCATCGACGCGTTCTACACCGGCGTGAAGCGCAACGCGCTCGCGCCCGACGAGCTGATCCGCGCCGTCCACATCAAGAAGGCCGACGGACCGCAGCAGTACTCCAAGGTCGGCACCCGCAACGCCATGGTCATCGCCGTGTGCGCCTTCGGTCTCGCCCTGCACCCGCGGACCCGGACGGTGCGCACCGGCATCGGTTCGGCCGCCCCGACGCCCGTCCGGGCGCGGGCCGCCGAGGAGTTCCTGAACGCGGCGCTGGAGGAGGGCGGCCTCTGGGACAACGGGAAGGCCGTCACCCCGTCCGTCGCGAAGCGGTTCGCGGACCTGTGCGCCGCCTCCTGCGACCCGATCGACGACGTGCGCGGCACCGCGGGCTACCGCCGGCACGCGGTCGGTGTCATGGCCCGCCGCACCCTGACCTGGACCTGGGAGTCGTACCGCGGCTCCCGTCGCGGCACGGAAGGAGTCGCGTGATGCGCATCGGCTTCACCGTCAACGGACGCCCCCGGGAGGCCGACGACGTCTGGGAGGGCGAGTCCCTGCTGTACGTGCTGCGCGAGCGGCTCGGCCTGCCCGGTTCCAAGAACGCCTGCGAGCAGGGCGAGTGCGGCTCGTGCACCGTCCGCCTCGACGGCGTGCTCGTGTGCTCCTGCCTCGTCGCCGCCGGTCAGGTCCAGGGCCGCGAGGTCGTCACCGTGGAGGGCCTGGCGGACTTCGCCAGGCGGCGCTCGGGCGGCACCTCACCGGACGCGGCCGGGGGCACCGGCCCGGGGACCGGCGAGGGCGGCGAACTGGCGCCCGTCCAGCAGGCGTTCATCGACGCCGGCGCCGTCCAGTGCGGCTTCTGCACCCCGGGGCTGCTGGTCGCCGCCGACGAGATGCTGGAGCGCGACCCCGACCCGACCGACGCGGACATCCGCGAGGCCCTGTCGGGCAACCTGTGCCGCTGCACCGGCTACGAGAAGATCATGGACGCGGTCCGCCTGGCCGCCGCCCGGCAGTCCGAGGGGGTGTGAGCATGCCGACGAACGGGATTCCCACCAGGATCACGCAGGGTGCCGGGACCAGGGGCGGCATCGGCGAGTCCACCCTCCGCCCGGACGGCATCCTCAAGGTCACCGGCGAGTTCGCGTACTCCTCCGACATGTGGCACGAGGACATGGTGTGGGGCCACATCCTGCGCTCCACCGTCGCCCACGCCGAGATCGTGTCGATCGACACGAGCGAGGCCCTGGCGACGCCCGGCGTGTACGCCGTGATGACCTACGACGACCTGCCGGCCGACGTGAGGCACTACGGCCTGGAGATCCGGGACACCCCCGTCCTCGCCCACGGCAAGGTCCGCCACCACGGCGAACCGGTCGCGATCGTCGCCGCCGACCACCCGGAGACCGCCCGCCGCGCCGCCGCGAAGATCAGGGTCGACCACCGGGACCTCCCCGTCATCACCGACGAGGCCTCCGCCCTCGCCCCCGACGCGGTCCTCGTCCACGAGAACCGCGACGACCACCACATCGGCCACGTCCCGCACCCCAACATCGTCCACCGCCAGCCCGTCGTGCGCGGCCACGTCGAGGCGGCCCGGCGCCGCGCGGACGTGATCGTCGAGGGCGAGTACACCTTCGGCATGCAGGACCAGGCCTTCCTCGGCCCCGAGTCCGGCCTCGCCGTCCCCGAGGAGGACGGCGGCGTCCACCTCTACGTCGCCACCCAGTGGCTCCACTCCGACCTGCGCCAGATCGCCCCCGTCCTCGGCCTGCCCGAGGACAAGGTACGGATGACCCTGGCCGGTGTCGGCGGCGCCTTCGGCGGACGCGAGGACCTGTCGATGCAGATCCACGCCTGTCTGCTCGCCCTGCGCACCGGCAGACCCGTCAAGATCGTCTACAACCGCTTCGAGTCCTTCTTCGGCCACGTCCACCGCCACCCGGCCAAGCTGTCCTACGAGCACGGCGCCACGGCCGACGGCAGGCTGACCCACGTCAAGGCGCGCATCGTCCTCGACGGCGGCGCGTACGCCTCCGCCTCCCCGGCCGTCGTCGGCAACGCCTCCTCGCTCGGCGTCGGCCCCTACGCCGTCGACGACGTCGACATCGAGGCGATCGCCCTCTACACCAACAACCCGCCCTGCGGCGCCATGCGCGGCTTCGGCGCCGTCCAGGCGTGCTTCGCCTACGAGGCGCAGATGGACAAGCTGGCGGCACGGCTCGGCATGGACCCGGTGGAGCTGCGGCAGCGCAACGCCATGGAACAGGGCACCCTCATGCCCACCGGGCAGCGCGTCGACTCCCCGGCGCCGGTCGCCGAACTCCTGCGCCGCGTCAAGGCGATGCCCATGCCGCCGGAGCGCCCGTGGGAGTCCAGCGAGGGCGTCGACGTGCGCCAGTTGCCGGGCGGCCTGTCCAACACCACCCACGGCGAAGGCGTCGTCCGCGGGGTCGGCTACGCGGTCGGCATCAAGAACGTCGGCTTCTCCGAGGGCTTCGACGACTACTCCACCGCCCGCGTCCGCATCGAGGTGGCCGGCGGGGAGCCGGTCGTCACCGTGCACACCGCGATGGCGGAGGTCGGCCAGGGAGGCGTCACCGTCCACGCGCAGATCGCCCGCACCGAGCTGGGCGTCGGCCGGGTGACCATCCACCCGGCGGACACGCGGGTCGGCTCGGCGGGCTCGACCTCCGCCTCCCGGCAGACGTACGTCACCGGCGGCGCGGTCAGGAACGCCTGCGAACGCGTCCGGGAGAAGGTGCTGGAACTCGGCCGGCGCAGGTTCGGCTCGTACCACCCGGCCTGGGCGAATGCCGGACTCCTCCTGGAGGACGGCAAGGTCGTCACCGACGGCGGCGAGGTCCTCGCCGGCCTGGTGGACGTCCTCGGCGACGAGGCCGTCGAGGTCGAGCAGGAGTGGCGGCACCGGCCGACCGAGCCCTTCGACCCGCACACCGGCCAGGGCGACGGACACGTCCAGTACTCCTTCGCCGCGCACCGCGCCGTCGTCGAGGTCGATACCGAACTCGGCCTGGTGAAGGTCGTCGAGCTGGCCTGCGCGCAGGACGTCGGCAAGGCGCTCAACCCGCTGTCCGTGATCGGCCAGATCCAGGGCGGCACCGCCCAGGGCCTGGGCATCGCGGTCATGGAGGAGATCGTCGTCGACCCGAGGACCGCGAAGGTCCGCAACCCGTCCTTCACGGACTACCTCATCCCCACCATCCTCGACACCCCGGCCATCCCCGTCGACGTGCTCGAACTCGCCGACGACCACGCCCCGTACGGCCTGCGCGGCGTCGGCGAGGCCCCCACCCTGTCCTCGACCCCGGCGGTCCTGGCGGCCGTCCGCGACGCGACGGGCCTGGAGCTCGACAGGACCCCGGTCCGCCCGGAACACCTCACCGGGACCTCGTGA
Organism: Streptomyces sp. NPDC018964; assembly: GCF_044390325.1. Classification (NCBI taxonomy): domain Bacteria; kingdom Bacillati; phylum Actinomycetota; class Actinomycetes; order Kitasatosporales; family Streptomycetaceae; genus Streptomyces; species Streptomyces sp. NPDC018964. The sequence goes on from NZ_JBIRYZ010000037.1 coordinate 34,616, forward strand.
CCACCTCGCCCTCGTCCCGGTCGGGAGCCGGCCGGATGTACGCCGGCCACCGTGCGCGGGCACCTGTCACCCGACCGCGGCCGAGGAGACCGAGACATGCTGGACATCGCCGAGGAGCTGAACCGGTGGGCCGGGCAGGGCCGTGACTTCGCGGTGGCCACCGTGGTGGCGGTCGGCGGCAGCGCGCCCCGCGGGCCCGGAGCCGCGCTCGCGGTGGACGCCGACGGCACGGCGGTCGGCTCGGTCTCCGGCGGTTGCGTGGAGGGCGCGGTGTACGCGCTGTGCGAGCAGGCGCTGAGGGACGGCGGCACCGTCCTGGAACGCTTCGGCCACAGCGACGAGGACGCCTTCGCCGCGGGGCTCACCTGCGGCGGGACCGTCGACGTCCTGGTCGCACCGGTACGGGCGGCGGACCCCGCCCGCCCGGTGCTCGCGTCCGCGCTCGCCGCCGCAGCGCGCGGGGAGGCGGTGGCGGTGGCGCGGATCGTCGGCGGCCCGGCGGAGCTGCTGGGCCGCGCGCTGACGGTCCGCCCGGACGGCTCGTACGAGGGCGGCCTCGGCGACCGCCCGGAGCTGGACCGCACGGTGGCCGCCGAGGCGGGTGCCCTCCTGGACGCCGGCCGCACCGGCACCCTGGAGACCGGAGCGGAGGGCTCGCGGTGCGGAGCACCGCTCACGGTGCTGGTCGAGTCCTCGGTCCCCCCGCCCAGGATGATCGTCTTCGGCGCGATCGACTTCGCGTCGGCGCTGGTCCGGGTGGGCAAGTTCCTCGGCCACCACGTCACGGTGTGCGACGCGCGGCCCGTCTTCGCCACGAGGGCCCGCTTCCCCGAGGCCGACGAGATCGTCGTCGAGTGGCCGCACGCGTACCTGGAGCGCACGCCGGTCGACGCCCGCACGGTGCTGTGCGTCCTGACCCACGACGCCAAGTTCGACGTACCGCTGCTGGAGCTGGCGCTGCGGCTGCCGGTGGCGTACGTCGGCGCCATGGGCTCCCGCCGCACCCACCTGGACCGTGCCGCGCGGCTGCGCGAGGCCGGCGTGACCGAACCGGAGCTGGCCCGCCTCAGGTCACCGATCGGCCTGGACCTGGGCGCCCGCACACCGGAGGAGACGGCGCTGTCCATCGCGGCGGAGATCGTCGCGAGCCGACGCGGCGGCAGCGGCGTGCCCCTCACCGGGGCCCGCACCCCGATCCACCACGACGGCGCGTCCGGGCCGGTGGACCGGACCGGGGCGGTGGCCTGAGCGCCCCGGAGCCCTCACGCCTGCCGCAGCAGGCGGTTCACCGCCCGTCCGAACACCCGGCGACCCGCCCCCGCCAGCACCGCGTCGCAGAAGGAGGGCAGGAAGCGGACCCGGACGTCCTCCCGCCAGAGCACCCGCGCCCGGCCGCCCGGCCCCGGCCGCACCTCGATCTCCGCCCAGCCGATGACGACCCGGCCGCGCTTCTCCAGGCGGCAGAACCCCGGGGAGCCGTCCGCCGGGGGCCGCCACACCGTCACGTCCATCGGGTCGTCGAAGGAGAGCGGGCCGAGACCCGTGCGGGCGACGACCCTCGTGCCCTCGCCGGTGGGCGGGGGAGTGGTCACCGTCATCCGGGTCAGCGGGACCGCCTCGCCGTGGCGGGACCACGTCGTGAGCCGGCGCCAGGCCTCGTCGAGGGGGAGGGGCACCGTGCGCTGGAGCTGGAAGGCGGCCACGGGGGAATCCTAGGAACCCCCCGGCCCGTCGGCACACCCGGGTACGGGTCACCCGCCCGGCCCGGCCCCCGGTGGTACCGGCTGCCCCCGGTACACCCTCCCCGGCACGATCGAGGCCGGCGGCCGACCGGCTGACCGCCCCGGACACCGGGCCCGGCGGCGGCGTGCGGTGACGACGCTCACCGCGTTCCGAGGTCGCGGGCGGTGCCGTCGGCGACGGCCTGGAGCTTGTCCGGGTTGGCCACGTTGTGGATGGCGGTGATACGGCCCTCGGCGTCGAAGTCGAAGGTGACGGTGGCGATCACGCGTTCCGGCCCGCTGAACACGATGCCCGGCCCACCGTTGATCCCGACGAGTTCGGCCTTCATGTCGGCGGGCTCGACGCCCTGGTAGGTGACGGTGCCGATGGCCGCGAACCAGGAGGCCACGGTGGCCGCGCCCACCACCGGGCGCAGGGCCTGGCGGACCTTGCCGCCGCCGTCGGTCCACAGGGTGACGTCCGGGGAGAGCAGTTCCATCAGGGCGTTGACGTCCCCGCCGGTCGCCGCGGCGAAGAACCGCTCGGTGACCTCGCGCTGCCGCGACCGGTCGGCGGCGAAGCGCGGCCGCCGGGCCCGCACGTGCTCGCGGGCCCGGTGCGCGGCCTGCCGCACCGCGGCCTCGGAACGCTCCACCGTCTCGGCGATCTCGACGTGGCTGAAGTCGAAGACCTCCTTCAGCACGAACACCGCGCGCTCCAGCGGGCTGAGCGTCTCCAGCACCACCAGCATGGCCATCGACACCGACTCGGCGTCCACGACGGCCTCGGAGGCGTCCCCTCCGGTGAGGACGGGCTCCGGCAGCCACGGTCCCACGTAGGTCTCCCGCTTGTGCCGGGTGGAGCGCAGCCGTTCCAGCGCCAGGTTCGAGACGATCCGCGTCAGGTAGGCCTTGGGATCGGCCACGTGCGAGCGGTCCGCGGCGGACCACTTGAACCAGGCGTCCTGGACCGCGTCCTCGGCGTCGGCGGCGCTGCCGAGGAGGCGGTAGGCCACGGAGAACAACAGCCGCCGGTGCTCGTGGAAGACCTGCTGGTCGGGGTGGGCGGGCAGGTCGGTCACTTGGTCCCCCGGGTCCGGGTGAAGCGGCCCCCGCGGGGCCAGAACGCGCCCGAGGCGGGCATCTTCTTCATGCGGCCGTACGTCGGCCAGGGCGAGGCGGTCACCGTCTCCTTGTACCGGACGGCCGCGCGGCCCGTCAGGCAGAACCGGCGCGGGCTGTCGTCGGGCCGGGTGAACTGCACCACGGCGTCACCGCGGCCCAGGCTCACCGGCGTGTGGTAGTAACCGAAGCGGAACGGCTTGGGCTGCCTGCCCCTGAGCACCCGGTCGATCGACAGCGCGGCGTGCACCCCGGTCGGCATGCCGCCCTGGCAGGTGCCGTGCATGACGCCGTACCCCTGGCGGATCGCGGCCGCGTCGCCGATCGCGTACACCTCGGGGTGGGACACCGACCGCAGCGCGTCGTCGGTGACGATGCGTCCACGCTCGTCGACGGCCAGCCCGGCGGCGGCCGCCAGCGGCGAGGTCCGCGTACCGCCCGTCCACAGGACCGCGTCGGCGGCGACGCTCTCCCCGCCCGCCAGTTCCACCGCGTCGGGCAGCACCTTCACCACCTCGACGCCGGCGCGCACCTTCACGCCCAACCGGTCGAGCGCGGCGTGCAGATGCGCCCTGGCCTTCGGGTTCATGGCCGCACCGGGCTCCTGCCCGCCCAGCAGCACCACGCTCAGCCGCGGGTACCGTTCGGCGATCTCCGCGGCCGACTCGACGCCGGTCAGTCCGCTGCCCACGACCACCACCGTGCCGCCGCCGAGCCGCGCCAGCCGGTCGGCCAGCAGCTCGGCGTCCTGGGCGCCGCTCAGGGTGTACGCGTGGTCCTCGGCCCCCGGCACCGCCGAGGTGTCGGCCACACCGCCCAGCCCGTACACCAGCGTGTCGTAGGGCAGCACCTGGTCGTCGTCGATCCGTACGGTCCTCGCGTCCGCGTCCACCGCCGTCACCCAGCCGCGCACGAACCGCGCGCCCGTGCCCTCCAGCAGCTCCGGGACGCTCAGCTCGGCGAGCGGCTGCCCGGTCGCCGTCATGTGCAGCCGCATGCGCTCGGTGAACCGCTCCTGTGCGTTCACCACGGTCACCCGCACCCCTCCGTGCCGCTTCACCCGGGCCGCGAGCTGAACGGCCGCGGCCATGCCCGCGTATCCCGCCCCCAGGATCACCACGCGGTGCGCGGTCGCCGTGCCGGTCTCCCGTCGTGCGTTCATGGTTCCGTCCTCCTCGGTTCGCTTGCCGACGCCCACCAGATGGGAGCAGGCGGCCCGGACGTGACATGAGCCGAATGTGATCCACGACACAGGCCGTACCGGCCGCATCGCCGGGCGCGGCCTGCCGTCACCGTCGTCCGGGCCGCACGGAACCACCCTGGGGCCCGACGGCGCTCCGCGGGCGGCCCTCGGGCGGGAGGAGTCGCGAGGGCGGAACCGTGGTCCCGGGACGTACGGGTCACCCGCCCGGCCCGGCCACCAGCGCCCCCGGTGCTCCTACCGGTACACCTCCCCCGGCTCCGCCTTCCCCGGCGCCAGCAGTTGGGGGACCGTCACGAACGCGTAGCCCCGCTTCCTCAGCTCGGCGATGATGCCGGGGACGGCCGGGACCGTGCCGTCGTAGAGGTCGTGGAGCAGGATGATGCCGTCGCGTGAGGCCCCGTCGAGGACGCGGCGGGTGATGAGGTCGGAGTCGGTGGTCGTGTAGTCCTTCGCGGTCACGCTCCACAGCACCTCCGACAGGCCCAGCTCGCGGCTGATGCCGTGCACGGTGTCGTCGGTGCGGCCCTGCGGCGGGCGCATGAGGGTGGGGCGGCGGCCGGTAAGACGTTCTATCTCCTCGTCGGTGCGTTCGAGCTCCTCGCGTATCTCGTCCGGTTCCAGCTCGGTCAGGCGGCGGTGGGTCCAGGTGTGGTTGGCCACCTCGTGCCCCTCGTCGGCCATCCGCCGGACCAGCTCCGGGTACCGCTCGACGTGCCGCCTGCCCAGCAGGAAGAAGGTCGCCGGGACCCGTTCCTCCTTCAGGATGTCCAGCAGTCGCGCGGAGTGCTCGCTCGGACCCGCGTCGAACGTGAGCGCGACGCACTTGGCCTTGCGGCAGTCGACGGTGCCGAAGCGGGCCTGGACGTCGGTGGCGCGGACGGTGCTGGGGGCGGTCGTCTCCAGTCGTGTGCAGCCGCTCAGGGCCAGCGTCACGACGGTGACCGCGGCCATGACGGCCGCCGCCCGGAACGAGGTCCCCGTTTTCTTCGTCTTCCTGGTCGGAGAAGGCATGGGCGGACTGTACACATCGTCTATACATGGGGTGTATAGTCCGTTTCGCGTGCCCGCGTCCGGGTGGTTCCCGCGGCGTGAGAGGTGTCACGCGCCGGGTGGGTGCCCCCTGGGCCAATGGAGAAAAGTGCCTAAAGCGCGCGTATGGGGCAAGCTGTCTCCAAGTGTTTGACACGACCGCGAATGCGGCACCCGCGTCCCGGTAGCAGCCCCACGCCTCAGAGGGACGGAGCACAGCCCCGATGCGCATCCTCGGTACCAGGGCCCGAACGAAGGCGTCCGGATGACGTCGTACGCCGTCGTGATCCCCACCCTGCTGCGGGACACCCTCGCCGACTGCCTCGCCGCGCTGGCCGCGGCGCGCGGGCCGCGCCCCGACGAGATCGTCCTCGTCGACGACCGGCCCGACCCCGATCCCGCGCCCGACGCGCCGGCCCACGCGCTCACCGTCCTCGGCGACCTGCGCGAACGCACCACCACCGTCGCCACCGGCGGCCGGGGGCCCGCCGCCGCACGCAACACCGGACTGCGCGCCGTCACCGCGCCCTGGGTCGCCTTCCTCGACGACGACGTCCAGGTGGGGCCGCACTGGTGCGCACAGCTCGTGCACGACCTGGCGGAGGCGTCCCCCGACACCGCCGGCGTCCAGGGCGTCATCACCGTGCCGCTGCCCGACGGGCGCCGCCCCACCGACTGGGAACGCGGCACCGCCGGACTCGCCCGGGCCCGCTGGATCACCGCCGACATGGCCTACCGCACCGAGGCACTCCGGCAGGTCGGCGGCTTCGACGAACGCTTCCCCCGCGCCTTCCGCGAGGACGCCGACCTCGCGCTGCGCCTGCTCGACGCCGGCTGGCGCATCCGCAAGGGCCGCCGCACCACGCTGCACCCGGTGCGCCCCGCCTCCCGCTGGGCGTCGGTGGCGCAGCAGCGCGGCAACGCCGACGACGCCCTGATGCGGCACCTGCACGGCCCCGACTGGTGGGACAAGGCGGTCGCGCCGCGGGGCCGGATCCGCCGGCACGCCGCGATCACCGCCGCCGGTGCCGCCGCCTGCGCCCTCGCCGCCGCCGGGCACCGCCGGGCGGCCACCGCCTGCGCGCTCGGCTGGGCCGCCGGAACCGCCGAGTTCGCCCGCGCCCGCATCGTGCCCGGACCGCGCACCCGCGACGAGGTGACGACCGTGCTGGCCACCAGCGTCGTCATCCCGCCCGCCGCCACCTGGCACCGGCTGGCCGGGGCCTGGCGCCACCGCAACGCCCCGGCCTGGCAGGAGGTGGCCCGATGAGCCCGGTGAAGGCGGTGCTGTTCGACCGCGACGGCACGCTGGTCCACGACGTCCCCTACAACGCCGACCCCGGCCTGGTACGGCCCGTCGACGGCGCCCGCGAGGCGCTCGACGCGCTCCGTGCCCGCGGCATCCGCACCGGCGTCGTCACCAACCAGTCCGGCATCGCCCGCGGACTGCTCACCGAGGCCGACGCCCGCCGCGTCAACCGGCGCGTCGACGAACTCCTCGGCCCCTTCGACGTCTGGGTCATGTGCCCGCACGGCCCCGACGACGGCTGCCCCTGCCGCAAACCCCGGCCGGGCATGATCCTCCGGGCCGCCGGCCGCATCCGCACGGACCCGGCCGACTGCGTCGTCGTCGGCGACATCGGCGCCGATGTGGAGGCCGCGCGACGCGCCGGCGCCCACGCCATCCTCGTCCCCACCCCGCAGACCCGCCCCGAGGAGACCTCCGCCGCCCCCCACGTGGCCCCGGACCTCACGACGGCGGTACACCTGCTCCTGAACACCCCACCGTGGGACGGGCCCACGGCCTCCCCACCGCCCGCCGCCCCGGCCGGGAAAACGCCGCCGGGGAGCACGGGCCCGGACGAGCCCCACATCCCGGCCGCCGCCGGGAGGGACGAGGCCGACACCCAGGCCGCCGCCGGGACGGACGTGGAAGGCCGCCCGGCTGGCCCCGCCTCCGGCGGGCGAGGGGTTCCGGCAGGCCCGGCGCCCGTCGGTGTCCGCTCTCCGGCCGGTCCCGCCCGTGACGTGCCGGCGCCCCCGGCCGGTCCCGGCGCGGAGCGCGTGCCGCGGGGGAGGACCGTGTGAAAGCCCTCGTCACCCGGCTCGACAGCTTCGGCGACGTGCTGCTCGCCGGACCCGCCGTACGGGCCGTCGCCGCCCGGGCCGACACCGTGACCCTGCTGTGCGGGCCGCACGGGGCACCCGCCGCACGGCTGCTGCCCGGGGTGGACGAGGTGCTCGTCTGGGACTCGCCGTGGACCGGGTTCCGGCCGCCCCGGGTCAGCCGGGAGGAGATCGACGCCGTCGTCGACGCCGTCCGCGCCACCGACGCCGACAGCGCGCTGATCCTCACCTCCTTCCACCAGTCCCCGCTGCCCACCGCCCTCCTCCTGCGCCTGGCCGGCGTCCGCTTCATCGCCGCCGACAGCGAGGACCACCCCGGCTCCCTCCTCGACGTACGCCACCACCGCGCCCCCCACGCCCACGAGGCCGAGGCCGCGCTCGACCTCGCCGAGGCCGCCGGTTTCCCCCGGACCGACGACGGACGGCTGCGGGTGCTCCCACCACCCGCGACCGGCGCGCTGACCGGACCCGGGGAGTACGTCGTCGTCCACCCGGGCGCCAGCGTGCCCGCCCGCGCCTGGAGCCCCGACCGCTGCGCACAGGCGGTGCGCGAACTCACCGCCGCCGGACGCCGGGTGGTCGTCACCGGCGGCGCGGGGGAGCGGGACCTGACCGCGTACGTCGCGGGCGGCCGGGCCGTCGACCTCGGCGGCCGCACCGGAGCCGCCGAACTCGCCGGCGTGCTCGCCGGGGCCGCCTGCGCGGTCACCGGCAACACCGGTCCCGCCCATCTCGCCGCCGCCGTCGGCACCCCGGTGGTGTCCCTGTTCGCGCCGGTCGTCCCCGCCGAGCGCTGGCGGCCGTACGGGGTGCCCTGCGTGCTGCTCGGCGACCAGGACGCGCCGTGCGCCGGGACCCGCGCCCGGCGCTGCCCCGTACCCGGCCATCCCTGCCTGGACACCGTGACCGCGCTCGACGTCGTCGCCGCCGTCGACAAGCTCGTGGAGGTGGCATGAGGATCCTGCTGTGGCACGTGCACGGGTCGTGGACCACGGCCTTCGTGCAGGGCCCGCACACCTACGTCGTCCCCGTCACCCCGGACCGCGGACCCGACGGACTCGGCCGCGCCCGCACCTTCGACTGGCCCGACTCGGTCGTCGAGGTGCCCCCGGAACGCCTGCGCGAGGAGCACGTCGACGTCGTCGTCCTGCAACGGCCGCACGAACTCGCCCTGGTCGACCGGTGGCTGGGCCGCCGCCCGCCGCTGGTCTACCTGGAGCACAACGCCCCGCACGGCGACGTGCCCGACACCCGCCACCCCGCCGCGGACATCCCCGGCACCACCCTCGTCCACGTCACCCACTTCAACCGCCTGATGTGGGACGCCGGGAGCACCGGGACCACCGTCATCGAGCACGGCGTCGTCGACCCCGGACCGCGGTGGACCGGTGAACTCCCGCACGCCGCCGTCGTCGTCAACGAGCCGGTGCGGCGCGGCCGCACCACCGGCACCGACCTGCTGCCGGCCTTCGCCGACGCCGCGCCCCTCGACGTCTTCGGCATGGGGACCGACGGGCTCGCCGGCCGGCTCGGCCTGCCCCCCGGCCGCTGCCGCTCGTACGAACTGACCCAGGCGGACCTGCACACGGCGCTGGCCCGCCGCCGGGTCTACGTCCACCCCGTGCGCTGGACCTCCCTCGGCCTGTCCCTGCTGGAGGCGATGCACCTGGGCATGCCCGTCGTCGCCCTCGCCACCACCGAGGTCACCGAGGCCGTACCGCCCGACGCCGGCGTGGTGTCCAACCGGATCGACGTACTGACCGACGCCGTACGGGACTTCGTCGCCGACCCGCGGTACGCCCGCCGCACCGGTGAGCGCGCCCGCGCGGCGGCGCTCGCCCGCTACGGGCTGTCCCGCTTCCTGGACGACTGGGAGCGGCTGCTGAAGGAGGTGACCCGATGAGGACCGCCACGGTGTCCGCACACACGAGCCCGCTCGGCGCCGCCGTCCTCGGCGGGCACACCCCCGGACACCTCCCGTCCGGCCCGCCGGCCCGCGCCACGGAGCCCCCGCGGTGAAGGGGACGCGCGCGCAGCGGCCACGGGTCCTGGTCCTGCGCGCCCTCGGACTCGGCGACCTGCTCGCCGGGGTCCCCGCGCTGCGGGCGCTGCGGCGGGGGTTCCCCGGACACGAACTCGTGCTGGCGGCACCCGCCGCGCTCGCACCGGCCGCCCGCGCCACGGGAGCGGTCGACCGGGTCCTGCCCGCCTCCGCGCCCGGACGGGCCGTGCCCCGCACCCTCGACTGGACCGGCCCGCCCCCGGACGTCGCCGTGGACCTGCACGGCAACGGGCCGCCCAGCCACCGCCTGCTGCAGGACCTGCGCCCCCTGCGGCTGCTCGCGTTCGCGCACCCCGGCACACCGGAGATCGAGGGCCCGCCCTGGTACGCGGACGAACACGAACGGGACCGCTGGTGCCGGCTGCTGCGCTCGTACGGCATCGACGCCGACCCCGCCGACCTGCTGCTGCCCCGCCCGCCCTCCGCGTCCCCCGCCCCCGGCGCCGTCGTCCTGCACCCCGGCGCGGGAGCACCCGCCCGCCGCTGGCCCGTGGAGCGGTACGCGACCGTCGCCGGGGCCCTGCGCGAACGCGGGCTGCGGGTGGTGGTCACCGGGGGAGCGGGCGAGGACGACCTGGTGGCGCGGCTCGCCGAGGAGGCCCGGCTGCCCGGCACCGACGTCTTCGCCGGCGGCCTGCCCTTCGACCGGCTCTCCGCGCTCGTCGCCGGCGCCCGCGCCGTCGTCAGCGGCGACACCGGCATCGCCCACCTGGCGGTCGCCCACGCCACCCCGACGGTCACCCTCTTCGGCCCCGTCCCGCCCGCCCGGTGGGGCCCGCCCGCGCACCCCCGCCACATCCCCCTGTGGCACGGCCCGGAGGGCGACCCCCACGGCCGGCACCCCGACCCGGCCCTCCTGCGGATCACCCCCGACGAGGTCCTGCACGCCCTCGGCCGGCTCCCCCTCGGACGCCTCCCGGAGAGGGTGATCACCCCGTGACCGCCGCCCCGCCCGCGGGCCACCGCCGACGACCCGGACGCGCACTGCCGGGACCCGTCCCGGCGACTGCGGGGCGGCCGGCCGGCGGAAGGGAGCACGCGTCATGACCCGGCGCCCGCGCCTCGGCGTCGTCATCGCCACCCGCGACCGCCGCGAGCGGCTCGCCGTCACCCTCCGGCAGCTGCGCTCCCTGCCCGAACGGCCCGAGATCCTCGTCGCCGACAACGCCTCCACCGACGGCACCCGCGCCATGATCACCCGGGACTTCCCCGGGGTGCGGGTGCTGGCACTGCCCGCCAACCACGGAGCGCTCGCCCGCAACCACGGGGCCCGCGCCCTCGACACCCCGTACGTGGCGTTCAGCGACGACGACTCCTGGTGGGCGCCCGGAGCCCTCGGCCGGGCGGCCGAGCTGTTCGACGCCCACCCCCGGCTCGGCCTGCTCGCCGCCCGCACCCTCGTCGGCCCGGACGCGGACCCCGACCCGCTCAACGACGTCCTCGCCGGCTCCCCCCTCGGCCCGGCCACCGACCTCCCCGGCACCCAGGTGCTCGGCTTCCTCGCCTGCGGTGCCGTCGTCCGCCGGTACGCCCACCTCGACGCGGGCGGCTTCCACCGGCTGCTGTTCTTCGGCGGCGAGGAGACCCTGCTCGCCTACGACCTGGCAGCGCGCGGCTGGGGCGTCACCCACTGCCCCGACGTCGTCGCCCACCACCACCCCGCCCCCGCGGCCCGCCCCGGACGCCCGGCGCTCCAGCGCCGCAACGCGGTCCTCACCGCCTGGCTGCGCCGCCCCGTCCCGTACGCCCTCGCCCGCACCGGGGCCCTCGCGGCCGAGGCACGCGGCGACGACCAGGCCCGGCGCGCCCTGCGCGAGACGCTCACCCGCCTCCCGGCGGCCCTGCGCGAGCGCAGGCCGCTGCCCCCGCACGTGGAACGGGCCGCCCGCCTGCTGGAGCCGGAGAGGACGACCGCATGACCGACCCCCGCACGACCGTCGTCGTCATCACCCACAACCGGCGCCCCGAACTGCTGCGCACCCTCGGCGAACTCGCCGCCCTCCCCGAGGAACCCCCGGTGATCGTCACCGACAACGGCTCCACCGACGGCACCGCGGAAGCCGTCGCCCGCCACCACCCGGACGTCCGCCTGCTGCGCCCCGGCCGCAACCTCGGCGCCGTCGGCCGCAACCTCGCCGTACGGGACGTCCGCACGCCGTACGTCGCCTTCTGCGACGACGACTCCTGGTGGTCGCCCGGCTCCCTCGCCGGCGCCGCCGACCTGCTCGACCGGCACCCCGCGCTCGGCTCGGTCACGGCGCGGATCGTCGTCGAACCGGACGGCACCGACGACCCGATCGTCCGCGAACTGCGCGCATCGCCCGTCCCCGGTCCGCCCTGGCTGCCCGGTCCCGCCCTCGGCTCCTTCCTGGCCGCCGCGACCGTCCTGCGCGCCGACGCCTTCCGCACCGCCGGCGGCTTCCACCCGCGCCTCTGGCTCGGCGGCGAGGAGGAGCTGCTGGCCGCCGACCTGGCGGCCGACGGCTGGTGGCTCACCTACGCCGATCACCTGACGGCCCACCACCAGGCGTCGGCCGTGCGGGACGCCACCCTGCGCCGGGTGCACGGCATCCGCAACACCCTGTGGTTCACCTGGCTGCGCCGCCCGGCCCGCCCCGCCCTGCGCCGCACCCTGTACCTGGCCCGCACCGTGCCCCGCGACACCGCCTCCCTGCGCGCCTTCGCCGAGGCCGCCGCGGCCCTGCCCTGGGTCCTGCGCGAACGCCGGGTCCTCCCCCACGAGGTCGAGTCCCGCCTGCGCCTGCTGGAACCCGCCCAGCGCACCTCCACGGCCCGCCGCTACACCGGCTGATCCGCCCCCGGACCCCCACCGCGCGCACCGGGGGACCGTCACTACGACGCACACCGGCGCCGAGAGGCACCACACACCGGGCGGCACACGCACCACCGACACCGCCCCGCACCCACCGGGCCCGCCCACGCCGCACCGGCGTCGTGCCGGGCCGCGCGTACGAGGTCCGCGCACCGTCGGCGCCGGGCCGCGCCGCGCGCCGGGCCCGCCCACGCGGTACTGGCTCGGGCCGCGCCGCACCCGTCATGGCCCGCCCGCCACCGAAGGCGGGCGGGCCGTGACAGGCGCGGGCTCAGTCCGTGTTCCCCGGGCGTTCGCCCTTGGGTCCGCGTCCGCGTTCCGTGCGCGGGCCGCGACTGCGCAGGCCTTCGCCCTCCTGCAGTTCCTCGTTGGCGGCCGTGTTGGCGTCCTGGTCGGAGACCCCGGAGTCCTCGGCGTCCTTGCGGAGCCGGGCCCGGCGGGTGTCGTACTTCTTGCTTCCGGGTTCGGGCACGGCGATCACCTCCTGTCGCGCCGGGTCCCCGCCGCCCCCGCGGGGCAAACGCTCAGCCGCCGGACCACCGGCACAGCAGCCGGAACGCCGCGAAGAGCGTGGGCGGCCACACCGCCGCGAACACCCAGATCGCCCACGGCGCCGAGGTGACGACGCCAATCACCATCAGCGCGACGGACACCGCGAGCAGGACCGCCACGGTCCGTCCGCGCGGACGGCAGGACGCGATCCGCGCCGGCGGACGCGTCACGTCGGGTCCCCGGCGGACCCGCAGCGTGCGCAGTCGCCGGGCCGGACGGCGGTCGCGGCTGAGCGCCCGCTCGATCTCGTCGAGGACGCGCTGTTCATGATCAGGGAGCCGACCGATGGACACCGTCTCTCCTCCAGCGACCGCGGGGGCAAGGACGTCCGGGTGCCCGGGAGCCGCCCCGCCTAACCGGTGTCGGCGCGCGGCGCCAGCACCTCCAGCAGCCGGTCCGCCCCGTCCGGCACCCGCCCCTCGCGGAACGCGTCGCGCGTCTGCCGGGCGGCCACCCGGCCCGAGGTCAGGCACCAGTCCCACCACCGCTCCAGCCGCCGCGCGTCCACCTGCTCGGCGGCGAGCAGCGCGGGCCAGCCGCAGGCCCTGGCCTGCGCGGTCACCTTGGCGCCGCCCGCCACCGGGTCCACCGCCAGCACCGGCGTGCCGACCCGCAGCGCCAGCACCAGCCCGTGCAGCCGGTCGGTGACGACGAGGTCGAGCCGGGCCAGCACCGACTGCACCTGCGCGGGCGTCGCGCTCAGGTGCCAGTCACGGGTGTCCAGCCGGGTCTCCAGCTCCAGCCGGGCACAGTCCTTCCCGGCCAGCCAGCGCGTCACCCGCTCCGCGACCTGCCCGTGCCGCCGCCGCTCCCCGTACTCCCGCTGCCCGTGGGTGAGGACCACCCCGACCACGGGCCGCGCGGGCACCACCGGGGCGCGCGCCGCCAGGTCCTCGGACGGCTCGCCGCCCGGGGCGTCCCGCGCCAGCACGCGATGGAAGCCGGTCACGGCCGCGTCGCCCGGGTCGATCACCGACGTCCCCACGGCGATCCGCACACAGTGCGCGAAGCGCCGGTGCAGCTCCTCGACCTGCGGCCCGTGCAGCGGCCCGCACACGAACACCAGGTGCGAGTAGTCGCCGGGCCGTACGTCGTCGAAGTGCGGCGCCTCCGGCCGGAAACCGGGGCTCCACACGACGTCGTACGCCATCCCGGCGCCCCGCAGCACCTCCTCCACGCGGCGCAGCGCCAGCACGTCCCCGGCGGTCGCCTCCCCGTCGCGGAAGCTGAACCACCCGGTCAGCAGGACCCTGCGCGGTCCCGGACGCTCTCGTCCGTACACAGCGCGCACCGAGTGCCCCGCCCCGGCGGAAGGCAATCAGCACCGCACGCCGACGGCCATCGAGGACAGGATCCGACCTAGACGGCCGCTAGCGTGCGGACATGACGACGACGAAGCGGACGCTCGGCACCCGGGCGCTGAACCGGGCCACCCTCGCACGGCAACTGCTGCTGCGCCGCTCACCGATGTCCGCCGAGGACGCGGTCGGCCACCTCGTCGGTCTCCAGGCGCAGAACGTCAAACCGCCCTACTACGCGCTCGCCGCCCGCCTCGACGGCTTCACGCCCGAGGCGCTGTCCCGGCCGATGGCCGGCCGCGCGGTCGCCCGCATCGTCACCCTGCGCTCGACCATCCACACCCACACCGCCCGCGACTGCCTCACCCTGCGGCCCCTGGTGCAGCCCGCCCGCGACCGCGAGCTGAACCAGTTCCGCAAGGGGCTCACGGGCGTCGACCTGGGCCGGCTCGCCGCCCTCGCCCGGGAACTCGTCGAAGCGGAACCGCGCACCATGAAACAGTTGCGCGAGGCCCTGCTGAAGGAGTGGTCCGACGCCGACCCGCAGTCCCTCTCCGTCGCCGCCCGCTGCACGCTCCCCCTCGTGCAGATCACCCCGCGCGGACTGTGGGGCCGTAGCGGCCAGGTCACGCTCACCACCGCCGAGCACTGGCTGGGCGAGCCCGCCGAGCCGATGCCGACGCCGGACGCCACCGTGCTGCGCTACCTCGCCGCCTTCGGGCCGGCCTCCGTGAAGGACATGCAGGCCTGGGCCGGACTGACCCGGCTGCGCGAGGCCTTCGAACGCCTCCGCCCGGACCTCGTCACCTTCCGCGACGAAACCGGCACTGAACTCTTCGACCTCCCGGACGCGCCCCGCCCCGGCCCGGACACCCCCGCCCCGCCCCGCTTCCTGCCCGAGTTCGACAACCTGCTCCTCTCCCACGCCGACCGCACCCGCGTCGTACCGCCCGAGTACCGGGGCCGCCACTGGCAGGGCAACACCGCCCACCGCACCCTCCTCGTCGACGGTTTCCTGGCGGGTCTGTGGCGACTGGACGAACACGCCCTCGTCGTCGAGCCGTTCGGCCGGCTCGACGGGCGGCGGTGGGAGGAGGTCGTCGCGGAGGGGGAGCGGATGCTTGGCGTGATGCACCCGGGGACGTCGTACGACATCCGCCTCGGGACCGTGCGGAGGTGAACGCGGGCATGGAGAGGGGGGGGGGGGGGGGGGGGGGGGGGGGGCGGCCCCCCCCCCCCCCCCCGCGGCCCGGCCCCCCCGGCGACGAGGAACAGGACAAGGTGGCCTGCGCTGCTAGGAAACAACCAAACCGAAGAAACAAACAACAAGCAG
>NZ_JBIRYZ010000038.1:0-41877 GCF_044390325.1 Streptomyces sp. NPDC018964
TGGACGCACCCAACACGGACAAGTCACGATCGACACCACAGCCCGTCCCGGCCTCCCAGGCACCACGGCAATCGCTCCCGCACGAGCGCTCGGAATCCCTGGAGCCGGAGAAGGAGAAACACAACCGGACCACGGGGGTTCCGGACACGGGGACAAGGGAAGCCAGGAACTCGGCGCAGGCAGATCCTGGACAGAGGGCGGAACACCGTGTCACCACTCGTGAGCAACCGTCCGATCTCATCGATCCGGTCTCTTCCGCTCCCGAGCACACCCAGGTCGTCGAAGACCTCGTGCGAACAGACACCCGCGAGGCTTCGACGACCGGAGAAGCAGCATCGGACAACGCCCCTTCCGCGGTGCACAGCACCGACGAACTCCTGGCAGACATCGAGGACAAGTTCCGCCCCGCTGTACGGCGTTGGAACGGCCCCTTCGTCACCGAGGTGGAGAGACTCACCCGCATCCTGCGCGTAGCGGGGTCGCGATCGCTGGTTTTCGGAATCACGCCGGACGACCCGATCTGGGCGGTCAACGACGGGGGCTCCATCGTCTGGCGCGCCAAGGACACCATGGTGCTGCCGGCTCCGCAGGAGGCCGTCGGCCCAGTGGCCTCCATCGACATCCACCGAGACGGCTATCTGATCGGGCCCGCGGCATCCGCGGTGCAGAAGGGCGCGGTCGGGTTCTGCGACCTGAATCTGGGCACCGATCCTTACAAGATCCTCGGCGGCCGATGACGTGATGTGACGTTTGCGCGGGAGGAGCGGGCCTTGTCCGCGACGACCGCGCCCGGCCGGGTGCGGGGCCGGCCGGGCGGCAGGAACCGGCGTGCTTCGCCGGCTCCAGCCCTTGGGTTCCGGCGCCGCGCGCTTCGTCGGCCGGGAAGCGGTGGCCGACCTCCGGATCCTCACGGTGCGCGTCGAACAGCGCGTCCGCACGCTGTGCCGCTCCGGCCGGCTCCTTCACGAGCGGGCAGGTCTTCGCCCGGCAGATGCGCTGACGCGCCTGGTCAATGATCCTCTTGGGGCGTACCCCGGCCCCTTCTTGGTTTTCTCGCTTTACATCGTTCCTCGGTTCGACAAGCGAGCGGGCATGACTTCTTTCATTTTGAGGTTGAGGGACTGAATGAGGGACTTCGCCATATCTTCCTCGGACCCCTCCAGGAAATCGAGCGCCATCCTCCAGGCCCCGTAGGCCGCATTACTGTTCCCACTGCTTGAATACACGTCACCCAGCTGACCCAGGGATACGGCAGCGAAAAGATCACTGCCAAGACCTTGGAAGAGATCGATCGCATTTTTGTAGGCGGTAGTCGCCTCCCCGTAGTGACCCATCTTCTGATGTGCCGTCCCCAGGCAGTCCCAGCTGTGAGCCAGACCGTATCGATCGCTGGCCTGGGACCATAGAGGGATGGCGCGCATACATATTTCAACCGCTTGTTCGAAGTCACCGAGCTGTATGTACTCGTTGCCGGTGTTGTTGAGTATCGTGGCCACAAATGCCGGATTTTCTTTTTCCGTGAAAAATCCTAGTGCTATTTTATAGTTTTCAATTGCTTCCGTATGCCTGCCGAGGGCGCCCGCACTGATTCCGAGCGAGACATGGCATTGGCCCTCGAAATCACGTTCTCCGATCTCTCGGAACTCGATCATCGCCGCTTGCGCGTACGACTGTGCCAACTCGTGCTCGCCGCGCGTACTGTGCGCCTTTGACAAACTATGGCGTGCCAGAGCTCGCATCCAGGCGTCATTGAGGTTCTCCGCTGCGGTCAGCGCGAGGAGCTGAGTTCGGATCCACGCGTGCCAGCGCCCCGAAAATTGAAGATAGGTTTCCATTGCACGGGCCAGGTGCCAGACTTCGGAATACATGCCGAAACGCATCGCACTGTCAATTATTTCAAGGAGTACGGAATGTTCGGCAGTGCTCCATTTGAAAGCGTCCGCGTAGGCGTCGAACTTTTCCACGATGACACCTGGCGACGGAGGGGGGACGTCGACCTGAGGCCGGTTCGGGTTCAGCATCTTTGCGGCGGCATGCGCATTGACGGCATAGAAGTTGATCAGACGAGAGCGTGCGGCATGATGGGATTCGGACGCATCCGTCACGGAGACCAGCTCATTTGCGTATGCCAGTAGCAGGTCATGTGCGGCAAATGTGCCGGGCGACACCTCTTCGAGGAGTGCGGCTTCACAGAGTTCTGTCAGAAGTCGGCGTGCTTCTCGGGCACCGATGTCGGCCAGGCTGGCGACCGACGCGACCGTCATCTGCGATCCTGGATGCAGTGCCAGAAGCCGGAACAGCCGTGCTGCCGGATCGTTGAGGGAAGCATAGGACCAGGAGAATACATTTCTTATGTCAAGTGCGGGATCTTGATTTCCGAAGCCGTCAAGATTTCCTGCGGATTCCCGAAGCTCCTGCACAATTTCAGCGAGCAGAAAATTCGGCCGTGCGGCTGCCCGAGCGGCCACTATGGCGATCGCGAGTGGCAGCTGGGCACAACACGCGATGATGTCCAGGGCCGCGCCCCGCTCCGTCTGCAAGCGCTGAGGACCCAGTCGCTGCTCGAGCATGTCGAGGGCATCCTCGACAGGAAGGACTTCAAGGTGAATCAGATGAGCGCCTTCGCCGGCTATCAGGCCGGTCAGCTGCACACGACTCGTGACAATGATGAGAGTTGACTGTCCCCCGGCCAGCAACGGACGAACCTGCTGTGCGTCACGTGCGTTGTCCAGCACGATGAGCATCCGGCGATCGGCAAGAATGCCGCGGTACATGGCTGCTTGCGCATCGGGATGCGCCGGCATTTTTTGCGGAGTGACTCCCATGGATTCCAGAAGAATGCGAACCGCTTCGGTGGCCGACTTGGGCTGTCCATCGGCACTGAACCCTCGCAGATCGAGGTAGATGTGGCCGTCCGGAAATATTTTCGCTACTCGATGAGCCCAGTGGATCGCGAAGCTGGTCTTACCGACGCCCGCAGTTCCTGTGACGAGACCGATAGTGGGCCCAGCTCGGTCATCGACCCTGGTGGCAAGGTTGACTGCGTCCTGAAGCTGTGCCTGGCGTCCTGCGAAAACAGGCAGCCCTGGAGGGAGCTGGTCCTGTGGAACAAAAAGGTCTGTTGCGACTGCCGGAGCTTCTGGCGTCGAATTTTTGCCGGTCTGCTCGTAGTGCTTGAGCTCTGGAAGAGCGAGGAGAGGACTTTCCGACAGCAGTTGGCTGTGTATCTCTCGCAGTTGAGGACCGGGCTCGACTCCCAGTTCGTTCACCAGCACGTGCCGAGCATCCTGATAAACGCTCAATGCCTCGGCCTGGCGCCCGCATCGGTACAGTGCGAGCATAAGCAGGGCCCGCAATTGCTCACGTAGCGGATACTCTGCGCAAAGGGCTGTCAGTTCAGCAACCACATCCGTATGCCGGCCCAGCCGGAGGTTGAGTTCGAGACGCTCCTCCAGGATACTCATACGCCGCTCCGCGAGGCGCATGCTCTCCTTGTGCGCAAAGGGGCCGGGCACGCCCTCGAGGGGCGAACCCTGCCAAGCATCAAGCGCAGATGTGAATGCCTCCACCGCTGCGGAATGATTCCCCTCCTGAACCAGTCGGCGCCCTTCGGAGACCATGGCTTCGAAGTCCGTCATGTCGAGGGAGTGACTTCCGGCCATCAGAATCGCATAACCCCCCGCAGTGGAGGTGATGAATTGCGCCTCGCGACCGGCGGGAAGGCTGGGGTCCACAACACGGCGCAACCGGGATATATAGGTGCGCAGAGTAGGGACCGCAGCGAGCGGAGGGTTGTCTCCCCATACGGCGTGGATGAGCTGATCGATCGAGACCGATCGTCCCTCCCGCATGAGGAGGACTGCCAGTACCGCCCTCTGCTGCGGCGATCCGAGATCGACCTCTTTCCCGCCGCACCAAGCCCGGACAGGACCCAGCACGGAGAACCGGAGCTCTGCCCCGCTTTGGTTGATCGCCAACTGCTCGGTACTGGTTCTTTTCCGGCTGTGGGACATCGGCGCCGATCGCCTTTCATCTTGCCAGGTACATATGGATGCGTACGAATTGTCCCTGTACTGTAATTATGTACGGATCGATCGGGTACTGCTTAAAATTACCGACTCCGATCCCGCTCGATCGAGCACGTCGGCTTGTAACGCCTTGTGTCGTCGCACATGCGGGTCGGTCAGCATAGTACAAGGTTGTACATCTTGCAGGTGATTCCTAAATTTTTCGGACTTCGCACTGACATGCGGTAAAAAAAATAAGGACAGTCTTGCGTGTCAGTGAATACTTGTCCCTCTGAGCGCCGGGCGACGTGTCCGGGTCAGGTGGCGACCTTCCGGAGAAGGGTCAGCCGAGCGACCGCGGGGGCGGACGATCCGAACACCTCCCGGGGTTCGGGACCGCGTCCCGCGAGGCTGTCGAGCGCCTCCCCCACCGGTCCGGACAGTTCGGCACCCTCCTGCGGCGACGCGACTGTCACCCTGATGCTGTCGTCGGCGTGCGTGATTTCGTAACAGCCGTCCGGGCTCCCGTCGAGGGCTACGGTCGTGCGCGCACACCGGCCCTCCCAGCCCGCCGGAGCCGCCGCCGCGAGCAGCCCGTACATCGTGGCGACCCGCAGCTCACCGGCCGGGTACACGGGTTCCGGCCCCGTGCACAGGACGATGTCCCTCTCATGCATCCACGCGTCCCAGAAGGTGTGCGCCGAGGACACCGACCAGTGCAGTGCCCGCCGCAACTGCCCCTTCACGATCTCCGGCGGATTCGCCCCCGCCTTGTGCTCCAGCAGGCGTGCCTCCTGGTCGATCAACAGCCTCAGCTCGTCCAGGGTCTCCTCGGGGCTCTGTCCCGCCGAGGCGGCGAGCCACGTGGCGGGCGAGGTCGCGGGGTCGAAGGGGCCTCCCACCGGGAACGGGGCCGGCGGACCGCCCAGGCGCGCGACGTGGAGGGAGACCACGTCCCTGACATGGCGTACGACATCGTGCACCGACCACAGGGTGCACCGGGTGGGCGCGCGCCAGAACGACGCGTCCCAGGAGGACACCGTCGTCAGGAAACGGCGGCGCTGTGACCGGAAGGCCTCGACGATCGCGAAAGGGCCGCCCGTCATCCCTTCCCTCTCGTCCAGCACGGCAGGTGATTCGATGTGTCCGACGATGACCGGACTCCTTTCAGAAGAGGTGACTCCCGCCCACAGGCACAGTCCGTCCGGTGCGGCGGGCGGCCCTGCCGGGATCACCCGCGGCGGTCGCCTGCGTCCGAGCGCGGCATGGCGCTGTGCGGCAGTCGGCTCCGGGGCTCCCTGGCAAACAACTCATCGGCGTCGCGATCTGGACGGATGGGGCATCAGTAACCACGAGGTCCCGGTCATCCGGGTTCAGTGAGCCTTTCCCGGTGTGGCGCGGCCGGTACCTCCCGACGGGCGGGCCGCGCCGACGTCCGCGTCCGGCGGACGTCCCGGGGGACGGCGGTCCCCGACGGGGCGCCGGCCGTGCCGGATCATGGGCGTCGGGTCCGGCGGCCGTCCGTCCCGGACCGCGGGGTGACCCTCACCGTCGTCTTCTGCGCGGGCCTGCGCGGAAGCCGCCGGCCCGCGGGCCGGGCATGACGGTTGCCCTCCTGGGCAGGGGGTGGATCCTCCCCTTGGATCATTGCCGTGGGGCGAGGGCCGCCCCGGAGTGCCGCGCTCGGCACGGCCGGGGCACAGGGCTGGTCCGTACATGGGGATCAGACGATGTACCAGGGCCCGCCGTCACCGCGCGTCTGGTATCCGTGGTGGGTCCGCTCGAGGCGGGAGGACTCCATGACGGTGTAGGCGTGGTACTTGGTGAACTGGGTCGCGCCGGCGAGCCGTTCGGGCCAGGTCCGGCCGTCGGACGTGGACTTGGTGAGCGCCTTCTCGGTGATGTAGTTCGCCATGGAGTTGATCCAGTTCTCCGAGGCGGTCAGCACATGCCCCCGGCCGCTGCCGCCGAGGAAGCCGCCCAGGACCTCCTTGGTGCTCAGCTCCCTGAGCGCCTCGTCGGTGAATGTCCGCAGGTCGTGCCAGTACTCACGCGCGGCCTCCACGTCCTCGCGGGTGCCCCAGCGCCAGCTGTGGCCGCCGACGTACGCCTTGAAGTCGTAGGCGAGGATGTCGTCGTGGGCCTGGAAGTACCCGCTGATGTTCTCCGAGGCGTCGGCGTGCATGAAGGCCACCGATCCGGGACTGACGATGTCGATCTTGGTGAGCACCTTCTGTTCCGGCGCGTAGATGTAGATGTTGCCCGGGGTGTGGTCGAATCCCTTGTAGGACAGTTCGAGTCTGGCGCCGTTGACCTCGAGCGTCTCGTCAGTGGAGAACGTCTCGGTGGGCGCCGGGCGGTACGGGTCGGGGAAACGGGTCAGAAGCTCACGGGTCATCTCGTGCCCGATGATCTTGACGTTCGGTCCGAAGGCCTTCGCTCCGCCGATGTGGTCGCTGTGCCAGTGGCTGTAGATCAGGTGGGTGACCGGTTCGTCGGTGACCGACTCGACCGCGGCCACCATGTTCTCGCCGAGCGCGGGCGGAGCGTCGATCGCGACGACGCCGTTGCCCGTCAGCATGAAGGCGGCGTCGTAGCCGCTGGGGCTGCCGACCCAGTAGAACCCGTCGCCGTCACCCAGCTTCTCGACGTGGTAACCCTTCTCGTAGAAGGCCGGGTCGTCGAGATGCCCGGGCAGGAAGTGCTGCGGGGCCTCGATGTTCTCCGAGGGCTCGGACTTCGGGAAACCCCACTTCCGCGCGGCGTAGAAGTCTCCGTACGTGCTGGCCATGGCATTGCTCCTTCTCAGTCGTCGATGTCCGTCATGCGAAGGACCGGTTTGATGACGTCTCCGCGCGCCGCGTCGGCAAACGCGGTGTTGATGTCGTCGAAGTCGTAGAAGCGGACCAGCCGGTCGAACGGGAACCGTCCGGACCGGTACAGCTGAATGAGTTTCGGGATGAACAGGCGGGGGTTCGAATCGCCCTGGACGATGCCGCGTACCGACATCCCGAGCCCGAGCTTGGCGGTGGGGATCCTGGCGTCCTCGCTGCCCGCCACGAGGCCGGCCTGCCCCGCTGTTGCCAGGGCGTCGACAGCGTGGTCGATCATGTCGGCGCGGCCGGTGGTGTCGAGGGCGTACGCGACCCCCCGGCCGGTGATGCGTTTGATCTCCTCGGCCACGTGCGTCCGGCGGGCGTCGATGACGTGCGTGGCGCCCAGTTCCGCGGCGAGCGCGAGCCGCTGTGGATTCACGTCCACGGCGATGACGGTCGCCGCGCCCGACAGATGCGCGGCCATGAGTGCGCCGAACCCGACGGCTCCGACGCCGATGACCGCCACGGAGGAACCCGCGGGAACGGCGAAGGAGTTCAGTACGGCGCCGGCTCCGGTCTGCAGGCCGCAGCCGAGTGGTCCGAGCATGTCCAGCGGGACGTCGTCGGGGACCTTGACGGCGTTGCGCTGTGTGGCGAGCGCGTACGTGGCGAACGAGGACTGGCCGAAGAAGTGCCCGTGGATCCCGCCGCCGTCGGTGCGGCGGATTCCCCGGGTTCCGTCGAGCCGCGCACCGGCGAAGTTCGCGGCGAACGCGCTGTCGCAGAACGCGGGATGCCCGCTCAGGCACTGCTCGCAGTGGCCGCACGCCTGGAACGACAGGACGACGTGATCCCCGGGTCGCAGTTCCGTGACGGACGGGCCGATCCGCTCGACCACGCCCGCTCCCTCGTGACCCGGCACGAGGGGGAGCGGGGCGGGGATGCGCTGGTTCCACACATGGGAATCGGTCTGGCAGATGCCCGTGGCGACCACTCTGACCAGAACCTCGTCGCCGACCGGTTCCTCGAGTTCGAGGTCCTCGATCACAAGAGGTTCCGACCGGGCTCGCGCGACTGCTGCTCGGATGCGCATAAGAGGTCCTTCCCATCGGCACGGGGCGGTCGTTCCCCGGCGGTTCGGTGCGCAGGGCGCGCCGGCGGTCCGGCGCGTCAGCGCGAAGAAGCGGCGAACGCAGCTCCCCGCAGACGGCCCACGACACTCGCAGCCGCCGTCCATCACTTCAAGCGTTGAGCAAAAGGTATCCGCAATAACTTCAAGCTTCAAGAGATCTGGGAGAAGTAAAAGTTTTAGCTTGAAGCGACTTCGGGGGGTCGATCACTTTCGGGTTGAAGTTACAATGGCGGCATGGACAGTGCACCGGAGCCGCGTTGGCTCAACGCCGAGGAGCAGCAGACCTGGCTCGCGGTCGTGTACTTGCTCGCCCGGCTGCCTTCGGCGCTGGACGCGCAGACGCAGCGTGATTCCGGGATCAGTCTGTTCGAGTACCAGGTCCTCTCCGGACTTTCCATGGCTCCCCGGTACAGCCTGCGGATGAGCGACCTGGCCGAGTACACCACCAGCAGCCTGTCGCGGCTGTCCAACGTCGCCTCACGGCTCGAGCGGCGCGGGTGGCTGTGCCGAACGGCCGACCCCTCCGACGGCCGCTCCACTCGGGTCGTCCTCACCGAAGCCGGTCTGGAGAAGGTCGTCGCCGCCGCTCCCGGGCACGTCGAGGAGGTGCGCCGTCTGCTCTTCGATCCCCTCACCAAGGCGCAGCAGGGCCGGCTCAACCAGATCTGCCGACGCGTCCTGCGCGCCATCGATCCCGACGAGCAGCGGGTGGACGACCCCTTCAAGGCCATCGGGCGCGCAGCGACCGCACAGCAGCCGGAGTGACGAAGGGGTTCGGTGCGCCGGGGCGCTCCTTGCCCCGGCGCCCTGCTGCCGGGCGTCCGGCCCTCGTCCCCTCATGTGCCGGTGAACGGCGGTCTCGTGCCCGGCCCCCGGGACCGGGCCGGGAGGGAACTCGCCGGCAACCACGGGAACGCGGGCCGCGCCCGCTGTGGTCCGCGACGGCTCCGGGCGTCTCACCGGTGTGGTGAACCCGCGTGGTCCGCCGCCCGCTTCCCACGGCCGCGGGCGGTGTGACGGCAGGACCCGGCCGGATGCCCCGCCCCCCGGGGCGTTCGCGCATTGATACAGAGGTCTCTTCTGAGAGCATGATCACTCAACGGTCCCGTGTCCGGTCGGCTCGGCCGGGACGGACCGTCGCAGGCACGGAGGAGACAAGGCAGCAGGATGCCGCAGCACCAAGACCACGTGGCCGGATCCGTCGTCCCGTCCGGGCGCGGGCAACTCGCACGCCGCTGCCGTGACATCACGGAGGCCCGCTGGTTCGCCGTCACCGTCTTCGCTCTGATCCTCGTCAACGCCGCACTGCTGGGCCTGGAGACGTACTCCGGAGTCGTCGAGGAGTGGCACCGCTGGCTACGGCTCGCCGAGCACGCCTGTCTGGCCGCGTTCACCGTCGAGGTCCTGCTGCGCGCGGCCGCGCACGCCGACCGTCCACGGGACTTCTGCAAGGAGCCGTGGAACCTCTTCGACCTGGCCGTGATCCTGTGCGCCTTCCTGCCCGTCGTCCGCGAGAACACCACGGTGCTGCGGCTGCTCAGGCTGGCCAGGGTCCTGCGCACCGCCCGCTTCCTGCCCCAGCTGCGCATCGTGCTCGTCGCGGTCGCCCGCAGCCTGCCCGGCACCCTGAGCTTCCTGCTCGTCGGCGCCCTGCTCCTGTACGTGTACGCCATGGTCGGCTGGGTCTTCTTCGGCCACCACGACCCCGAGCACTACGGCTCCATCGGCCGCGCCGTCCTCACCCTCTTCCTCCTGATGATGCTCGACGGCATCGGCGACGCGATCCACGCGGGCCTGGAGATATCCCGGTGGAGTCTCCTCTACTACGCCTCCTACGTCCTGCTCGCCTCCTTCGTCCTCGTCAACGTCCTCATCGGCGTCGTCCTCACCTCCCTCGAGGAGGCCCGGGGCATGGAGGGGGAAGAGGAGGAAACGCCGGCAGCGCGCCGGCCGGCCCCGGACCGGACGGACCAGCAGCACCTGCGCCGGCGTATCGAAGCGGCCCGCAGAGCCCTGGACGACCTGGAACGCGACCTCGCCCCCCGGGCCGGGCCGCTCGCGGGCGGGGAAGGGGAACGGCGCGAAGCACAGAGCCTCAGCCTCACCGCCGTCGACCGCGACGCCCGCTGAGCGGCCTCGTTCATGAACGTCATGGCCGTTGAAGCGCGTCCGGGACGGGATCCGCCCGACGACCCGGACCGGCGAGGCGGTGAGCCGCCGGGCCCGGCACTCCGGCCGGACCCCTGTGTCCGCCCTGTCAACGGCCTGACGGCGGGGAGTGCAGCGGGAGTCCGGCACGGGTGGGACGGCCCCGGGCGGACCGGGTCGTGCGGCAGGTGCCGCGGCCGCGGAAACGTCCGCACCGGGGCTGCCTCACCCACGGGGGCACCCGGCGACGGCACGAGCAAGGACACGCTCTCGCAACGCAAAAAGGAAGCATCCGGCATCAGCGGGAAGGTTCATCTCCAGCGATCGCGTAGGCCCGTTCCAGTCACTTCTTGCGCATCTGACGCAGAGTTTTGCATGCGGCTTTCCCGCTCGCGCCGGCGGCACCGTCGACATCGTTGTCCAAAAAAATAGACAAAAAGGTTAAAACGCTCCTGCGACTGCCGTAGAACCGTCATCCCCGCGTTGCGCGTACGACATCGGCGCGCATGATCGGCGAGGGCCCAACATTGGCCGCATACGTTCCCTGGCGGACCGCCGCGCCACAGTGCTTCTTCACCGGTCGCCTGACTCCGTGTCATCGTTCCGATTGAACGGCCCGTCAGCGCCGACGGATGTCCTGCTCCAGCATTCGCCGCCCTGTCCGCGCGATGCAATGAACGGAATCAACGTGAAACAGCTTTCTCCCGTACCCATGCCTCCGGCTTTAGCATATGCCGGAGGTACATTCCAAAGCGTTCTCGCGGTCGACACGCCGGCACTGCCGCAGTCGTCCCTCTCCATGAGTCACAGCGCACACCACCGTCTCCTCAGCACCACAGGGACGGAGACACCGACATGCTCACCCGCGTAGTGATCACGGGCAGCAGCGGCATGCTCGGCACCGCCCTGGCGCGGCGGCTGGCCGAAAGCGGCTGCGAGGTCGTAGGACTCGACCTGGCGCACCGTGCCGACTCACCCGCCACCCGGCTGGTCACGGGCGACATCCGTGACGTCGCTCTGCTGCGGCAGGTCGTCAAGGGCACCGATCTGGTGGTGCACAGCGCCTCGGCCCTGCCCAGCTATCCCTCGGCCCAGATCGACTCCGTCGTCGTCGAGGGAACGCGCACGGTGCTCGCCGCGGCGGCGAGCGAGAACGTGCCACGCGTCATTCATCTGTCGACGGGTTCCGTGTACGGACTGCCCACCCAGGTACCGACACCGGAGACCCACCCCCGCCGGCCGATCGATCCCTACGGCACGGCGAAGGCCCGGGCGGAGGAGCTGGTGGAGAAGGCCCGCGCCGACGGCATGGTCGTCCCCGTGCTCCGCCCGAAGACGTTCCTGGGTCCGGGACGTCTCGGCATCTTCTCGATGCTCTTCGAATGGGCGGACGAGGGACACCACTTCCCCGTGCTCGGCGACGGCCGCGTACGCAGCCAGATGCTGGACGTCGAGGACCTCATCGATGTCATCCTGCTGGCCGCCGAAGCCCCCGCGGAAGCGGTCAACACGGAATTCAACGTGGGCTCCGCGGAGTTCGGCACCCTGCGGGAGGACTTCCAGACGGTGCTCGACGCCGCCGGACACGGCAAGCGTGTCATCGGACTGCCGATGAGGCCCGCCGTGGCGGCCCTGGAACTGCTCGCCCGGGCCCGTCTCTCCCCCGTGTACATGCGGCTGATCCACAAGCTGCGCATGGACTCCTACATGGACATCACCCGCATGCGCGAGCGGCTCGGCTTCACGCCGCGTCACTCCAACCGTGAGGCCATTCTGCGCAGTTTCGCGTGGTGGCGGTCGCAGCCACGCGGCGGTGGTGCCGCAGCGGGCGGCAGGACCAGCCGCGATGCCTGGGGGCAGGGAGCGCTCAAACTGGCGAAGGCGGTCTTCTGAACCGTTGCGAGACAGGCCCGACAGCATCCGCGCACCTCCCACCCCTCACACCGGTTCCAAGGAGAGTCATGTCCGGCGTCAATTCCGCGGCGTCCCCCCTCCCTTCAGCCCCCGCTCCCGCCTCGTCCGCGCCCACCACCTCCGTCACTCCCCCGGCGCTTGCCGCGCACGGCGGTTCCCCTGTGGCGCGGCCTCCCAGCAGACCCGCACACCGCGTGCTGCGCGTCCCTCGTGCGCTGCTGCACCTGTCACGGCCCTACCAGTGGGCGAAGAACCCGGTTGTCATCGCCCTGCCGGCGGTCATCCTGCACCGGGGCACGGCACAGACGGCGCTCGCCGTGCTGTGGGCCACGGCCCTGTTCACCCTGGCTTCGATAGCCGTCTACGTGCTCAACGACATCCTCGACCGGGAGCGCGACCGCCTCAACCCCTCCAAGAGCCACCGTCCGCTGGCCTCCGGTGAATTATCCCCGGGCGCGGCCTGGACCTACCTGGCCGCGGTCTGCGCCGCCCTCGCGGCAGGCGTCACCCTGGCCTCCCTGGAACGGGCCTGGCCGGTGCTGGTGTACCTGGCGCTCAACCTGGCCTACAGCTACCGGCTCAAGCACATATCGCTCGTCGACGCCTTCGTGGTCGCCGTGGGCTTCGTCCTGCGCGCCGTCCAGGGCTACCTGGCGCTGGGCGCCGAACCGTCGTCCTGGTTGCTGCTGACCGTACTGACCGGCTGTCTGCTGCTCGCGCTCGGCAAGCGCCGCAGGGAACTCCTCGACGTCGGCGGGGAGCACCGGCCCGCCCTCGCCGGGTACTCGGTGCAGTTCATCGACTACCTCACCCTGATCAGCGCCACCTTGTCCGCGGTGACCCTCGGGATCCACCTGACGGCCACCCCCGACGAGAGCCCCGAAGCCACGGCTCTCGTCTTCCTGACGCTGGGCACCTCGGTGTTCGCGGTCTTCCGCTATCTGCAGTTGCTGCTCGTGGGCGGCGGCGGCGCCGACCCGGTGCGCACACTGTTCCGAGACCGGCTGATGGTCGGCTGCGGCATCGTGTGGACCGGCGTCTTCACGCTGCTCTCCTGAGGCCCGCACGACGCCCCAGCGCGCCGCCCCCCGCCCCCACGCCCGCCGGCGCCGCAGCCCCGACCGCTCCGCTCCCTTCCCCTCCCGTGTGTCCCACTGCCGCCCGGCCGCACCCGGGCAGCCGCGAGGCCCCTGCGCGACCGGCGAGAAAAACGCTGCCCGGGCGCGCGGCGGCGGCACGAGCCATGAGGCACCGGGACACAGCGGACCGGCGGCCGGCGACACGAACCGAAGAGCCAAGAGAGTAAGGACACCCATGGAAGAACCACTGGTCTCCCTCATCATCCCCAATTACAACTACGGGCGCTCCCTGAGCATGTGCATCCGGTCCGCCAAGGAACAGAACTACCCGAACCTGGAGATCATCGTCGTCGACGACTGCAGCACGGACGGCTCCGAGGAGATCGCCCGGTCCCTCGGTGTGACCGTGGTGAGCACCGGCACCAACAGCGGAGTCGCCGTCGCCCGGAACACCGGAGCCTCCCGGGCCCGGGGCAGCATCCTCTTCTTCCTCGACTCGGACGTGGCTCTGAGTCCCGGTGCCGTCCGGGCCGCCGTCAGCCTGCTGCGGGACAACCCGGGGATCGGCGCGGTGTGCGGCATGTACGAGCCCGAGCCGCTGATCCGGGACAGCCTCGTCGAGGAGTGCCGCTGTCTCCAGGCGTACTACTGGCGGACCAGCTCCGAGGGCACGGTGAGTTTCCTGATATCCGCCATGTGCGCCATGCGCGTGGAGGTTTTCGAGGAGATCGGCCCGTTCAACCCGAAGCTGCGGCAGACCGAGGAGGTCGACTACGGGCAGCGGCTCAGCCAGCGCTACGACCTGCTGCTCACCCCGGCCGTCCGGGGCGCGCACGACGACGATCACGAGATGTGGCCGCTGGTGCGGAAGATCTTCACCCGGGGGCGGCTGCGCGTCCCGCTCTACGCCCGGCGCAAGCGGTTCGCCAAGGGCTTCGAGACGGCCTCCCGCTCCTGGGCGAGCCTCGCCTCCGCACTGGCGGTGGTGTCGCTGGCGGCTCCGGTCGTGCTGGGGCCGGCCGGGTGGATGCTGCCGGTCCTGCTGCTCGGCGCCGCCATCGGTCTCGACTTCGGCATGTACCGTTTCGTCGCCGCGCGGCGCGGACCGCTGTTCATGCCGGCCTTCATCGGCGTGCAACTGGCCTTCAACCTCACCGTCGTGGCGGGAGTGGCCTTCGGCGCGGTGCACTGGCTGCTCTCCCCGTCGTTCCGCAGGCTGTACGACCGCGACCACGCGGTCCCGTCCACCGCGGCCGTCCTGTGACCGTCTTCCATGAGCCGGCTCCCCGGGACACCGTCCTCGAGGAGCCCGGCCCGGACAGCGGGGAAGAGGCCCGCGCGGTCCCTCCCGGACGAGGTCGCGCGGTCCGCTTCCTGGTGGCTCTGGCCGTGCTGTGGGTCTGTTACACGGTGCTGCAGCGTCTGCTCAGCGGCCGGTGGTGGGTGATGCTGGCACTCGATCTCCTGCCGCCCGCGGCTTTCCTCCTGATGCCGGTGCTGCTGATCGCGGCGGCCTGTGCCCTGGCACTGCGGCGGAACAGGCGGCGCGCGCGGGAAACCGGCGGTCCGGTCACGAGCGGGCCCGAGGAGGGTTCCGGCACGTCGGCCTCCGGTTCCGTCACGGGTTCCGTGCTCCGCGGGCCCACGGTGCCAGGACGCCGCCCGCGCGGCACGGCCCTGCTCCTGGTGTGCTGCCTGGCGCTCGCCTCGGCCGCGGTGAGCTGGCCCCGTAACGGGGTACGGCTGTCCGCGCTGGCCCACCAGGGCTCGTCCGCCGTCGGTGACCTGCGCGTCGTCTCCTGGAACACCACCTGGTGGGGCCAGGACGTCGACACCGACCGGTTCTGGGCGGCGCTGCGGGCCCAGCGGGCGGACGTGTACCTGCTGCAGGAGTACGTGCACGG
The DNA here is from genome assembly GCF_044390325.1 of Streptomyces sp. NPDC018964. NCBI lineage: Bacteria > Bacillati > Actinomycetota > Actinomycetes > Kitasatosporales > Streptomycetaceae > Streptomyces > Streptomyces sp. NPDC018964. The sequence goes on from NZ_JBIRYZ010000038.1 coordinate 15,001, forward strand.
GATCGACCACCGGCAGGAGAACCTGAGGCCGGTCGACGACCTGGCGCGCATCCGCCGCGAGTTCCCCGGCTATCACGTCGTCTCCCGGGGGGAGCTGATCACGCTGTCCCGCTTCCCCGTGACCGGATACGAGCTGGTGGGCCCGGGCAGCGCGGTCGCCGGCCGGCCCGACGCGCCGTGGCTGGAGGTGTACCGCGCGGTGAAGACGCTCCGCACCGACATCCGGGTGAACGGCCGGTCCCTGTCCCTGTACAACGTGCACATCCCCGTGCAGATCGATCCCGGACCGCATCTCGTCTCCCCCTCGTTCTTCGGCATGCTGCGGGAGCGGCAGCGGACCCGGACCGCGCAGTTCGAAGGACTCGAGGCGGAACTCCGCGAGCAGCGCCGGCGTGGTGCCGCCGCCGTGATCGCAGGGGACTTCAACAGCAGCCCCGTGATGGGGGAGATGGACGAACTGCGCGCCACGCTGCGCGACGCGGCGGACAGCGGCGGCGGTCTCTATCCCCGTACCTGGAACCAACTCGTCCCCGTTCTCGGACTGTGGCGGCTCGACTGGGCGTTCTCCACCGGCCCGGTCACCGTGGACCGTTACCGCCTCGACGGCATGAACAACCTGTCCGATCACCGGGCGCAGATCCTGGAGGTGTCCCTGTGACCGGCACCGGCCCCGCGGCGGCAGCCGTTCCCGGGGACAGCGCGAGCGACGCCGAGAACGGCGGCACGCCTCCCCGGGTGTCCGTCGTCATCCCCAACTACAACTACGCGCAGACGCTGGAGCTGTGCCTGGCCTCCCTGCTCCAGCAGACCCTCCAGCCGTTCGAGATCATCGTGTCGGACGACGCGAGCACCGACGGCTCCGTCGCTGTCGCGGAGCGCTTCGGCTGCCGGGTCCTGCGCGCCGACACCAACCGCGGTGTCTCCGCCGCGCGCAATGCCGGGGCCGCCGCGGCACGGGGCGACATCCTGTTCTTCCTCGACTCCGACCAGGCCCTGTCCCCGGACTCGCTGGAGAACGCCGTACGGCTGCTCCGGGCGGACCCCGGACTCGGCTGTGTGCACGGCATCATCGCCTTCGCACCTCTCGTGGACCACGGGCCCGTCGAGTGGTACCGCACCCTGCACGCCCATCACTGGCGGCTCAAGGGAGTGGGTCCGACCCCCACCGCGTTCTTCGCCGCGGCGGCCGTGCCCCGCCGGGTCTTCGAGGAGATCGGTCCCTTCCATCCCGCGCTGCGCGACAGCGAGGACGTGGAGTACAGCGAACGGCTCTCCGCCCGTTACCGCATCCTGCTCACCGACCAGGTGGTCGCCGCCCACGACGAGGAGCACCGGCTCGGTCCCATGCTGCGCGAGCAGTTCCGGCGTGCCCAGTACCTGCTCCCCTTCGCCGCCGCCCACCGCCGCCGCCGCGGAGCGCTGCGGGCGAACAGCATGGCGGGGGTGGCGGCGGCCACGTTCACCGTCGCCACCGTGCCGGCCGCCGTCCTCTCCGCGCCCCTCGCGGTGCTCCCCGTCCTCGGGATCCTGGCGTTCGCCTGCGCCGATCCTTCCTTGCTGCGCTTCGTACGGCGACGACGGGGGCTCGGTTTCCTGCCTCTGTTCATCGGACTGCACCTGCTGGTCAACCTGCAGATCGCGCTCGGCGCCGGCACGGGCTGGCTGCGCAGCAGGTTCGACCGCGACTTCGGCAGGGTCGCCGACGGCCCGCCCCGCGACACGGGCCTTTCCGCCGGGCCCGACACGGGCCCGGACGCCGGGAGGCCCGACGCGATGGAAGGACGGACGACGGGATGACCGAAGCCGTGCACCACACCAGGGACGCACCCGCCGTTCACCAGGAACGGACGGGAAGCCCCCTTCCCGGGCAGCCGCACGGAACGCCCGGGGAGGCCCTCGGGGAACCGGACCGCGGACAGCCCGCGGTACCGGCCGTCCCGGCTCAGGAGCCCGGCGCGCGCGCACAGGCCGTGCGGGAACGGACCCGGCCGCCGGACGGCGGCGCGCCACAGGACCCTGGCGGAACGCCGGCGGGCAAGCGCGGCTGGGGCGCACGGCTCCGGCCCCTCCTGGCGGCAGCGCTGGTCGCCGGCGCCGGATACGGGATGTGGCGGGCCCTCGGGGGCAGCGGTCACGTCATCGGGGAACTGCTCGCCCGTGACGGCGCCGCCCCCTGGCTGGCCGGCTCGGCAGCGGTCAACCTGGCGGGGCTGGCCCTCAGCATGGCTTCCTGGCGCAGCACGGTCACCGGTCTGGGGAGCCCGCTGTCCTGGGGTCCCACGTGCCAGATCTTCGGTGCGACCGTCCTCGGGAAATACCTTCCCGGACCTTTCTGGAGCGCCTTGGCCGGAGTGCATCTCGGGCGCCGCCACGGAGTCACCACACAGCGCATGGTCACGGCCTACGTCCTCAACTCCGTGGTGGTGCTGCTGACCGCCGCGGTGGTGGGGGCGCTGGCGGCACCGCGCGTGATGGGCGACGGCGCCTGGTGGCTGCTGCCGGTGGCCCTCGCCCTGGCGGCACTGCTGAGGAAGCCGGGCGTCATCGTGCGGGCGGCCGGCCGGGCGGCCCGGCTGCTGCGCCGCCCCGTACCGGACCTGCGGGTCGCGGACGGCGACCTGCGCCGTGCGGTCGTCTGGGAAGTGCTGTCCTGGCTCGTCGGCGGCGCGCATCTGTGGATGATCGCGGTAGTGCTCGGAGCGCCCGTGACGGAGTCCCTCGCTCTCTGTGTGGGGGGCTTCGCCCTGGCCGCGGCGGCGGGAGCGGCCGCCCTGGTGGTACCCGGTGGTGCGGGCGTGCGCGAGGTCGTTCTGATGGTGGTCCTCACGGCCGACCTGCCCTGGGCGCAGGCCGGAGCGGCGGCCCTGGCCAGCCGGGTGTGCTGCACGGTCACGGAGATCGTCGGCGCGGGTGCGGCACTGCTGGCCTTCCGGTGGGCCCACCGCGGCCGGGATACGGGCGGGGTCGCCGCGGAGGTGTCCCGTGCGGCCTGACACGCGCCCCGCGGTCCTGCGTGCCCGTGGCTCCCAGGTGGGGTGGAGCATCGTCCGCCGCGCCGAGGCGCTGCGTACCGGGAAAGCGGGCCACAGCGACGGGGAACCCCTCCTCGCGCGCGGCCCGGTGTTCCGTGTGCCGTACGGGAACGCGGTCGCCGGGGCGGTTCCCGGCGGGGGCACGGGAACGGCCGGTGAGCCGTGGAACGTGGTGAGGCCCGTCGCTCTCACCGTGGACGACGGTCCCGATCCCACGTGGACACCGGCCCTGCTCGACGTACTCGCCGCCCACGGGGTGAAGGCCACGTTCTTCGTGGTCGGCGAGCGCGCCCGGGAACACCCCGGACTGCTGCGGCGTCTCCTGGCCGCCGGCCATCGTCTGGGCAATCACTCGTACTCGCACGTCCAGCCGTTCGCCGCGCTGCCGGCGGCGGCCGTCGCCCGGGAGATGGCCGAGACCCAGCGGGTGGTCACCGGCGAGACCGGTGTCAGGCCCACTCTGTTCAGGGCTCCGGCCGGAGGCTGGTCGCGTGGTGTGCTGGCAGCCGCACGCGACCACGGTCTGACGCCGGTGGACTGGACGGTCGATCCCAAGGACTGGCGGGAGCCTCCCGCGGACCGCATAGCCGAGCGGGTGGCGCGGGCTCGCCCGGGTGACATCGTTCTCTGTCATGACGGCGGCGGCGACCGCTCCCGCACCGTGAAGGCGCTGGACCTGGCACTCGCACGGCTACGCGAACGGGGCACTCCTCTCACCACGTTGTGACGTCCCCGCCCGGCGCCGGTACCGGCCCGTACCCGCGCCGGGCGGCCGCGGTGCCCGGCGGACCGTCGCCGTGGTTCCGGGCCGCGGTGGGACGACGGCCCTCGCCGTCCCACCGGGCTACGGCCAGGGACCGCTTGCCCGCGGGCCGCACGGCCGGCACCACGCGCCGTGAGGGCGTCGCGCCCTCACGGCCGCGCCGCAGGGTCACCTCGGTGGGCCGGGGGGCGGGTGCGGAGGAGGGCTCGCGGCGGGGTGCGCGGCAGCAGGGCGGCGCGTTCGACGCACCGGCGGTGGCCGGCATACGGATGTGAGGTCGCGGCACCGTCCTCTCCGCCCAGGCGGGCGTGGCCGTCTTGCCGCCGGCGGCTGCTCGGGTGCCGGTCAAGGCGCGGTCCTGCTGACGGCTTGAGGCAGGACCGCGCCTGCCCATCCGAACCCGGCGGGCGCCCCTGGGACGACCAGGGTCCTACGGGGCCGGCGAACCGGCCCCACCCGGAGCCGCGGCCCGGATGTCATCTGCCGCGCATACCGCAGGTGCCGGCAGGATCTCGGTGAACTCCCCCCACAGGAATTCACCGAGACACTCCCACCACGAGAACGCGGCAGGAGTTTCCGCCACCGGCTTCGGGCAGGATCCGTGACATCACCACGGCTGGGCCCGGTGAAGCCGGTGCAGTTCTGTGTTGTGGCTTGAGGCAGCGGACCAACAATGCCTCAAGCCACAACTCGCCTTTCACGCATGGAGAAAGGCGCGAAGTCCGTAGTGACCGCCCGTCCGGGGATGCGACGGCTGGGCGGTGACAAAGCCTGCGGACCTACATCCAGTACTACTCGCAGGACGCTCCAGCGGTTCACCTCCCGGGAAAATATTTCGCGCCGCGAGATCCGCGGGACCGTCGGCGCGCGGCCATTTCCCCTCGGGAAAACAGCTCCGCGGTGTCTCTGTCTCGCGGTCATGCCCTTCGGCCCGGACGGCCGGGGATCGCGCAGCGTGTTGAACCGGTGGGTGGTGGTCGTCGTTGTCCTGCATGTGCCGTGATCCTGGCCGGTGCCCTCCTGTTCGCGGGCCGAGCGGGCGCGGCATCGTGAGAGAGCCGGGTCGAACTCGAGGTGACAGAGGACCGCATGACGACGAGGAAGGTCGATTCGCAGACGCTCGCCACCGCGGTGGGCCATTACATGAAGGCCGTGTCGAAGGAACTGGTGTCCCGGGGAATCGTGGTGGGGGCGGTGCGGAGCTGCGGACCGTACAAGGCGGAAGAGCACGCCTTCGACGACGTCGAGGGGGAAGTGTCCGTGACAGCCGGCGGCGCCGGCCGGCCGGAGTACGTACTGCACTGGTCAGGCGTCTCGGGCTGGGGCATAGGGCCCGACCGGAAGATGCCCTTCCTCCGGTACGCGCGCTGGATGCGCGCCGGTCTGCTGCCGCAGCCGGCGCAGGTGGCGTCGTTCTGCACGTCGTTCGTACGGGATCCGTCCAGGGCCGGGTACAAGGACGCGCCGACGTACCGGTACGCCGGGGAAGGGTTCCCCGACCTCGTGCGCCGCCTGGCCGTTCACACGCCTGCGGAGGAACAGCCGCGGGTCTCCCGCCACTCCTCTGTGAGTGCCCGCTCGTCACCGCGGCGACGGTTCCTGTCGTGAGCCGCGTCCGTGGTGGTGGCAGCGTCGGACGACGGCCCGGCGGCGTCTTCCTCGGGCCGGCCGGTCCCGTGCGTGGGTGACGGGATCGCGGCCGGTCCGCGGACGGGGCAGGACGGTGTCCAAAGGCCGCGGTGTCTCCGCCGCGGTGAACGGAACGAAGGCCGGTGAACCCGTCGGCCCATTCCGCGATGGCGAGCCCGGCCTCGCACAGGCCGTGACACGACTCACGGGATTCCCTACCGTGTAACAAGAAGTTCACCTACGCTGTGCGCCACTGCCAGTCCGGCCGTCAGAAGCAGGGGTAAAGGTGCCAGCTCTTCCCACCCGTAGCACGGTCTGTTTCCCGGTACCGCCGGATGTGGCGCAGAGGGTGAAGGAACTTCCCGACTTCCTTCAACAGTTGCAGGCACTGACCGCGTATTTCGAGCAGAATCCGGAAACACCCGTCTCCGTCGAGGGCATATCCGAAGGCGCGGCGACGGAGCACGACACACTTGAGGACGGGACGGGAAGACACACTCCGCCGACCAGGGTTCAGGACGGTGCCCTCCCGCGGCAGGACCGGTCGCCACGAGCCGCGGTCGGCAGTCCGGCCGCGTCGGGGCTGGTGGCCTTCCTGGACGAACCCCGCACGACGGCGGGCGAGGACACCGGGGCGGAGTCCCTCGCACCGCGGCGTCCCGTCGCGGCCAGTCACTCCGAGCACGCGGCGCATCCCGTCCGGGCGGACCGGGAAGCTCCGTCCGGTTCCTCCACCGGCTCGCCACCGTCTCCCGTGACCGGCGTCGTTCCTCCTCACCAGGAGCAAGCGCCGCCGGCGCCGAGTCTGTCGGACGGGCGCCCGTCCCCCACCGGAACGGACGGCGCTCCCCCGCTGTCGCGGGAAGTCTCCGGCCACGACGAGCGGGGCCTCGCACCGGCTGCCGCGGACGACCGCACCATGGGCGACTCCGTGCCGCGGGGCATGGGCGCCGAGGACGCCACGAACCAGGCCCCTCCGCGTCGCGTTCCCATGGAGGAACTGCTGGAGGGCTCGTTCGTCGTCCGGGACGGCCTCGATGCCGTGGCCCTGTGGATGCCCGACGCGCCGGAGCACGCGGCGCTGAGGGACACGGAGGCATGGTCCGCGCTGCGGGAGTTCGCCGGGGACGGCAACGTTCTCGTGTTCGGCGGGATGCGCGACGGCCACGTCGCAGCGGGTGACCGTGTGGTCGGTCCTTCGGCGCTGTCCGACTTGATCTCCCTGGTCGCGCCGGGACGCGTCCCGATCCTGACGATGGCGGGTGCGGACGACGTGGCCCCGCGGCTCGCCGGGACACTCGGCCTGCCTGTGGTGGCGAGCCGGTACGGTGCTCGTTTCGACCCGGTGTCCGGGACACTGACCGAGGCCCTTCCCCCGGAGGGAACCGCCGCGGACGGCCGGGGACTGGAGCTCTTCGGCGCGGGCGAGGGTGAGAGGCAGTCGTTCGAGGTCTCTCCCGTCACACCGTGGGCGGCATCGGCGAAGAGCGACGAACCCGAAGAGACGGCACAGTCGTCGAACAACCGGGCACCGGAGCCGCATGTCGCCCCGCCGTCCGAAGCAGGCCCTCTTTCGGGGCTCGGGGCCCCCGTCGAGGTTCCGGCGGACGTACGCTCCAGGGGCGTGCCCAGGGCGGGGCTTCCGTTCATGCCGCAGGTGCTCAGGACGCTGCGGGCGATGGCCGCGCAACTGGGCGCGACCGTGCCGGAACGGGAGTGGAACGGCCTGCCGCACCGTCTGCTGAGCAACTACCGGTATCTCGTACCGGAGGGAGAGGGCGGTACGGTCGACGGATTCGTGATGGAACTCGGCGACACCGAGGTCCTGGTGACCTTGGATCCGCGCGATCCCCGGGAGGTCAGCCACCCGGCGGCCTCGTTCGACTCGCCGGCGGCGCCGGCCGGCGGGCAGGAAACCACTCCCTCCGATGTCACCGCCGAGCAGCAGGCGCCTCTCACGGCGCGCCCGCCGAAGCGGGACGACCAGCCGGAGGCGTTCCACGCGGTGGGGACGACCAACGCGGCGTTCCAACTGGGTACGTACTCGCAGACCCGCTCCGGAGCGACCAGTGCCACGCGGGTGCAGCTCTCGGGCGGGTTCGGTACCGCCTTCGGCACCGGTGTCCTGGAGAAGGCCAGAGCGTTCGCGGCGGTCTCGCTCACACAGAACGCGTCGCAGCGGTCCACGAACATCCTGGGTGACGCCGAGGGCGGCCATGTCGAGGAGACCCGTGACGAGTCGAGGCTGATCGCCTACCGGCCCCACTGGGAACTCAGGATGCGGCGGGACACGCTTCCGGCGTGGGCCGACGTCCCGCCCGTTCTCCCCGTCGACGGCTCCGGGAAGGAAGCGGTGGGCGATGAGCGGCTCATGCTGTGGATTCCGGAGCACTATCTCGAGAAGGCACCGGCACACGTCACGGCGGTCGGCACGGGCGGCCGGGAGTCGCGGCTGCCCCAGTTCCACTACGCGGCCGGTCTGACAGGTCTTCCCGCGCTGCTGGACACGGTCCTGTCGGAGCTGGAGCGGCAGGGAGTGGACCTCCCGGTCGGTGGATCGTCCTCCGGCAGGTCGTTCATCTCACCCCGCAGCCAACTGGTGCAGAAAATATGGGCTCTCGACGCGCATCTGGACGAGGCCGCCGGACCTGACGGCTACCCGATCACCCTCATCGATGAGAATCGGGCACGTATCGCCACCGTGACGCTGTACGCACAGCGCATGCCGACGGCCGACAGGGTGGGCGCCACCAGCCGGCAGGCTCCCGACGGCAGCCGGGTGCCCGTCCCGGCACACATCGAGAACGTACGCACAGCCATCGACGGAACCGGCGGGAATCACACCATCACCAGCAGCTGGCGGGTTTCCGCCGGCGCGGAGGTGAATCTGCTCCCGGTTCCGTTCGCGGGCCCCGACGTCGGTGTGGGCGGCAGCGCGTCGCTCTCGGTGTCCGGCTCGGACTCCCACGGCCTGAGCGCTTCACGGGTCGGGCTGTGGGTCGTCGTCCCCCGCTACAAGGGCTTCACCTCCGCCTACCGGGTGGACTTCAGGTATACGGCGTTCGTCGCGGTGCGAGGCGGCGAGGGCGCCACGACGCCGGCCGTACCGGGCCGTGCGCTGCTCCGCATCCCCGAGCCGGAGGCCTTCAAGTACGGTTTCCCGGTCGACCGCGACGCCGTGACCGGGGCAACCGCCTCGATCACCGAGGTCACGGAGGAAGCCGATGCCCCGGCGGAGATCATCGAAGTGCCTCGCGTGCCCGACACGGCGTCCGGGGACAGGGCGCACTCCGGCGGCGGTACCGACGTGCCGGTTCTGGCGTCCGGACAGACGACCGTGGAGTACCGGCCGGACCTGCTCCGCGGCACGGCACGGGAACCGGTCGACCATCAGCGGCCCCTGCCGCCGCACGCCGCCCGGGGGCGTGGCATCGGCATGGGCATGGTCCAGGTGGGAGAGACCGCCCGGAACCTGAGCGGTCCGGTGAGGGAAGTGCTCCAGGCCCACGGGTTCCTTCCGCAGGACACCAGGGCCCCCCTGTCCCGTTCACGGTGGTACACCCATGGCAACACCATCGATGCCCAGGCCCAGAACCTCGAAGTGTTCAACAAGTACTTCACCGACCGAGGGCTCGAATCCCATTGGGACGAGTTGTTCATGGACGGCTTGTCGATCACGATGAGACGGCCCACCGGCACCCTGGGCCTCGATTTCGACGTGGACGCGGTGAAGATCACGATCAGGGCCGCACCCACCGAGAAATCTTCCCCTCGTTTCCTGGGCCCTACCGACGAGTGGCACACGGTGAACCTGGCGATGGGCATGGACACCGTCGCACAGTCGACCAGCGGTGTCCTGGGTGTCGGACTCGAAATCCGGCCAAAGACGTTCTTCAGTCACATGAAGGCGTCCACCGTCGGAGTCGGGCTGTCCTACAAGAAGGGTGCCGGCCAGACCGCCTTCTACCTCAACAACCGGCCGGAACTTCTCGAGTTCCCGGGCACGGTGAACGAATTCTCGGTGAAGAACGACTTCACCGTTACGTTCGAGTTCCAGCACAGCGGCATGAGCGGCGAGTTCCGCAAGGGAATCCGCAACCCGGCCCCCCTGAGGTTTCCCGGCCAGGACGCTTCGCTCTTTCTGCTCGATCTGGGTGAGAAAGCCCGCCCTGATCTCAGGTCCAAGGAGAACCTCAAGAGCTCCGTCCTCGACCGGGCCGCCATCTTCTACCTCGACACCCAGGGCCTGCGCGAGGCAGCCACCACGGTGCTGGCACCCCTGACCGGTCCTCAGGGAAACGCGGACGCGGAGATCAATTCCCTGACCGGGAACATCCAGGTGAAATCCCATCTCAAGGAAATAGTGAATGGGCAGTTCACGACCGACCAACTGTTCAAGGAGGGATGGTTCAGGGATGAACACGGACTCCTCGACATCAACGGACAGCTGAGACAGGCTTCCTTCTACGGCGCCACCGACGACAAGTTCGTCCTGGGGATCATCAAACTTCACCTCGGTCAGGGGAACACCGCCGATCTGAGCTCCAAGGGATTTTCGTGGCTGCAGGCAGAAACCTCCTTCGGCGGCTCCGTGGAGGACGGCGGATCCACCCAAGGCGGTGCGAGCAGCAGCCGGAACTGGGGCTGGAACACCTCCTTGACGGCCTCACGCACTGCGGGGAAGGAGCGAATCCAGCTCGATTTCAACCGGGCTTACGCCATCCGTACGAAGGTCAACTTCTCCGTTTCCAGCCGATTGGAGAAGGAAGGCAAACTGGCCCCGCGCAAGAGCGCGTCGAGGAAAGTGACGCTGGAGAGGGACCTCATCTTCCTCCTGTCCGAACCCGAAGCACTCGAGCAGTACGGACAGGGCGCCATCCCCCTCCCCCACGATCAGTTGCTCGACGCGATGCGGCGGTGGAGCGACGGCGAGCTCAGACTCAGCGGGAACATCGTCGCCTCGGTTCTGACCCGGTGGGCCACCGATCCCCTGCGTGATGCGACGGACTCGCACCCGCGGTCGTTCGCCGACACACTCGCCGCGCTGCACAGGAGCCGCGGCCTGCCGATCCTCGACGACGCGGTCAGAACCGCTTTCAACCAGGCCTTCGAGCGGCAGGAGGCCGGCATGTCGTCGGTCTTCGACGACATGGAGTTCCCCGAGTACCTGACCCGCGAGGACCCCGGGGGCCGGATGCTCGGTCACAGCGGCGTCCATGACCTCACCTACGACGACGGCCGCACCACCTACGACATCGTGCGCAGGCTGGTCGACAGGACGGCGCCGGGACTGCTGACGTCGAAGCCCTGGATGTGGACACGTGACGGATCGCTCGTGGGGCGGCTGCAAGGCGGCGTGAACTCCCTGCAGGCGCTGCTGGCCAAGGGCCGTGACCAGGCCATGTGGGACGAGTTCCTGTCGCCGAACGGGTTCTCGTTCTTCCTGGTGAACCCGGTGGGATGGGCTCTGTCGGACATCGTGGAGATCAACGTCTCCGACGTCCTGGAGGGAGCGCCCAAGACACTGGACTTCCGGAGCGGAACCGGCCTGGAGGTCTACAACCACGGCTATGTGGAAACAGGCCAGGGGCAGTCCCGCGATGGTGCGCAGAACGTCGGCCTCGCGTTCGGCGGCGCCGAGGACGGTGTCTCCTCGAACAGCAACGCCGGTGTCGGCGAGGGGCACCACAGGAGCGTCAACCGCTTCCGCAACGAAGTCACCGAACAGACCGCGTACGACTGGAACGGGAACTACCTGGTCGAGTTCCGCCACCGGTTGAAGGTGGAGGTACGGCGCCTCGACCTTGCCGGCCGGCCGGTCAACAACCTGCTGACGAGCTGGTACCGCAGCCGCGACGCCTTCCGCTCGGAGGTGAACACGGCCAGCGTGGCCGGCAGGCTGGTGATCCGGGTCCCGCGTGGTCTCGCGGAGTTCCGTGCGCTGTCCGGCCCCCGGCCCGAACGTGATCTGCGGCCGCTGCCGCCGCTGCCGGGAGACGCCTTCGTCGCCGGGGCCCTCCTCGACGAGGGACTGCCGGCCGCGCGAAAGCTCCTGCGGGAGCTGTTCGGCAACCGCATGAACAGCGCGGTGGTGCACACCGGGCACGCTCTTCCCCAGTTCATGGGGCGTTTCCAGATGTCGAACCATGTGCTGGAGGCCACGGCCGGCAAGCGCTACCTGATCACGGAGAACCTGCACGTACCGGGCAAGGAGTACACCCGGGCCAGGCTGTACATGACGGGGGACCTCTTCGACCTGAGAGTGCTCGGAGCCGTGTCGGGTTCCGGCACGGGCCGCTACATCAAGGCGTCCGAGGGCACGTCGAGCGGTCAGGCGTCCGACCGCTCCGGACCGTCGACCGGCGTGGGGGTCTCCGGAGGGGAGTCCTTCAGCGACCACGACGCCAGTTCCGGCCCCGCCCTCTCACGCCTCACCACCAGCAGTGCCTCGGGCGGCATGCCGAGGAACGTACGGCCCGAACAGCACGTCAAGATGCAGGGCCCGATGCAGCTCGTCGTGGTACGAGGCCGCTTTCGCCTGGAGGCGGAGCCGTTCGCCTGGGCACCGCCGAAGGAGAAGCGGCGCGGGAACACGGCCGGTGCCGCGCGCCGGATCCCCCCGAAGATCGTCCGCACCGATGCCTTCACCGGCGATGTGTACATGGAGCTGTACCAGGCCGAGGTCGAGGAGCTGCTCGCACGCGTCGAACGCACGGAGCACCCGAGGGTGCCCGCCGTCGACTGGCAGGTGATGAGGGAGCGGGCCCAGCACTTCGATCTGGCCGCCCTGCTCGCGGAGGCGGCCGAGCAGCCCGGGGCCGCCGCGGCACGCGCGCACGAGGTGGTGGCCAGGCTCATCCGGCAGCGGACGACCCGGGCGATCCAGTCGGTCTCCCTCGTCTACGACGAGGCCGGCCTGTCGCGTTCGGCGGTGCGGGCCACTGCGCGATGGGCGGTCGGGACGATCGGCCGCAGCATCGAGGGAGGAAACCGGGCCCACGAAACCGAGGCGCGCGAGCTGCTGCTCCACTACCGACGCCTCTCGGACAGCCCGCCGCCGGTCCCCACCCGGTCGGCGGTCTGGGAGACCGTTCGCGGTGTCCTCGACGGCGTCGAGAACGTGACGTCCGCGCAGGCGCGTCAGGAAGAACCTGCCGGCACCTCCCTGTCCGGCCGCCCGTCCCCTCCCCTCGGTGGCCCGCCGATCCTGGGCTTCCTGTCATTGTCGCCCGCGGACCTGCTGCGGAACATCGCACACGAACTCGACGCGTATGTCATCGGTACTGTCGAGCCGCTCGACGGGCGACGTCGCACCCTTCTGGTGAATCCGTTCATGCGAGGTCTGGAAGGCCTGCTGGCGGGGCTCGACGATGAGGTGCGTCCGGCCGTGCGGAGGTGGGATCCGGCCGCCGCCGATCAGGTGGAGGTGCTGAGGAGGATTCTGCGCTCACCCGGGGCGCGGTCACTGGTCTTCGGGACGCGACTGGATCATCCCCTATGGGCATTTCGCGATGAGCGCGGTGGCATCTCGTGGCGCACTCTCGACGTCAGGGACATTCCGGCTCCGGACTTCGCCGACGGTCTGTTCGCTTCCATCGACATCGACCATCTGGGCCGGCTCACGGGGCCTGCCCTGGAAGAGGTGAGGCGGAGGGGAGAAGCCGCCCGGCCCAGTCCGAGGACCGATTTCTGTGCTCTGAACCAGGGTGCCGACCCGACGGGAGTCGTGGGCTGGCGAGGTCCCGTGCCGTGACCTCACGGACCCCCTCGCCTCCGCGGCGGACCGCGGTCCTCCGTACGGCGTCCGGGAAGGGACGCGACGCGGAACGGTCCGCCCGGTGGCTCCGCGAACACCCGGGGCCGAGATCGCGTGCCGCGACGGATCCCTCGCCTCATCGGGTGCCCCCGCGCTTGCCGCGCCGAAGCGACGAGCACCGTGCGGAACGGGGTCGGCAGACGCGGTCATCGGCCTTCGGGGGCAGGGACCGGGCGGGGTAACCGCCCCTGACCCTCGCGTGTTCCCCGACGGGCTTTCAGAGCGATGCCCCGGTGGACCGGCCGGGCCGGCGGGTGAAGCGCCGCAGTCCTCGTCGTGCGGGCTTGAGGGGCTTGTCCTCGGGGGCGGCCGGCCCCTGGCCCGCGGGCAGCACCGGTGTCGCGGCCGGGGCCGGCGGTACGGACCGGACGTCCTGTTCGAGCCGGCTCCGGACGGCCTGGGCCATGACCTGGTGGGCCGGTTCCAGCAGCAGGCCCTCCTCGGACAACCGCTCCCACATGTGCAGCAGTTCCCGCCCCCGGACGGCCACCTGGCCCTCGTCCACCAGCCGCTGCCACGCCGCGGTGGCGCGGGCCACCTCGGGCGCCGCCCGGTCCAGCTCGGTGCGGCAGCGAACGCGCGCGACGGTCAGCGCGAGAGTCGTGGCGACCGTGTAGTCGCCCCGTCGGTACGCCAGGTACGCCTCGATCGCCCGTGCCTCCAGCGCGAGTTCGTCCTCCGTTCCTCTGCGCAGGGTGAGGTGCTCGCGCAGCGCGCTGGCGAGGACGAACGCCGCGTGCAGCTCCTCGCGCTGCGCGTGCTGGATGATCCGCTGGACGCGGGCGAGCGGAGGGAACGCCTCCTCCTCCGCGGCGGTGCGCTCGGGCCCGGGCGGCAGGTCGTCCTCGTCGGCGATGGTCCTGCTGGAACCGTCGGGGTACACGCGCAGGCGTACCATCTGCTGTGCGGTGCGGTCGATGACGGTGGCCGCCACCGGGGCTCCCAGGGTGCGGGCGAACATGGCGACGGCGTCGAGGATCGCCTCGTCGGGCGGTCGCGTGCCGCCCATCTGCAGCAGATGGCCGTTGACCACCGTGGAGCCGTCCTCGGCCACGTAGGCGTCGAGACGGATCAGCGGCGGCGCGCCGAGCGCGGGCAGGTTCCCCTCGTCACGGGTTGTCAGCGAGTGGGACATCCGCTCACGCTCCGGGCCGGACGACACCGAGTACGGGCATGGAGGCGGCCGGCGCGGTCGTGACCGTGCGTCCGGGCCGCGGAGCGTGGACCATCCGCCCGCCTCCGATGTACATGCCCACGTGCGTGGCGTCGTTGTAGTAGATGATCAGGTCGCCGGGCCGCGCGGACGCGAGGGCGACGCGGGTCAGTCCCTGCCACTGCGCCTGCGAGGTACGGGGTACGGAGTGCCCGGCCGCCGCCCACGCCGCGGAGGTGAGGCCCGAGCAGTCGTACGACGAGGGACCCACGGCACCCCACACGTACGGTTTGCCGATCTGCGCCATCGCGAAGCCGACGGCCCTCACGGCCGCTCCACTCGCCTTCGTCCCGCCGCCGCCCGGCCCGTTTCCCGTCGCGCCCGCTCCGGTGGAGGGACCTCCGCCCGTGCCGGAAGCCGCCCACCTGGACTCGGCCTCCTTCGCTCGTTCCCTCTCCAGCTGGTCCAGTCTGCGTTTCTGTTCCTTCTCCAGTCCCGCCTCGATCCGTTCGGCCGCGGCGATCCTGCCTTCGATCTTCCGCTTCGCCTCGGCCTTGTCCGCACGGGTGCTCCTCAGCTTCCGCAGTTCCTTTTCGGCGGCGTCGGTGTGCCGGGCCAGCTCCGCGCGAGCGGTCCTCTGCTTCTCGGAGACGCCGACCAGGCTCCGCAGGGCCTGACGCGCCTGGGAGGCCTCGTTCAGGGCCTGGTCGGGGTGGTCGCCGAGCAGCAGCTGAATGCCCGTGGCGGCGAGGTTGCCCCCGCGGTACTGGGTGCGGGCGGCCACGCCCGAAAGGTCGCGCAGATCGTCCACCCGGTCCTCGGCACGGGCCAGGTCCTCGCGCAGCGACGTCAGCCGCTTCTCCTGCCCGTCCGCCTTCTCGTCCGCGGCGTTGTACGCCTCGGTGGCCACCTCCGCCTCGCGGTAGAGACCGTCCAGTTCGGCACGGATGCCCTCGATCGTCCGGTCCTCCCGCGGAACGGGGGCGCCCGGGGCCGCGTGACTCGGGCCGGATGTCAGAGCGATCGCACAGACGAGGACTGCCATGGCGGCCAGGCTTCGCAGCCGCCTGCCGCCGGTCGACACGTTCATCCGCTCCACTTTCAAAGGTCGTGCGAACAGACTCGGACGGACGAGTGGCCCGTCGCGGTCTCCATCGCGGCTTGCGCGAAGGGTTTTCCGAACCTCGGACACCCTGCCCACCCTCGAACGGCCGGCCTCATGGCCCGCCGTCCCACCGGCAAGAACATCACCTTCTGCCACGACCCCGCGGAACCACACCACCCACGGGTTCCGGGACGGGCCGACGGGAGAGGACCACCCCTGAGCCGGGTGATTCACGGCGGCGTCCGGCCCGCACCACGACCGACGCGGGAGACGATCTCCGCCGTGATGGAAACGGCCATCTCCTCCGGCGTGTGCGTACCGCGGTCGAAGTCGGTCAGACGGCACAGTCGCGTCAGCCGGTCCTCCGTGACGCCCTCCTCCCGCAGGAGGCGCAGCCGCCCTTCATGAACGTTCCGGGATCCCATCGCCCCCACGTACCCGAGCGGCAGGTCGAGGGCCAGCCGCAGCAGCGGGAGGTCACCTTCGACGTCACGGGTCAGCACGCAGACGACGGTGCGCTCGTCCACCTGTGTGCGGCGCAGGTAAGGGTGCGGCCGGCCGGAGACCACCTCGTCCGCGTACGGGAACCGTGCGGCCGTGGCTCCGGTGGGGCGGGCGTCGCAGACGGTGACCCGATAGCCGAGGAAGCCGCCGGCCCAACTGAGAGCACCCGCGAGGTCCGTGGCCCCGAAGATCAGCAGACGGGGGCGGGTGGCCGCCCCGTGGGCCAGGACGGACAGAGGCTCCGGGCACCCGCCCTCCGGCCCGCCGGGGCCGGTGCGGCCGGCCCGTGGAAGAGCCCTGGCACGGTCGGCGACCGCTCGGTCGGTCAACTCTCCCTCCGCCCTCCCGCGGATCGTGTGGTCACCGTCGGACACGCCCGGGACAAAGCCGGGGAAGGGCTCGGGACCGTTCCCGGCGTGAGCCACGGCAGCCGGGTGCCCGTCGGTGACGCGGGACGGAACCATGGACAGGCGGGGCCGGGCCGCAGGACCGGCGCACTGGACGAAGAGGTCCGGTTCACCGCTTCGGGCCGGGCCGCCGGCGAAAGCGGCATCGCCGGGACTGCGGACACCACCCCTTTGCGGGGCACCTCGGTTCTGCGGCACTCGTCGGCACCCTTCGTGGTCTTCCCTTTCCGGCACGGCCCCGAAGAGGCCGCCGACGACATCACCACCCCCGTTCACCGCGAGCGGCGTACCGGTCGGCAGAGCGGGACGGCGATCGCGCCCGCCGTGTCGCCTCAGTCAGCACAACGGAGTGCGACCGGTTCCGGTTCACCTGGGCACCCCCTGGGAGACCGGGAGCCGTACGGGCCGGAAGCCGGAAGGGACTTGACGTGAGCGAACCGGTTGTCCACGCGTGCGGTGTCTTCCGGGCACCGCCCGCCGGAGCGCGCGTTCCGGAGCACCGGCGATGCTCCCGGAGGCTTCGCCGGCAGCGCGGTGAACCCCGGGACCAGGGCGAACGTTGTTGTGCACGGGGAGCCTCGGCGTCTTGTTCCCCCGCGCGCCGAGGCTCACCTTCGACCACGTCATCCACCCCGTGTGCCGTGGACCGGCCGTCACGGGACTCCCGGTTCTCCGGTACGGCCACACGACGGCCTCCGCGCGGTGACCGACACCGACGCGGTCGACGAGTCCGGGCGTCCGGGAGCGGGAGCTCCGGCCGGTGTCCCACGGACCGGGCACCGTGCCGTTCCGGTTTCGCGGAGGAAGTGCGAAGGTGCGGCCGATGTCCCGAAGAGCGACCGGACCACCGCGGTGACGTCGGCCTCTCCCCAGAACGGCGGCCCGCTCTGCGGGGCCCACACGATCGGAACACGGACATGGAACTCGGCAATGGTCTCGACATCCACAAACTCCTGGACAGCGCCCGTCTGCTGAGGGAGAAGGTGGCCGAGACGCAGGAGGAACTCAGCAGGACGGGGGCGCAGGGGACAGCCGGCGGTGGCGCGGTGCGGGCCTCGGTCGACGGCAAAGGCGTTCTGGTGGACCTGACGATCTCACCGGTCGTCGCCGATCCGGGCAACGTGCGGAATCTGGCCGACCAGATCGTCGCCGCCGTGCAGGACGCGCAGCGGACGCTTCTCGACCGGCACGAGAGCCGGCTCCTCCCGGTGCTGGATTCCCTCCGCGCGGAGTTGGGCGGTCCCTCCTCCTGACCGGACCGCACGGTTCACCTCGTGCCGGACGGCCGCCGATCGGTCCGCGAGCCCAGGGGGCTCCGCCCGGACGGCCGCATCGGTGAGACCCCGGGCGTCCTCGCGGCCCGGGCGCCGGGTCCGCGCGAAGCCCTGGCCGGTCCGGGCGGTGGCGACTCCGTCGTCGGCGGCATCCGGACGCCGCCGGCCGCGTCCGCGCGGACGAGCCCTGCCACTCCCGGGAACCCGGGCATCACGCACGCACGTCCGGGCCGTCGCACGGCCGGACGCCGTCTCCCGTGCCGTGCCAGGACGCGTCCACGATCCGGCCGCCGCGCGTGCCCACAAGGCGGGATCCTCACGGACCGCGCCTGCCGGTGCGCCGGCGCGACCGTACGGAACCCACCGCGAACGACTCGCACCACCGGCGGTTCGACCGCGGCCGTGCCCGGCTGGGAGCGCCGGGCGAACGCGCCTTCGCGCGGTTGAGGTCCCGGCGGCCGGACCGGCGGGCCGGCCGCCCCACCCGCCGGACGGGCGTCGGCGGCGTCCCGCACGGCGCCCGTCCGGCGAACGGCCTACGTCAAGGGGTGCTGAGGACAGCACGGTTCCCTGCGCAGCTGACGGCTGACCTCCAGCCAGTCGGCGGAGTCCCGGCCGGCCGACGCGTCCTCGCTGTACGCCGCCAGGAGATCGTCCTGTCTGTGGACGATGCCGTCACGCATGACCCATGACGTGCGCACGAGGTCGTCGAAATTCTCGAAGGGGTTGCCGTCGACGACGGTGAGATCGGCGAGTTTCCCGGGTTCGAGGGTACCGAGGGCGTCGTCGACGCCGAAGAGGCCGGCGGGGACGACGGTGACGGTGCGCAGGGCTTCGAAGGCGGACAGGCCGCTGGAGCGGAGCGCCCGCAGACCGAGGTGAATGTGGAGACCGGTGGGGGTCAGCGGCGCGTCGCTGCCGAGGGCCACGACGCCGCCGTGGTCGATGATGTCCTTGTAGGTCCCCACCTCCTCCTCGATCGCGTGCAGATGGTCGGGGCCCGGAGGGGTGGCGCTGTAGGCGGCGACCTGAGCCGCGTCCCAGGGCGGCATGAGCGTGGTGACCCGGGGATCCTGGGCCAGGGTGGGGTCGGCACCCATCAGGGCCAGAGCGGGGAAGGGGGTCATGATGAGCTTGAAATCGCCGCCCCGGTAGGTCTCTCTGACGTCCTGGTAGGAACGGCCGGTGGGGGAGAAGGACCGCCCGTGCTCGGCGCGCTGGGTGGCGTGGAGGTGCGTGGTCAGGTCGTGCCCTAGACCTGATCCGAGGGGCAGGAAGTGGCTCCCGGTCAGTACGCCGAGGTCCTGGTGGGCGACACGGCCGGCTTCCCGCATCAGCCATGCGGGGGCCCGGACGTAGGTCTTGACGAAGTCGTACTCGAGGGCGGCCGCACGTTCCAGGGAGCGGCGGAGCCCGGCGGGCGTCCGGTGGGCGCGGCCCATGCTGTAGCTGACCCGGCTGCCGTCCAGCAGTTCCCCGCTGGTGAAGAGCCGCGGTCCGGCCATGCGGTCGGCGGCCACGGATTCACGGATGCGTACCGCCTCATGGGCGAAACCGCCCAGGGACACGTTGGTGGTGATCCCGTAGGCCAGCATGAGGCTGGTCTGGCGTCCTCCGTAGGTGTACTGCCACGGATGGGTGTGGGCGTCCCACAGGCCCGGGACCACGGTGCAGGCGGAGGCGTCGATGAACGTCTCGCCCGGGCGCCGGCCCTCGCGGTGGGGTTCCACTGCGGCGATCCGGTTGCCCCGGATGACGACGTCGACGTTCTCGCGGACCGTGTGGCCGGTCCCGTCCCACAGCCGTCCGGCGTGTACGCGGGTGACGTCGGTGGCCGCGGGGCGACTGCGCCTGTAGGTGAGGGGTACCGGCACGTTCCGGCGGGAGGTGCCGTTGCGGCCGATGAGCCGCAGGGATCCGCTCGACTCGTAGAGGAGGGTCCGCGCGTCGCCGGACCAGGAGGGGTGGTCGGCGGCCTCGTCGGTGAGGCGGTGGGGTTCTCCGGCCGGCGTGCCGTCCGGGCGGACCGGCATCACCCACAGGGCCGACTCCATGACGAAGGCCATCGCCGTCCCGTCCGGCGACCAGACGGGACCGGCGTTGCCCCGGTCGGAGATCGAGGCGTGGGGCATGGGCTGGTGCAGGGCCCACTCCCCGGTCCGGGTGTCGACGACCCGGATGACGTTGTAGCCCTCGCGGAACCGCTGGGTGAGGCGGTTGCGGTCGCAGAAGGCGATGTACCGGCCGTCGGGGGACCAACTGGGCCCGCCGGGGATCCCATTGGCGCCCAGGGGCGCGACGACGGTCGTTTCCTCACCGGAGGCCAGGTCCTTGACCAGGAGGTTGCCCGTGGAGTCCTGGCAGGCGAGCCGGGAACCGTCCGGGCTGAGCACCGGGTTCAGGCGGCCGCCGGTCGCCAGGAGTTCCTCCCTGCCGCTGTCCAGCCAGTGCCGGTACACACCGATGAGCCCGTTCCCGTGGCCCGTCCCCTCGTAGGAGTACAGGACGCTGCGTCCGTCAGGTGCCCACGACGGCATCTGGACGTAGCCGAAGCGGTTGGCACGGACCACCTCCCGCGGGCGTCCGCCGATGGGCATGACCCACAGTGCGTTGAGCGCGGTGAAGGCGACGGACGTGCCGTCCGGCGAGAGGACGGGCAGGTGGATGCCGCGGACCTGCTGTGCGGCCGTCCCGTCGAAATCGTATGTCTTGGTCGGGCGGACGGGCCGGGGCGCGTCCACGGAAGCCGTGAAGTCCACCGTCACGGGCGCGCCGCCCGCCTTGCCCGGCTCGGGCCTGCGGACGCGGAGCTGTCCGTCCGCGAAGTAATGGAGTTCGCCGTCCCGGCTCCAGGAGGGAGGATGGGGTGCGACGTCCTCTCCGTCGGAGACGGCCCGGCCGTCGATCATGAGGCGGGACGAGGTGGCGTTGAACGGCGGTACCGCGTCCGCGATCTGGACGTAGGCGATCCTTCCGTCCGCGCTCACCGCGGGTCCCACGAGGGTGCTGTTCTCCACCGTGCGCAGTACGGTCACGTCACCGCCGGTGCCGGGGACGGAGGCGAGCGTCCGGCCTCCGTCCTTCCCCGCGCGGACGAAGACGAGCGATCCGTCGGGGTGCCAGGCGGGGTCGTAGTCGTCGACGCCGGGCTGACGGGTGATCCGTGTCAGTTCGCCGGAGCGGACATCGACCGTCCAGATCGCGTAGGACGTGCCGCCGACGGGGTCGCCGCCTCGTTCGGAGGAGAATGCCAGGCGGGAGCCGTCGGTGGACCAGGAGACTCCTCGGTCGTCCCAGGGGCCGGACGTCACCTGCAGGAGCTCGGAGCCGTCGGGGCGCATCGTCCAGAGGCCGAATCCGCCTCCCCGGTAGGCGCATAAGGCGATGCGCGAGCCGTCGGGGGCCCAGACGACACGGGTCGGTTCGAGGTCCACGGCAGTGAGCGCCGTCGCTTCTCCGCCTGTGCGAGGTACCGACCACAGCACCCCCTGCACCTCGGCGATCAGAGCGCCGTTCACCGGGGAGACGGCGACGGAGGCGTTCGTCGCCCCGGTGAAGGTCAGCCGCCTCGTGCCGGCCCGGCGGGCGGGTGCGGCGATCGCCGGGGCTTCCAGCGAGGACAGGGCGGCCATTCCGATGCCGGTGACTCCTGCCTGGAGGACGCGTCGGCGTGAGGGATTGCCGGAGGCGTTCATCGAGAACTCCTTGTGTGTGCGGTTCGGACATGCGCGTTCGGTACGTCCGGGTCGGCTGAGGTGCGCGTTTCGCTGCGCCGCGGGCAGGAGGGGCCGTCCGGTTCTCCCGGTGCCGGGCACCGTGTTCTCCTGTCCCTGTCTCGCCGGGCGCGGCGGGCCCGGGGGGCGGTACGGCTTGCGCCGCGGCTGACCGGACATGCCCGGCCGCCCGGCCCGACGCCTCGGGCACGGGGGCGAGGAGGGTCATACGTCATGCCCGTCGCGGCGGCCGGCAGCCGGTCGGTGACGCGACCGCCCGCGCGTCCGCGGGCCGGGGGGCGGTGTCCGGCATCCGCGTGAACCGGATGACGCCGGGACGCCTTCGCTCCGGTCCCGGCGCGGGGCGGGGCCGGGCGGGCACCGCGGTTGCGGGGCGGCGCGCGCACGCGGCCCTCCCGTCCGCCCGCAGGGAGCGCCCGGGGCCCGGCCACGGACACGGACACGTCCGCCGTCTCCCGAAGGGCCGCGAGGGCTCATCCGGCCCGGCCGGCGTCCTCCCCGCGGCGTCGGTCAGCGCTTGCTCCACTTCTGGTTGTCGGAGCCGGAGCAGCTCCACAGCTGGAGTGCGGCGCCGTTGGTCCTCTTGTTGTCGACGATGTCGACACACTTGCCGATCTCGGTGTTCACCAGATCGTGCGCGCTGTTGAGCTTGAACTTCTGTGCCCAGCCGCCGTTGCACTTGGCGAGCTGGATGGCGGTGCCGTTGCTCTGACCGGCCCAGGCGAGGTCCATGCACAGGCCGAACATCCGGGCGGTGCCGTCGGACCGGAAATCGATCTTCTGCCACGATCCGCCCTCGCAGTCCCAGGTCACCAGCCGGGTGCCGTCCGAGGCCGTGCCGTTTCTCGCACCGGAGGCGGCGATACAGCGCCCTCCGTTGTGGCTGCGGACCTGCACACCTGTGTAGGTGAGGGTCTGCCGGCTCGTGCTTCCCGTCGTCCGGTCGTCATTCGTTCCCTCCGCCGCGCCGGTGGGCTGTGAGCCGGAACCCGAACGTGGCGGCTGCGAGCCCTTGGCGGGCGAGGACGGCGCAGTGCCGTCGGAGCTGCCGGGGGATTCCGGTCCTTCAGCGGGCCTGCCGGATCCGTTGGCGGTTTCCGCGCCTCCGGCGGCGCCACCGGGCGCCCTCGGAACGAGCCCGGACGTGCCGGCACCGGGTTCCCCGGCGCCTCCCGGACGGTCCGAAGGGGACGGGGTACCGCGCGGGTCACCCGGTTGCGCCGATCCCCCCTCCACCGCCTTGGAGTGCGCTGCGGCCTCCTTGTCGTCCGACCGGAAGTTCGCGACCGCGAAGATCACCGCGATGATGCAGGCGGTGAGCGCGACCGCACTGACTATCCAGATCCATGGACGCGAACCCGGATCCCCACCCTCGCGGCTCTTCGTGGCTCGGCTGCTGAACGCCTTCGCGAAGCGTGACGACGCTCCGTCCAGCAGCGCCGGGTCCTGGGGCTTGGGCTGGGGCGGCACTTTGAACTCCCGTGGGGGCTTGTGGATGACGAATGAGCGAGAGGAGGGACTGTGTGCTCTCCGCCGGACGAGGTACGCACAGTCCGCGACCGGCCAACGGCCTGTGACGGGGGGCGTGATGCGAGCCGGGCGTGGCGGAGCATGTGAGGCGCCGGCGGTCCGGCGGAGCGGCGGCCGACGGGGGAGCCTGCCGCTCCCGGAACCTCCCGCACCCGCCCGGTGTGCCGTCGCACGCCTCCCTCGCGGCGGCCGGCCGTTCCCTCCGGCCGGCCGGGACGCGGCGGGGGTGGGCCCGCGCCGCCGTTCCCGGCGCCGTCATGGTCCCCGTCCGAGGACACGGCGGCGACCGGCGCCGAGGGGTGGCCGGGGCGGGAGCACCGAGGCGGGCAGGGCCGAGCGGTCCGTCGGCCCGCAGGGGCGGTCGTCGGTCTCCGGTGAAGACGCTTCCCTCACCTGTCACCGCGCTTCGTGTCCGGCGCCGTGATGTGCGGGACGGCTCCCTCGGGTGCCTTCTCCGCCAGCCGGTACGGCCATACTCCGTCGCCCCCGGCATCGTCGGCGCGCGTGTACCACGCCTCTCCGTGCCGGAGGACGGGGCCGTCGTACCACTTGACGGGCACCAGAAACGACATCACCGGGCCCCGCCCCGTGCTGTGACCGGGCCAGGGAAGGACAAGACCCCGATACGGGCCGTCGGTGAAGCGGATGGGGAAGTCCCTGACGGGGCCTTCCAGCGACCGGGCCGCCGCCTGCCTCAGCGCCAGTGCCCAGGCGGCGGCCTCCGCAGCCGTCGGCGTGGGACTGTAGCCGAGGACCTGGCGCAGGGCCGCGGTCACCGTGAGCAGTTCACCGTGAGCGGCGGAGGAGGGCAGGTCGCCACCGCGATCACGAAGGAGCCGGAGGGCGCCCCTGTCGGCGATCTCGGAAAGGTGGCGGTCCAGGCTCCGGCTCCCCAGGTCGATACCGGCCCGTTCCCACGCGGCAACGGCCAGGGCCACCGCATGCTCACCGTCCGCGGGCGCGTCATCAGGGCATGGTTCCTGACGGAGCAGGTCGGGTGCGGTGCTCACAGAGAGCCATCTCCTTGTGCGGGGTGATGAGGGGACGGGACAGGAGGACCTTCGGGTTCTGGACGTGCTCGATCACGGGCGCGTGCCCCGGCCACCACGCCGAGGCTGTCGTCGCAGCGCCTTCTTCCCGGTACCGGCAGCGTTGTCCGCTGTCGGCCCGGTCCTGGTGCTGTGTCACCGGCGCGGCCCGCCCTCACTCGTGCCGGGCCGGCCTGGGGCAGCAACGCGCGATGGCCGACGTCCGCGACCGGGGAACTCAGGGCCCCGGCGCGACGCGAGCACTGCCCGGGACTCCCGTCCGTCACAACGTCTGCCACCGCCGCCGGGTTCATCACGGGGCACAGGAAGACCGGCGTTCTCCGCGGGAGCCACGGCACCGGGGAGGCGTCGGGCGGGCCGGCGTGGCCCCGGCGGGCGGAACGGAGGACGCTCACTTCCCGCCTGGACGCCCGCCGGACGGCACAGGTCATCGAGTCAGCCCTGGCGGAGGCCCGTGGAAAGGCGATCTCCTCGGATGAGGCTCGAGGCCTTCTCGCCGATCATGAGGGTGGCGGCATTGGTGTTCACACTGACAATGGTCGGCATCACAGAGGCGTCGGCCACGCGAAGGCCGGCCATACCGTGGACCTGGAGATGCGGATTGACGACCGACATGTCGTCCACCCCCATCTTGCAGGTGCCCACCGGGTGATAATACGTTCCGGTACCCTGGGCGATGAATTGACGCAGCCACGCCTCGCTTTGAACGTCGCGGCCCGGAAGAACTTCCTTGTTGCGCCAACCGCTGAACGCGCGAGCAGCATTCAGCTCGCGGGCCCGTTCGATCCCCAACAGCAGTCGCTGGACATCGTAGTCGTCATCGAGATAGTTGGGGTTGATGACGGGCGGCCTGTCCGGGTCGGAACCGGACAGCTTGATCCAGCCCCTGCTGCGCGGAACAGTGGCGATGCCGATGGTGTAACTGTTGGCCGGCGACTGAAGAGTCGGCGGGTGGAACGGGACATGGATGAACATGAACTGCATGTCCGGGCCGGGAAGACCCGGTTCACTGCGCCAGAGCATGGAGACCTCGGCATGATTCGCCGTGCCCGGGGGAATTTCCCTGCTTGCTTCGACGACATATCCCAGCAGAGGGTGGTCGTGCAGGTTCTGCCCTACGCCAGGAAGGTCGTTGACCACCTCGACGCCCACTTCACGGAGATGTTCGGCGGGCCCGATTCCCGAGGCGAGAAGAAGTTTCGGGGAATCCACGGCGCCGGCGCATACGATCACCTCCGCCTCTGCCCCCACTCGGGTCAGTTCACCCTCGTGTACGTACTCCACTCCCACACATCGCGATGCCCGGAAAAGAAGCCGCCGTGCCCGTGCGCCCGTGACGACCGTCAGGTTCGGCCGGCCTGATACCGGATGGAGATAGGCAGCGGCGGCGCTCAGCCGCTTACCGCCCGCGATCAGGAGTTCATGCCATCCGGCGCCTTCCTGGACAGAGCCGTTGAAGTCCTGAGTCAGGGGGTAGCTCAGCTCTGCGGCCGCATCGAGGAAAACCTGGGAGAGGGGATTGGGGTCGCTCGCGACGCCCGGAGTTATCGGACCGCCTCGGCCCCTGTAGTCGATCTCGTTACCCGGAACGTGCTCCATCCGACGGAAGAACGGAAGCACACCGCTGTACCCCCATCCGGCGGCGCCCCCTCTCTCCCATCTGTCGAAGTCATTCCTGTGACCTCGCAGGTAAACCATGGCGTTGATGCTGCTGGAGCCACCGAGCACCTTTCCTCGGGGCCAGGAATGTACTGATCCGGATGTGCCCGCCTGCGGTTCGGTTCTGTAGTTCCAGTCGAATTCAGTACCCCAGAGCGCCGGCCAGGCCGACGGCGTATGGATCAAATCCGATGTGTCCTCCCCGCCGGCTTCCAGGAGAAGCACGCGGCTGTCGCTGTCCTCGGTGAGCCGCGCTGCGACGACGCACCCGGCAGAACCAGCCCCTACGATCACGTAATCGAAATGCTTCACAGCTTCTCCTTCTGCTCGCTTCTCCTGAAACACATGAATGCATCGCCTGTCCGGCAGGGGACGGATCCGCGACTCGGTCCGAGAAGTCGGCGCTGCGGGACGGCACGCGCCTTGTCGAATTACCGGCCGGCTACTTGTCCGTGCGCTCGACGGGCATCACTGCCGGGCTTTCGCCCGGCCGGCCATCAGGCATCAATGCGGTACGGTCGGCGGACGGGCCGTCCCGCACTTCCGATAACTTCCGGCGGAGAGGCGCCCTCTTCATTCCAACGGTTCTCGTCGAGTCACGGTTCACCTCGCCGCCGGTGCCGCGAGCGGTGTTCCGCTTCACCGGGCCCGGCCTGAGGGCACGACAGAGAAGCCCTCTCCTCATGGACGGGCGCCGGCCCCCGCCCGGTTTCCGGACCGGCCCGCCGGTCACCGCGCCGCCATCGCGGTCCGGCGTGACGCCGAGGACTGAGGGAGCAGGACCGCCGGGTGTCATCACCCCGCCACGGCCCCTGAGCGCATCGCAGGGGTCTCTGCCCAGAAGCGCCAGGTTCCCCACGCGGACCGCTTGACATATGACACCATGCCACGTGCAATATATTGCATTCATTCAGAGAGTATCGACCGTCACGCACCGGCAGCCGTACGCATCTCACCGGCCCGGTCCGGGACATCGGCACCCCGAGCATGAGCGAAGCCGGGCGGGCCGGCCCTCAGGGCACAACGTGCCCGCACGTGAGGGGCGGAGCACACGCGAACCGCCCTCGACACCTCGTTGATCCACAACCGTGAGGAAGACTATGAACAACGCCCAGTCCCCCACCGATAAGCCGACGATCGTCCTGGTGCACGGCGCGTTCGCGGACTCCTCGAGCTGGAACGGCGTGATCAAGAACCTCCAGCGCGAGGGCTATCCGGTCAT
>NZ_JBIRYZ010000039.1:0-40272 GCF_044390325.1 Streptomyces sp. NPDC018964
TCCGACTCTATCAGATCTTTCCGATCCGATTTCCTCGGTGCTTTCCGGGGTTCCGCTTCCGCGTTTCCCTTTCCGGCGGTTCCGACTTTATCAGAAGTTTCGGGGCGGACTTACCGGCCCTTGTTTTCCGATTCATCGGGAAGTGCTTCTTCGAAATCAACGTTTCGACGAGAAGCCGATAGATGCTCACTGTCACCCTCGGGGTCAGACCCCATCTCCAGGCAACTGTTTGAATCTACCTCCCCGCCTGTCCCGTGTCAACGGTTCCTGCGGGGCGAAGAGGAGACTAGCAGCTCAGCGGGGGCTCGCGCACATCAGGCGGCCGTGGGCACGTCGGCGCTGCGTTCGAATGCTTCCAGGTCACCGGTCTCACCGGCCCGCGCCGCACGTCCGCCCAGGACGTAGACGTAGGCCAGGAAGGCCAGCTCGGCGATGACTCCGATGGTGATGCGCGCCCAGGTGGGCAGGCCCGATGGGGTGACGAAGCCTTCGATGGCGCCGGAGACGAAAAGGACCAGGGCGAGACCGATCGCCATGGCCAGGGCTGCCCGGCCTTCCGCCGCCAAGGCCGTGCGTCGGGTGCGGGGGCCCGGGTCGATGACGGTCCAGCCGAGACGGAGGCCGGTTCCGGCTGCGACGAAGACCGCGGTGAGTTCCAGGAGACCGTGCGGCAGGACCAGGCCGAGGAAGGTGTCGAGACGGCCGGCCGAGGACATCAGACCGAAGCCGACGCCCAGGTTGAGCATGTTCTGGAAGAGGATCCAGAGGACCGGCAGTCCCAAGAAGACGCCCAGGATCAGGCAGAGGGCCGCGGCCCACGCGTTGTTCGTCCAGACCTGGGCGGCGAAGGAAGCCGCGGGGTGGCTCGAGTAGTACGTCTCGTACTGGCCACCGGGACGGGTGAGCTCGCGCAGCTCGCCGGGGGCCGCTATGGACGCCTGTACTTCGGGGTGGGTGCCTATCCACCAGCCGAGAAGTGCCGCGACGGCTGTGGAGAGGAGCGCCGTGGGCACCCACCAGTGGCGCGACTTGTAGACGGCGGCCGGGAAGCTGTGGGACAGGAAGTGCGTGACGTCCCGCCAGGAGGCGCGACGGGCGCCGGCCACGGCACTGCGCGCGCGTGCCACCAGTTGGCTGAGCCGACCGGTCAGCTGCGGGTCGGGAGCGGCCGACTGGATCAGGGAGAGATGGGTGGCCGTGCGCTGGTAGAGGACGACGAGTTCGTCGGCCTCCGCGCCGGTGAGGCTGCGCTGGCGCCGGAGCAGGGCGTCGAGGCGGTCCCACTCCGCGCGGTGGGCGGAGACGAAGACGTCGAGGTCCATCGGTGTGCCTGCTCCTCGGCTGTTCATCGGTGGTCGGCCCGACCGGGGACGGATGATCTGCTTGATCGGCCGGTCGTACTGCGGTGCGATGTGACATCAGCTTGGCAGACTGGCGGTGTTCGGGGCAGGCGGGGAAGGGCGGCGGGCATGAGTGAACTGGTGACGGGCGAGGCGGTGGCGTTGGAGCTGCGCCCCGCGAGGCTGCCCAGCAGGGCACTGGCCGTGCTGCTCGACCTGGTGGTGGCCGTGGCCGTCTATGTCGTGGTGACCATCGCTCTGGTGGCTGCCACGGCTTCGTTGGACGAGGCGGCGCGGACGGCGATCTCGATCGCCTTGTTCGTTCTCGTGCTGGTAGGTGGGCCGATCCTGGTCGAGACGCTCAGCCATGGGCGGTCGCTCGGCAAGATGGCCTGCGGGCTGCGAGTGGTGCGGGACGACGGGGGGCCGATCCGGTTCCGGCACGCGTTGGTGCGGGGCCTGATCGGTGTGATCGAGATCCTGATGACGTTCGGGGTCGTGGCCTGCATCGCTTCTCTGGTTTCGGCACGGGGGCGACGGCTCGGGGATGTGTTCGCGGGGGCTCTGGTCGTGCGGGAGCGGGTGCCGACCGGGCAGGCGGGGTTCGTGCCGCCGCCTCCGCCGTGGTTGGCCGGGCGTTTCTCGGGGCTCGATCTGTCGGCGGTACCCGATGGTCTATGGCTCGCCGTCCGGCAGTACCTGACGCGGATGGGGCAGCTCGATCCGCGGGTCGGCTGGTCGATGGCGGAGCGGCTGGCCGCGGACCTGGCCGGGCGCACGGGGGCACCGGTGCCGCCGGGGGTGCCGCCCGCGGCGTATCTCGCGGCGGTGGTGCAGGAGCGGCAGGCCCGGGAGGCCCGGCGGGTGTTCGGGCACGGGTCGGCCGCGGGAGGCGGGCCCGCGGGTGCGGCCGGTCCGGCGGGTTCCCCTGCCCCGCCGGTGCATCCCGGGTATCCCGCCGCTGCCGTCGCGCCGGATGTGCGGTCGGCTGCGCATCCGTCGGTGGGTCCGGAAACCGTGGTGCGCGAGGGGCGGACCGTCCCGCCGCAGCAGGAGGGATCCGTCGCCGATCGGCCGTCGACGGGGTTCGCCCCGCCGGCGTAGGTGCCTTCGGCGGGCGCCGGTCAGTCGAAGACCGACGGTGGTGACTCGAGGTCCTCCAGTTCGATGCCGGGGGCCGCGAGGACCACGTCCCCGGCGAGGTGCACGGTGTGCCGCTCGCCCGTGTCCAGGGCTGTGACCTGGTATTCGTCCACGGTCAGGGGGCCGTTGTCGGTGGCGTGTGCTTCTCTTTCCACCAGCGCCCAGGACTGGTCCAGGGTGCGCGGGGCGAGGACCGGGTCCGTGAAGGCGACAAGGCGTACGCGGGTGGCGGGGGCCGAGGGGGTGAGGCGCAGGAGGCGGGCGGTGGCGACGAGGAAGGCGGGGGACGAGCCGGTGAAGGCGTGGGCGCGCACATTGCCTTCGGTGGCGTGGGTCCCGGTGGGGTCGGTGCGGACCCAGGTGACGCCGTCCAGGGCGGCGCCGCGGACCTGCCAGCTCGCGGCGTGGAGTTCGAGGCGGATGGGGCGGCCGAGTTCGTCGAGGGCGAGGTCGACCGAGCCCAGGTGATCGCCTGAAGGAGCGGTGAGCTGGGAGACGTAGCGCCAGCCGGAGGGTCCGGGGGCGCAGTGGAAGTGCTCTTCCGCGAGGGGGGTGTGATCGTGCGGATCGTGGAGCGAATAGCGGCCGCGGGGCATGGGGGTCCTGGGTCGTGACGGGCTGGGCCGGCCGCCGGTCCACGCAGGGGGCAGGCCCCCGACACGGGGGTGCGGGGGCCTGCCTCGGAGGACCTGCTGCCGGGGAGTCCGTCCGTGTGCGGACGGGCTCCCCGCGGTGGGAGCGTGGGCTCAGTAGCGGTAGTGGTCCGGCTTGAACGGGCCCTCGACCTGCACGCCGATGTACTCGGCCTGCTCCGGGCGGAGCGTGGTCAGCTTGACGCCGAGTGCGTCGAGGTGGAGGCGGGCGACCTTCTCGTCGAGGTGCTTGGGCAGCACGTAGACGCCGGTCGGGTACTCGTCGGGCTTGGTGAACAGCTCGATCTGGGCCAGGGTCTGGTCCGCGAAGGAGTTGGACATCACGAACGACGGGTGGCCGGTGGCGTTGCCCAGGTTCAGCAGGCGGCCCTCGGAGAGGACGATGATCTTCTTGCCGTCGGGGAAGGTCCAGGTGTGGACCTGCGGCTTGATCTCGTCCTTGACGATGCCGGGGACCTTGGCGAGGCCGGCCATGTCGATCTCGTTGTCGAAGTGGCCGATGTTGCCGACGATGGCCTGGTGCTTCATCTTGGCCATGTCCGAGGCCATGATGATGTCCTTGTTGCCGGTCGTGGTGACGAAGATGTCGGCCTTGTCGACGACCTCGTCGAGCGTGGTGACCTGGTAGCCGTCCATCGCGGCCTGCAGGGCGCAGATCGGGTCGATCTCGGTGACGATCACGCGGGCACCCTGGCCGCGCAGGGACTCCGCGCAGCCCTTGCCCACGTCGCCGTAGCCGCACACGACCGCGGTCTTGCCGCCGATCAGGGTGTCGGTGGCGCGGTTGATGCCGTCCACCAGGGAGTGGCGGCAGCCGTACTTGTTGTCGAACTTCGACTTGGTGACGGCGTCGTTGACGTTGATCGCCGGGAACAGGAGGGTGCCGTCGCGCTGCATCTCGTACAGGCGGTGAACGCCGGTCGTGGTCTCCTCGGTGACGCCGCGGATCTCGGAGGAGAGCTGGGTCCATTTCTGCGGGTTCTCGCCCAGAGTGCGGTTGAGCAGCTCGAGGATGACGCGGTGCTCGTCGGACTCGGCGGTGTCGGGCGAGGGGGCCTTGCCGTCCTTCTCGTACTCGACGCCCTTGTGGACGAGGAGGGTGGCGTCACCGCCGTCGTCGAGGATCATGTTGGGGCCGCCGGTGGGGCTGTCCGGCCAGGTCAGCGCCTGCTCCGTGCACCACCAGTACTCCTCGAGGGTCTCGCCCTTCCAGGCGAAGACCGGGACGCCCTGCGGGTTGTCGGGCGTGCCGTTCGGGCCGACGGCGATGGCGGCCGCGGCGTGGTCCTGGGTGGAGAAGATGTTGCAGGACGCCCAGCGGACCCGGGCGCCGAGGGCGACCAGGGTCTCGATGAGGACGGCGGTCTGCACGGTCATGTGCAGGGATCCGGTGACACGGGCGCCGGCCAGGGGCTGGGCGTCGGCGTACTCCTTGCGGATCGCCATCAGGCCGGGCATCTCGTGCTCGGCGAGGGTGATCTCCTTGCGGCCGAACTCGGCCAGGGAGAGGTCGGCGACCTTGAAGTCCTGTCGGTTGTCGACAGTCGTCATTGCGAGCTGCTCCTCGGGGTGTGGGTCGAGGTGGGTACGGCTGGTCTGCGCGGCGGCGGACACAGGGGTGCCCTGAGGAGGACACAGGCATGCCCGCGTGCGCGCAGCGCAGTCCGTCGGAGGCCCTCTCTCCCTCGGCCGGTCCGCGGTGGGACCGCCCGACCGCCATCAGCAGCGACGTCTGGCTCCGTCCCAAGCTACACCGCCGGGCCCGGCCGACCCCAGTCCGCCCGCGTACACATCAGGCCGATCTGGCGGGCGCCCCGTCCCCGGTCCCCCGGCGGCCGTCGCCGGGCGGGGCGCCGGCCCCACCCCGCGCGGACGAGTCGTGCGGAGAGGGATTCGGGCACGGACCGGGGCGGGAAACGCTGGTCGCGGGGTGGGGACGCTCGCGGCGGGGCCGCTGTCGGTGGTGGCGTCCCCGGGGCGCTGCGGCTGGACCACGGGATGGCCGACGTGCGGGGCGAGAGCGTGGCATCCGCGTACCGGCTCGGTGACGAAGACGTCCATGTGCGCTTCGACACGAGGTTGTGGCCCGCGCGCCTCTGAGGTGCGGGGCCGCTCCGGACGACGGAGGGCCCGCCGCGGTGATGCGGCGGGCCCTCCGTCATGAGGTCCTGCGGGTTCCGGTGAGGCCGGGCTCAGTGACCGGCGTCGTGGGTGGTGGGGCCGCCGGGGGTCGCCTCGGGGTCGGCGCCCTTGGCGGCCTCGGTCTCGCTGTAGACGTCGGGCTCCAGGTAGATCACGCGGGCGATCGGGACGGCCTCGCGAATGCGGGACTCGGCGGCGTCGATGGCGGAGGCGATCTCGGTGGCCGTGCCGTCGTGCCGGACGCCGATCTTCGCGGCGACCAGCAGTTCCTCGGGACCGATGTGGAGGGTGCGCATGTGGATGATGCGGGTGACGGTGTCGCCGTCGACGACGGCGGCCTCGATCTTCTGGGTCGCCTCGGGGCCCGCGGCCTCACCGAGCAGCAGCGACTTCGTCTCGACGGCGAGGATCAGGGCGATCAGGATGAGCAGGACGCCGATGCAGAGGGTGCCGATGCCGTCCCAGACGCTGTCGCCGGTGGCCAGGGCCAGGCCGACACCGCCGAGGGCGAGGATCAGGCCGACGAGCGCGCCGAGGTCCTCCAGGAGGACGACCGGCAGCTCGGGCGCCTTGGCGTGGCGGACGAACTCCTTCCAGGAGCGCTGGCCGCGCAGGGTGTTGGACTCCTTGATGGCGGTGCGGAAGGAGAAGGACTCGGCGATGATCGCGAAGACGAGGACGCCGACCGGCCAGTACCAGTGCTCCAGCTCGTGCGGGTCCTTGATCTTCTCGTAGCCCTCGTAGAGGGCGAACATGCCGCCGACCGAGAAGAGCACGATGGAGACGAGGAAGGCGTAGATGTAGCGCTCGCGGCCGTAGCCGAAGGGGTGCTGCGGGGTGGCCTTGCGCTGCGCCCTCTTGCCGCCGACCAGCAGCAGGGCCTGGTTTCCGGAGTCGGCGAGCGAGTGGACGGACTCAGCGAGCATCGACGAGGAGCCGCTGAAGATGAACGCCACGAACTTCGCTACCGCGATCGCGAGGTTGGCGCCGAGTGCCGCCACGATCGCCTTGGTGCCGCCTGACGCGCTCATGTGTTCGCGTTGTCCCTTCGTACGCCGTGTGGGCCCGGGCAGGCGTGTGCGTACGCCGCCCGGGATTTTGCCCGTCCTTTGACGGTGGGCCATTGTTGCAGCCCGGCTCGGCGACGGCCTGTCAGGTCGCCGTCACGGGGTGATCAGGCGACGACGGTGGCCCGGAACAGGGTTCCGGTACCCGACACTTCGGCCTTTTCACCCGAAGGGACGAACACGGAGGTGCCCGGGGTCAGTTCGTGCTCGCCCGCGCGTACGGAGCCGGCGGTGCAGAGCAGGATCTGCGGGGTGGTCAGCGTGAGGTCGTGGGTGGCGCCGCCCGCGGGGAGGACGTAGCGGGAGAGGCGGAACTCGTCGATGGGGGTCTCGTAGACCTCCTCGCCGTCCGGGCCCGCCTCCGGGCGCAGTACGCCGGGGTCGCCGGACTCGAAGCGGACGATGCGCAGGAGTTCGGGGACGTCGACGTGCTTGGGGGTCAGGCCGCAGCGCAGGACGTTGTCGGAGTTGGCCATGATCTCGACGCCGAGGCCGTCGAGGTAGGCGTGCGGGACGCCGGCGCCGAGGAAGAGGGCCTCGCCGGGCTGGAGCCTGACGTGGTTGAGGAGCATCGCGGCGATGACGCCGGGGTCGCCCGGGTAGTGGTGGGCGATGTCGGCGTACGGGGCGTAGGCGCCGCCGAGGCAGTCGCAGGCGGCGGCGGTCTCGGCGACCGTGCGGGCCATCGCCTCGGGGTCGGCGGTGAGGATCGCGGTGAGGACCTCGCGCAGGGCCGCCTCTTCGGGGTGGGCGTGCAGCAGGTCGACGTACGGCTTGAGGGAGTCGACGCCGAGGCCGTCGAGGAGTTCCGCGGCGCGCAGCGGGTCGCGGAAGCCGCACAGGCCGTCGAACTCGGTGAGGGCGCAGATCAGTTCGGGCTTGTGGTTGGCGTCCTTGTAGTTGCGGTGCGGGGCGGTGACGGGGACGCCTCGGCGCTCCTCGTCCGCGTGGCCCTCCTTCGCCTGGGTCAGGTCGGGGTGGACCTGGAGGGAGAGCGGGGCCCCGGCGGCGAGGAGTTTGAGCAGGAAGGGCAGGCGGGGGCCGAACTTGGCGACCGAGTCCGGGCCGAGTTCCCGCTCCGGGTCGGCGTCGATGACCTCGACGAGCGTGCCCCGGCCGGTGCGCGAGGGCGCTCCGGGGTGGGCGCCCATCCACATCTCCGCCTGCGGCTCGCCGGTCGGTTCGGTGCCGAGCAGTCGCGGGAGGGCGGTGGTGGAACCCCAGGCGTAGGGGCGGATGGTGTTGTCGAGGCGGTCCATGGGGCTCTCTGCGTTCCTTCTGCCGGTTCTCGTGCGGGCGGGCGCGGTGCGGCGCGTGTCGTGCGTCTGCGCGGAGGGAGGGTCAGGTGTTCCCGGGCATGATCAGGCTCGCGAGGCGAGCGCCAGGTAAACGGCGGCGAAATCCGTGACGGCGATCAGTTCCGCGAGGGTCTCCAGTTCGCCGCCCGCCTCCAGTTCCAGCTCGCTGACCGGCGTGTCGTGGGTGAGCGCCAGGTCACGGGCGGCGGGGGCCGCGGTCAGGCCGCCGATGGGGCGGTCGCGGAGCAGCACCACGCGCGCGTGCAGGGCGGGCGCCTCCTCCACGCGGTCGCGGAAGAAGTCGTCCGGGTCCGCGCCGGCCGCGAGCCGGCCGGCCAGCAGGGCGCTGTGCGCGGCGAGCGCCTCGGGGAGTTCGGCGACGACGGCGGGGGTGCCGGAGAGTTCGGCGAGGGCGGCGGCGAAGCGGCGGCCCGCCGGGCCGGCCGAGACGCCCTCGGTCCATACGACGGGCAGCGCTTCGGCGAGTTCGGCGGCCAGGGTCTTGGCGGGGTTGCCGTACGTCGCGATGGCCGGGCCGCAGCGTTCGGCGATGCGGTCGAGGCGGTCGGCGATCTTCTCCAGGGCGTCCGGCGGGGCGGTGAGCAGGCCGGTGCGGTCCAGGAGCGCGAGCAGCGGGGTGAGCAGCGCCCACAGGACGCCGGGCGCGGAGGCGGCGAGGGGTTCGTCCTGGTCGTAGGGCGCGGTGGCCATGGGGACGAACAGGCCGACGGAGCCGTTCACCGTCTCGGCGAGCGGGGTGCGGGCGGGGGCGACGGCGACGACGGTGCAGCCGCGGCGGTAGGCCTGCTCGGCGAGCAGGGCGAGGCCCGGTTCGGTGCCGTCCGGGGTGGCGATGAGGAGCAGGTCCACGGAGCCGGCCCAGCCGGGCAGTTCCCAGCGCAGGGCGCCTGCCGCGGGGGCGACGCCGGTGGGTGCGAGGCGGGTGACGGGGCTGCCGGCGCCGGCCAGGGTGCCGAGGAGGTCGGCGGTCTGGGTGGCGGCGGCGCCGGGTCCCGCGATGAGTACGGCGCGGGGGCGGCCGTCGGGCTTCAGGTCGTTGACACCGGCCTCGGCGGCGTACCGTGCGGCGGTGCGGACGCGGGCGCCGGCTTCGGCGGCGCCGCGGAGCAGGCCGCGGCGGTCGGCCTCGGCGAGGCCTTCCGGTGAGTCGAGCAGCGATTCGTCGAGCATGGGCGGCGGGCTCCGATCTCCGATCGGCGGGGCGTCGTCGGTGCGTCGTCGGTGCGGTGCGGGGGGTGTTGCGCCTTGTGGGTGAGCCTTGCGCCTTGTACCGGTTACTCGGGGCGGCGGGCCTCGTCCACGAGGAGTACGGGGATGCCGTCGCGGACGGGGTAGGCCAGGCCGCAGTTCTGGCCGGTGCAGATCAGTTCCGTGTCCTGCTCCTTGAGGGGGGAGTGGCAGGCGGGGCAGGCGAGGATTTCCAGGAGGCCGGCTTCGAGTGGCATGGGCGTTTCCTTCTGTGGGTGGATGTGCTGGTCAGGGTACCGCTGGTGGGGGTGCGGGGCGTTGGGGCCGGGCAGGGTGGGGGTGCGCTGCCCGGCGCGTTACGGGTGCTCCGGCGTGGGGTGGGCCGGGGGGTGTTTGCGCTGCCCGGCGCCTACGGGGTGCCTCCCCCACTCTCGGCTTCGCTCGAGCGGGAGGTACCCCCATCGCCCACCCGTGCCGCCCTGGGGGTACCTCCCAGGCCTTTAAGGCACTGGGGGAGGCACGACTGCCCGCGGATCGCGGGGGGCGGTTGTTCGTGGTGGGGGTTATGACCTGATGAGGGTCAGGGCCTCGTCGCGGATTCTGGTCATCGTCGCCTCGTCCCGGGCCTCCGCGTTCAGGCGGAGGAGGGGTTCGGTGTTGGAGGGGCGGACGTTGAACCACCAGTCGGCGGCGGTGACGGTGAGGCCGTCCAGTTCGTCGAGGGTGATGCCGTCGCGGCCCTCGTACGCGGCCTTGATCGCGGCGAGGCGGGCGGTCTGGTCGTCGACCGTGGAGTTGATCTCGCCGGAGCCGGCGTAGCGGTCGTACTGGGCGACCAGGGCCGACAGCGTGCCCTGCTGCCCGCCGAGGGCGGCGAGGACGTGCAGGGCGGCCAGCATGCCCGTGTCGGCGTTCCAGAAGTCGCGGAAGTAGTAGTGCGCGGAGTGCTCGCCGCCGAAGATCGCGCCGGTCCTGGCCATCTCGGCCTTGATGAAGGAGTGGCCCACGCGGGTGCGCTCGGGGGTGCCGCCGTTCTCCCGCACGACCTCGGGGACCGACCAGGACGTGATCAGGTTGTGGATGACCGTGCCCTTGCCGCCGTTGCGAGCCAGCTCGCGGGAGGCGACCAGGGCGGTGATCGCGGACGGGGAGACCGGTTCGCCCCGCTCGTCGACGACGAAGCAGCGGTCGGCGTCGCCGTCGAAGGCGAGGCCGAGGTCGGCACCTTCCTCGCGGACCCGCTTCTGCAGGTCGACGAGGTTGGCCGGGTCGAGGGGGTTGGCCTCGTGGTTGGGGAAGGTGCCGTCGAGTTCGAAGTACATCGGGACGAGGGTGAGCGGCAGGCCGGCGAAGACCGTCGGGACGGTGTGCCCGCCCATGCCGTTGCCCGCGTCGACGACGACCTTCAGGGGGCGGATCGAGGTCAGGTCGACGAGTGAGCGCAGGTGTGCCGCGTAGTCGTCCAGCGTGTCGCGCCGGGTGATCGTTCCCCGGGGGCCGGCCGTCGGCTGCGGGGCACCCGAGGCGCTCCACCGCTCGACGAGTTCCCGGATCTCCGTCAGGCCCGTGTCCTGGCCGACCGGCGCCGCGCCCGCGCGGCAGAGCTTGATGCCGTTGTACCGCGCCGGGTTGTGGGACGCGGTGAACATCGCGCCGGGGAGGTCCAGGGCGCCCGAGGCGTAGTAGAGCTGGTCGGTGGAGCACAGGCCGATCTCGGTGACGTCGGCGCCCTGGGCGGCGGCCCCGCGCGCGAAGGCGCCGGACAGCCCGGGGGACGACGGCCGCATGTCGTGGCCGGTGACGACGGCACGCGCGCCGGTCACCCGGACGAAGGCGGCGCCGAAGAGTTCGGCGAGGGACTCGTCCCACTGGTCGGGGACGATCCCGCGCACGTCGTACGCCTTGACGATCTGCGACAGATCAGCAGCCACGGCCAGCCCTTCCGGAAGTCCTGTCGGTCACCACAAACTACCCGTAGGGGCCGGCCGGGACGTCGGGGAGGCTCAGGGCAGCATCCAGTCGAGCACCGCCGTGCTCTGGCCCACCACGATCAGGCACATCACGAGCAGCAGGCCGAGGCTCCAGGGCAGCACCTTGCGCAGCAGGTCGCCCTCGCGGCCGGCCAGTCCGACGGCCGCGCAGGCGATGGTGAGGTTCTGCGGCGAGATCATCTTGCCGAGGACGCCGCCGGAGCTGTTGGCGGCGGCGAGCAGGTCGGGGGAGAGACCGGACTGCCGGGCGGCGGTCACCTGGAGGGCGCCGAAGAGGGCGTTGGAGGAGGTGTCCGAGCCGGAGACGGCGACGCCGAACCAGCCGAGGACCGGGGACAGGAAGGCGAGGCCGGCCCCGGCCGCGGCCACGAAGTGGCCGATGGTCGCCGCCTGGCCCGAGAGGTTCATGACGTAGGCCAGGGCCAGGACGGACGTCACCGTGAGGATCGCGAACCGCAGTTCGTGGACCGTCGCCAGCCACTCCTTGACCGCCACGCGCGCGTGCACCCCGATCACCGCCGCCGTGAGCACCCCCGCGAACAGGACGAGGGTGCCGCCGGTGGAGACGATCGGCCAGGTGAACACGTTGCCGCCGACGGGCTCGCCGTCCGGGCCCGCCACGTCCAGGAAGGGCCAGTCGAAGGTCCGGGTGGCACCGGCCAGCCAGTCCTTCACCGCCGGGATCTGCGCGACGGAGAAGATCACCACGATGAGCGCGTACGGGGCGTAGGCGCGCACCACCTCTCCGCGCGGGTCCTCCTCGTCGAGTTCCTCGCTGCGTACGCCGGTCAGCACGGAGGCCCGTACGGCCTCGGCGGCGGGCACGCGCGCGTGCGGTACGGCGACCAGGGCGCCCGCGCCGGCCAGGGCGGCGCCGATGTCGGCGAGCTGCGCGGAGACGTGGTTGGAGGCGGCGAACTGGGCCACGGCGAAGGCGGTTCCGCAGACCAGTGCGGGGATCCAGGTCTCGCGCAGGCCACGGCGTCCGTCCACCAGCCAGACCAGCACGAGCGGCACCACCAGGGCCAGCAGCGGGGTCTGGCGGCCGACGACGGACGCCACGGAGTCCAGTGGCAGGCCGGTGACCTGGGCGAGCGTGACGACCGGTGTGCCCATGGCACCGAACGCCACCGGCGCGGTGTTGGCGACCAGCGCGACCACGGCGGCGCGTACGGGGTCGAAGCCGAGGGCCACCAGCATCACGGCGGAGATCGCGACGGGGGCGCCGAACCCGGCGAGGGCCTCCAGCAGGGCGCCGAAGCAGAACGCGATGACGAGTGCCTGGATGCGGGGGTCGTCGGAGAGGCGGCCGAAGGAACGGCGGAGGATGTCGAAGTGGCGGGTGCGGACGGTCATCCGGTACACCCACAGGGCGTTGACGACGATCCACATGATGGGGAAGACGCCGAAGGCGGCGCCCTGGACGCCGCCGGAGAGCGTCTGGCCCAGCGGCATGCCGTACGCCAGGCAGGCCACCAGGACGGCCGCCAGCAGGCCGGTCAGGCCCGCGAGGTGCGCCTTCATGCGGACGCCGCCGAGCAGGACCAGGACGATCACCAGGGGCAGGGCCGCCACCAGGGCGGAGAGGCCGAGCGAGCCGGCGACGGGTTCCAGTTCCTGGACGTACACGGGCGCCTCCCGGATTCCGCCATGCGAAAGCGATTTCTCGCCGGGTACCAACGGAATGGTCGTGTCCGCGACAAGGACGCGTCAATGGGCGTGCGGGGGTTCGTGCGGCACCCGGGGTGCGGGGAGCGGGATCGCCCCGGTCAGTTGTCCGGGGAGCGAAGTACGCGCAGGTGGCCGCGGCGTGCGACCTCCATGGGGTCCGCGGTGCGGGACCCGCCGCCCGCTCCCGCCGCCCGCTCCTGCGGACGGGCCGCCTCGCGCACCGCGTTCGCAAGCGCTTCCAGGTCGTCCCCGCTGGGCTGGGCCGGGGCCGAACCGTCGAGCAGACGGACGACCTCCCAGCCGCGCGGCGCGGTGAGGCGCTCGGAGTGTTCGGCGCACAGGTCGTAGCAGTGGGGTTCGGCGTAGGTGGCGAGCGGGCCGAGGACCGCGGTCGAGTCGGCGTAGACGTACGTCAACGTCGCGACGGCGGGACGGCCGCAGGCGGTGCGCGAACAGCGACGTACAGGGCTCACGATGTTGGACGGTACCGCACTCTTGAGCGGGCCGCGACGACTCTCCACCAGGTCACTCCACCGTGTCGCGGTATGAAATGTCTCATATGCTCCTTTGGGGGTACCTTGCCGACCTGGTTCGACGCGGAGGTCAGGGGGTTCGCCGTTACTGATTTCGGTCACCAGTCGACACAAATACCGTCAATCACCTTGAGGTCACCGGTCTCGGAGAGATACGGAATCGATCCCAACCTTGGCTGGAATGGTCATGTTGTGACATGCCGTGCGGGTCGGCCGGAAGGCGTGCGGGGATCGGGCGGGGTGGCGGCGTGACGACTACGCTTCGCAGTGATGGACAGCTCTGTGACACCCCGTGCCGCCGGACCCGGCCCCGGGCCCCGACGTCGTGACCGCCACGGCCGGGGCATGCGCGGCCCGATCGCGCCTCCCCAGGTGCCGCTCGCCGCGAGCCGTGCGGAGACGTTCGCGGATCTCGTGCAGGACTCCGTGGAGCGGCTGGAGCGACGGTGGCCGCAGTTGGCCGACATCGATTTCCTGGTGCTGGACGTGCCGCGGCTGGACGGGAGCTCCTGGAGCGATGAGCCGGTGCCGCTGGGCGGGACCGTGGCCGCTCGTGAGGGGCGGCCGGCGCGGGTGGTGGTGTACCGGCGGCCGGTGGAGATCCGTACCAAGGGGCGGGACGAGCGGGCGGCTCTCGTGCACGAGGTCGTGGTCGAGCAGGTGGCGGAGTTGCTGGGGCTGACGCCGGAGACGGTGGATCCGCGGTACGGGGAGGACTGACCGGGGGTTGTGCGCGGGCGCGGATGCGCGTGGGGCCGCGCACCCGGCGCCTGTGACGTGCCGCGTGTCGGGGCGGGCCGGGGGTGACCCGCGGCCCGGCGTCGGCGGGGTGCCTCCCCTGCTCCCGGCTTCTCCCCTGCTCCCGGCTTCGCTCGAGCGGGAGCGGCGCGTTCGGGCCGCTCCCGGTGTGCGGTCACTTCTGCAGGATCGACAGGTCCTCGGTCGACTTCGGCACCGCGACCGTGCCCCGGTCGTCCGGGAGGGGCTGGACGGTGAAGAACGGGACGCCGTTCTCCGTCGCCGTCAGCGTCCGGGACGCGTAGACCGGTGCGCCCGAGCGGGGTTCCACCGTGAGGGCGTACGTGCCCTTCGCTCCCTCCGGCACCGGGGCCTCGATGTCCTGCGTCGTGCCCGACTTGATCGTGTACGTCTTCGAGACCTCCGTACCGCCCTCGGTACCCGCCGAGGCCGTGACCTCGACCTTCGCCGTGCCCCCCGGAGCCGTCACCGAGAGCGTCGTGCCCTTGGCCGTGTTGGCCACGGACGTGGCACGCGTGCCGACCGGTCGTGCGGCCGGGACGAAGGCCGACTCCTGGTCGTCGCCCTCGCCGCGCAGCACCCGTGCCGCCGCCACGACCGGGACGGAGTCGTCCGCCGCCGTCAGGACCAGGGAGCCCGCCTCACCGCGCGTGATGTCGTCCAGGTCGACGGCCGTCGTCATGCCGCCCTTCACGTGGAGGGTGTCGTGGCCGGCCGGGGTGATCAGGCCGGAGGGGGAGGCGAGGCGCACCTTCAGGTCGACGTCGGCGTCACCGGGGGCGAAGGCGACCAGGCGTACCGCGGTGGCGTCCTTCGGGATGCCGGGCAGGACCAGGCTGCCGGACGGGTCGGTCGACGCGGACAGCCAGTCGCCGCCCAGCTTGGTGTCCAGGGCCTGCACGGCGGCGCCGACCCGGCCGCTGCGGACCACCACGTGCACGGTCACGTCGGTCTGCTTCTCGTCGGTGAGCGTCGAGAGCAGGACCGGCTCGGCGGAGTTCGGCTGGACCGTGACGTCCTCCCCCACCGTCGTCTTGAGCGCACCGTCCTTGCCGTAGAGCTCGATGTCCACGACCGCCGCCGAGTCGTCGGGGTTGGTCAGATGGACGTAGTCGGTGCGGTCGGCGTCGGTGCTCGCGCCGGGGAACCAGAACTCCGTGTCCGGGGCCGTGCAGGTGACGCCGTGCATGCCCCGGCCCGTGCCCGCGGTGACCGTGGTCGTCTCCTGCACCGTCCAGCCCGGCGCGAAGCGGCCTTCGGCGGTGCCGAGGAGGGCGGGGGACTCGCCGCCGGTCGTCTCCCCGGTGACCGGCTTGCCGGGGTCCTCGGGCTTCAGGAGGGGATTCTCGGACTTGGTGTCCTTGTCGTCCCCGGTTTTCGGCTCGTCCTGCTTCTGCTCCGTGGCGGGTCGGAGTTCGGCCTTGCCTTCGGCCTGCGCGCCCTTCGTGACCGGGGTGAAGGACGTGTACGTCGTCTCGGCCAGGTCGGAGGTGCTGGGCGGGGGGCACACCAGGCTCGTGCGTTCCACGGGGAGGTGGGCCGCCGCCTCCGCCGTCCCGTCCGTGGTCCGGGCGTCCGGTGAGGACACCGCGGCGAAGCCGGTGACGGCGGCGAGCGCGGTCACGCCCGCGATCAGGGACAGGGTGGTGCGGTTCACTGCTGGCTCCCGTCGGGACGCTCACTGCCCGTGCCGTGGGGGTCGTACGAGGTGTCGTAGCCCTGGGTGTAGTTCTGGTCGTAGCCCTGCGCGTAGGTCTGGTCGTACGGCGACTGCTGGGTGCCGTAGGCGTACGGGTCGTACTCGCCGCCCTGGGGGTAGGCCTCGGCCTGGTAGGGCCCGCCGTAGGCGTCCGCCGGATACTGCTGGTACTGCTCGTCCGGATAGGCGTTCGGGTACTGCGCCGCCGCGTCCCAGTCGCTGTGGTCGGGCTGGTGCGGGACGGGAGCGGGCGGCTGCTCGGGCGGGGCGGGGAAGTCCTCGTCCACGCCCGGTCCCTCGGCGGCCGACTCCGCTTCGGCGGCGGACTCCGCCTCGGCCTCGGCCTGGGCGCGCAGGCGGCGGGCGCGGCGGCCCTCGCCGGCCATGGCCTCGGCGGGGACGGCCGGCTCCTCGGGCAGGTCGTCGTCGATGTCGCGGCGGCGGCCCGGCAGGGCCATGACGACGAGGACGACGGCGAGCAGGCCCTGGGCCCACAGCCAGGCGGTGCGGGCGACCGGGTCGTCGTAGGTGACGTCCAGCGTGCCGCCGGAGGCGGGGAGCCGGAAGCCCTGGGCCCAGCCGTCGACCGTGACGCGGGTCAGCGGCTTTCCGTCGAGGGTGGCGGTCCAGCCGTCGGCGGCGGTGTCGGCGAGGCGGAGGACGCGGCCCTCCGCGCCGTTCGGGATCTTGGTGTGGATGTCGACCGGTCCGGCGGCGACGGGCACGGGCTCGGCGCCTTCGCCCTCGGCGGGGACGATGCTCGCGCGGGAGACCTGCCGGTCCACCCGCCACAGCGCGCCGCCCTCCCGCTGACTGAGCCGGGACAGGCCCGGGGTGGCGTCCAGGACGCGGGTGACCTCGCGCGGCGCGCCCGGGTGGACGAGGACGTAGCGGACGGCGAAGCCGCCGAGCTGGTCGGCCTGGTCGGCGCCGGAGCCGGCGACGAGGTTGGCGACGACCTTGTCGAGCCCGGTGTTCTCGCCGTCCACCGCGGCGATCTCCGCGTCGCCCATGCGGACACCGGAGCCGCGGACCAGGACGTAGCCGACCTGTGCGGTGGAGTCGCTGTCGAGGACGAGGGTGCGCGCCTGGTCCCGGGTGCCGCTCTCCTCGGCGACGAACGCGGGCACCTGGACGGGGTCGCGCCGCTCCACGGGCCCGTCGGCGCCGCGGATCATCCAGCCGGCGACGGCGACCAGCGGGCCGACCGCGCAGGCGAGGGCGATCAGCGCGGCGACCGGCTGGCGCCAGCCGAAGCTCTGCTCGGCGACGCGCGCGCGTGCCCCGTCGGCGCCGAGCGTGGCGGCGGCCAGGACGGCGATGCCGTAGACGAGGGTCGCGGGGCCCGCCCAGGCGGAACTGTTGGACAGGACCGCGAAGACGAGGCCCACCAGGGCGGCCGCCCACGCGGTGAGGATCGCCGTCCGGCGTTCGGAGCGGAGCAGGGCCGCGAGTGCGGCGAGCACCAGGCCGATGAGCACCAGGCCGCCGACGGTGCCCGGGCCGCCCGGGCTCGCGCCGAGCAGATCGAGGGCGGAGGCGGCGGAGGTGCCGTACTCCAGGCCCGCTTCGCGGAAGAAGCCGAGCGGGAGGAGGGAGAGCGACCACGG
Organism: Streptomyces sp. NPDC018964; assembly: GCF_044390325.1. NCBI lineage: Bacteria > Bacillati > Actinomycetota > Actinomycetes > Kitasatosporales > Streptomycetaceae > Streptomyces > Streptomyces sp. NPDC018964. Next base: position 17,116 of record NZ_JBIRYZ010000039.1, read on the forward strand.
GGCGAGGACCAGCAGGGGGGTGCCCAGCTGGGCCAGGAAGCGCAGGCCGTAGGCCGGGATGTCGCTTCTGCGCAGGGCCAGTACGCCGACGCCGAGGACGACGGCGATGGGCCACACGATCGGGGTGAACGCCGTGGTGACCGTCAGCAGCAGGGCGTACGCCCAGGTGGCGCGCCAGCTGCCGCGGGTGCCCTCGGGTTTCGTGAGGCCGCTCGCGGCGGTGCCCGCGCGGGCGACCAGCGGCAGCAGCACGGCGAGTACGGCGGTGCCGATGCGGCCGCCGGCCAGGGCGCCGGTCGCGGCGGGCAGGAAGGCGTAGGCGACGGCCGCCCACGCGCGCAGCAGCCGGGACTCGACGAGCGGGCGGGAGGCGAAGTACGCGGTGAGGCCGGCCAGCGGTACCGAGCAGACCAGGAGGATCGTGACGGCGAGGCCGGTGGAGCCGAGCAGGAGGGAGGCGAAGGCCGCGACGATCGCCAGGTAGGGCGGCGCGGAGCCGGTGCCGCCGGCGCCCACGGTGTGCCAGGCGTCGGTGTAGCGGGCCCACAGCTCACCGGCGCCGGCGGGTGCGGGGAGCAGGGCGCCGCCCGCGAGCGCGCCGCCGCCGAGGAGCTGGCGGCAGGCCGCCAGGGAGACGAGCAGCAGCACCAGGAAGAGCACCGGCCCCGGCTTGCGGGCGATGCGCTTGAGCCGGGCGAACTGCTCGACCTCCAGGAAGTCGGCGTCGTCGCCGCCGGGTCCGGACTCGACGGCGCCACCGTGGCGTCCCGCGCCGGAGGCGGCCTCGGGGTCGGAGCGGCCGACGAGGCCGCTCGCGACCTGTTCCACGGTGACGCGGACGGTCGCGCCGGGCGGCGGGAACAGCGGCCGCATCTCGCCCTTGTCGGTCTGCGGGCTGCCGCGGTGGCGCCGTCCGGCGAGGATCCGTTCGGGCCGCAGCAGGGTGCCCATGAGGCCGCGGATCTCGTCGACGGCCTGTCCGGGGACCTTGCCGACGAGGTAGGCGAGGGTGCGCAGCAGGGTGCCGAGGACGACCCGGAGCAGCACCCAGGGCAGGGCGGCCGTACGGGCGTTGACGAGCAGGGTGTAGACGGCGCCCGCCTTGTCCACCTTGTGCGGGGAGGCGGCGGTGCGGCCCACGCAGTCGACGGTGCGGCGCTCGCGGGAGGCGGCCTCGGCGTGCCGGACGACCGCCTCGGGGGCGACCAGGACCCGGTACCCGGCGGAGTGGGCGCGCCAGCACAGGTCGACGTCGTCGCGCATGAGGGGCAGGTGCCGGTCGAACCCGCCGAGCCGGTCGAAGACGTCGCGGCGGACCAGCATGCCGGCGGTGGACACCGACAGCACGGGCCGTACGTGGTCGTGCTGGCCCTGGTCCTGTTCGCGGCGGTCCAGGCCGGTCCAGCGGCGGCCGGAGTTGGCGATGGAGACGCCGACCTCGAGCAGCTGCCTGCGGTCGTACCAGCCGCGGAGCTTGGGGCCGACGACGGCGACGTCGTCACGGCCGAGCTCGTACTCGTTCTCCACGACGCGCAGCAGCTGGGCCAGCGCGTCGGGTTCGGGCGCGCAGTCGTCGTGCAGCAGCCACAGCCACTGCACCGGCTCCCCGTGCGGGAGGTCCGGCAGGTCGTAGGCGTCGTCGCGCCAGCTGCGGCTGACCGGGTCCCAACCGCTCGGCCGCTTCAGGTACGGCAGGTCGTCCGGCGTGAGGTGCGGGGCGCCGCGGTGGCACTCCTCGACCGCCTGGCCGAAGCCGGTGCGCCGGGCGAGGTGCAGCACGTGGTCGTCGCCGAGGGCCTCGGTGACCAGCCGGGCGGAGTCGTCCGCGCTGCCGGTGTCGGCACCCATGGCGAACTGGACGGGGCGCTCCTGGCCTAGCAGCCCGGCGAGCGCGTCGGGCAGCCAGCGGGCGCCGTCGTGGGAGACGAGGACCGCGGTCACCACGTGACGCGGGAACTCAGGTGTGGCAGCGAGGTCTTGCCGGGCTGCCGTGTGGCTGTGCACGGACATCGAGGTACGGGCCCCGGTTCGGTGGTCTGGGGGAACGCCTGTGCCCGATGGGGGCAGCGGGGCGTCTCGGACGAGCGACCACACTATCGGCTGGGCAGCACGACGGCCCGCCGCCTGTGGACAACCCACCTGCGACGGGCCTGGGAAGTGACGTATGTACGCATTGGATCCTCCCCCGGCCGGAGCGGGGGGGGGGGGGACGCACGGCTCGCACCGCCTGCGGATCAGCACCCCGGCGGGACTCCCACGACCTATGACCGGCAACCGACGACCGGCCGGATCGGCCCCGGCCCGGATCGACACGGCCGGGCGCGGCGGCCCGTGCGCCGTCCCGGTCCTCGATCGGCACGGTGTACGCGCACGACGGGGGAAAGCGCGTACAGCGGTGAGGCGCCGTCCGTCAGACGGCGGCCTTCTTGAGCCGGCGGCGTTCGCGCTCGGACAGGCCTCCCCAGATGCCGAAGCGTTCGTCGTTGGCGAGGGCGTACTCGAGGCACTCGGAGCGGACCTCGCACGCCAGGCAGACCTTCTTCGCCTCCCGGGTCGAGCCGCCCTTCTCGGGGAAGAACGACTCGGGGTCGGTCTGGGCGCAGAGCGCGCGCTCCTGCCAGCCGAGCTCCTCGTCCGCGTCGTCGACCAGCAGTTGCTGCACCAGCTCGGTCATGTGCGCCCCTCGTCCGTCCTTCGCGTCCCCGTGATCCAGCCGTTACCGATCCCGGCTGAACGACACGAGTGAAATTACAAGTGTGCTGCTCCGGGCGAGTCAAGCCGAGATCTGCTATTGGGCCCCTTATTCACTCTGCGGAACCAAGCCCAAGCCGAAAGTGTTCAAATCGTCCTAAACCTTGACACACCTGCGTGCCCCCGAGGACCCCCTCCCCCGCACGGACCCTCCGAGGGGAGGACGCCCGGGGAATCGATCTCGTTCCGACCCCCGCACCGGAGCGAACCGGATCACAGTCGGATCACGGGATCGCAACGGCGTGCGGGCGCCCGGTCGTGGGCACCATGTGTCCCGGGAAACGGCTGAGCAAACCTTTCACCTGGGAGATGAACCGGATGAGGTGAACCATGTCCCACATACCGGGTGTCGAGTTGACATGTGGAGGAGTGAACCGCTGTCCTAGTGGGCATGCTCGCGAATTCGGCACTCACCTCGACCCGCTCCGCCGGGTTCCTCGGTGCTGCCCGCGCTCGCTGTAGCTGTCGCTGTTCCGGCTGTTGAGCTCCCTCCCGTAGCTCCAGCCCCGCCGGGCCACCGTCCGGCCTCCTTCTCCTCCGCTCCCACCGGGGCCCCCTCGCCGCCGCCCGCGACCCGGGCGCACGCGACGCGACACCCTCACCCCCACCGCTTCTCCGCCAAGGAACCTCCGCATCCATGAACAGCGACAGCGACCTCCAGATCGCCGGCGACATCCTCGAAGTCCCGCACCTGCTCCAGCCCCCGCGCGAGCACCCGGCCACCGTCGCCGAGTTCGCCGGCCTGGCCCGCTCCATCGCCGCCGACCGCTCCCAGTGGGAGCACCTCGTCGAGTACGACGCCACCAGCCGCTGGTACCACCGGCTGCGCACCGGCCCCGGCTACGAGGTGTGGCTGCTGTCCTGGGTGCCCGGGCAGGGCAGCGGACCGCACGACCACGGCCGCTCCTCCGGCGTGCTCACCGTCCTGGACGGCACGCTGACCGAGCGCACCGAACGCGGCACGCGCGCGTTGACGCCCGGAGCGCAGCGCGTGTTCGCGCCGGGCTACGTGCACGAGGTCGTCAACGACGCGCTGGAACCCGCGGTCAGCCTGCACGTCTACTACCCGGGCCTGACCGAGATGCCCATGCACACCACCCCCCACTGCGAGGCGCGCACCGCACCCGGCCCGGTGACTGCCTGACGCGATGTCGTAGCGGCCTGCGAGGATGGCCCCATGCGCATTGTGGTTCTGGCAGGCGGCATCGGCGGTGCCCGTTTCCTGCGCGGTCTGAAGCGGGCCGTGCCGGACGCGGACATCACGGTCATCGGCAACACCGGGGACGACATCCACCTCTTCGGGCTGAAGGTCTGCCCGGACCTCGACACGGTGATGTACACACTCGGTGGCGGCATCGACGAGGAGCAGGGCTGGGGGCGGGCCGACGAGACCTTCCGCCTCAAGGAGGAGCTCGCGGCGTACGGTGTCGGCCCGGAGTGGTTCGGGCTCGGCGACCGGGACTTCGCCACGCACATCGTGCGGACGCAGATGCTCGGCGCCGGATTCCCGCTCAGCGCGGTGACCGAGGCGCTCTGCGACCGCTGGAAGCCCGGCGTGCGCCTCATCCCGATGACCGACGACCGCGTGGAGACGCACGTGGCCGTGGAGCTGGAGGGCGAGCGCAAGGCGGTCCACTTCCAGGAGTACTGGGTACGCCTGCGTGCCTCCGTCCCCGCCGAGGCGGTCGTACCGGTCGGCGCGGAGCAGGCGAAGCCGGCGCCGGGCGTCCTGGAGGCGATCGGCGGGGCCGACGTGATCCTCTTCCCGCCGTCCAACCCCGTGGTCTCCGTCGGCACCATCCTCGCCGTCCCCGGCATCCGGGAGGCGATCGCCGACGCGGGCGTACCGGTGGTCGGCCTGTCGCCGATCGTCGGGGACGCGCCCGTGCGCGGCATGGCCGACAAGGTGCTCGCGGCGGTCGGCGTGGAGTCCACGGCCCCGGCGGTGGCCGAGCACTACGGCTCGGGCCTGCTGGACGGCTGGCTGGTCGACACGGTCGACGCGGGCTGTGTGGAGCGGGTCGAGGCGGCCGGGATCCGCTGCCGGGCCGTGCCGCTGATGATGACCGACGTCGACGCGGCCGCTCAGATGGCGCGGGAGGCGCTGACGCTGGCGGAGGAGGTCCGGGCGGTATGAGCGGCACGGGCTACCGGGTCCGGCCCGTGGCGGGCCTGCCCGAGATCCGCGAGGGCGACGACCTGGCCAAGCTGATCGCGGCCGCCGCACCGGACCTGGCCGACGGCGACGTCCTCCTCGTCACCTCGAAGATCGTCTCCAAGGCGGAGGGCCGGATCGTCGAGGCGGCGGACCGGGAGGCCGCGATCGACGCGGAGACGGTGCGCGTGGTGGCCCGGCGCGGCACGCTGCGCATCGTCGAGAACCGGCAGGGCCTGGTCATGGCCGCGGCCGGAGTCGACGCCTCCAACACCCCCGCCGGTACGGTCCTGCTGCTGCCCGAGGACCCGGACGCGTCCGCGCGGGCGATCCGCGCGGGCCTGCGCGACGCCCTCGGCGTCGAGGTCGGCGTGATCGTCACGGACACCTTCGGCCGCCCCTGGCGCGCCGGGCTCACCGATGTCGCGATCGGCGCGGCGGGCGTCCGGGTACTGGACGACCTGCGCGGCGGCACCGACGCGTACGGCAATCCGCTCACCGCCACCGTCGTCGCCACGGCCGACGAACTCGCCGCGGCGGGCGACCTGGTCAAGGGCAAGGCGTCCGGCCTGCCGGTGGCCGTGGTCCGCGGACTGCCGCACCTGGTGGCGGCCGACGACGGCGAGGGCGCGCGGGCACTGGTCCGCGGCGCACGCGACGACATGTTCCGCCTCGGCACGTCCGAGGCGGTACGCCAGGCGGTGACCCAGCGCCGTACGGTGCGGGCCTTCACGGACGAGCCGGTCGACCCCGGAGCCGTACGCCGCGCGGTGGCCGCCGCGGTCACGGCGCCGGCCCCGCACCACACCACGCCGTGGCGGTTCGTGCTGCTGGAGTCGCCCGGATCCCGCACCCGTCTGCTGGACGCCATGCGCGAGGCGTGGATCGCGGACCTGCGCCGCGACGGAAAGACGGAGGAGTCGATCGCCAGGCGCGTCCGCCGCGGCGACGTCCTGCGCAACGCGCCGTACCTGGTCGTCCCCTGCCTGGTCATGGACGGCTCGCACACCTACGGGGACACGCGGCGGGACGGCGCGGAGCGGGAGATGTTCGTGGTCGCCGCGGGCGCCGGCGTGCAGAACCTCCTGGTCGCGCTGGCCGGGGAGCGGCTGGGCTCGGCATGGGTGTCGTCGACGATGTTCTGCCGCGAGGTGGTCCGCGAGGTCCTGGACCTGCCGGCGGACTGGGACCCGATGGGCGCGGTGGCGGTCGGCCACCCGGCGGAGGATCCGCGTCCGCGGCCGGAGCGGGACGCGGGCGGTTTCATCGAGGTGCGGTGAGCGTGCGCCTACCCTCGTAGCGGCCCCGCTTCACCTCCACCCCCGGGAGCTCCCGTGGCAGGACGTTTCGCTCCCCGCCCGACTCGTACGACAGTGCGCGGCGGGCATGTCGCCGTGCCCGCGGGAACCCCCCGCCGGGCACCGGCTCCGGCCCGCGTACGGACGTGGGTGCCGGAGGGCCCCCTGGACCTCGGGCTGGTCCTCGGGCCGCTGCGGCGGGGACCGGGCGATCCGACGTTCCGGGCGCTGCCGGACGGTTCCGTGTGGCGGACCAGCCTGACGCCGGCGGGTCCGGGGACGCTCCGGGTGACGGGGCGTTCCGGCGGGATCAGGGGCGAGGCGTGGGGTCCGGGCGCCGACTGGCTCCTGGACAAGCTGCCGGAGATGCTCGGTGCCGCCGACGACCCGTCCGCCTTCGTGCCCCGGCACAGGCTGCTGGCGCTGACCCGGCACCGGCGCCCGGGACTGCGGCTGACGCGGACCGGGCTGGTGCTGGAGTCGCTGATTCCGTCGATTCTGGAGCAGAAGGTCACCACGGGGGAGGCGTACCGGGCGTGGCGGCTGCTGGTACGGAAGTACGGGGAGCCGGCGCCCGGACCCGCGCCGGAGCGGATGTCGGTGATGCCCGCGCCGCGGACGTGGGCGCTGATTCCCTCCTGGGACTGGCACCGGGCCGGGGTCGACGACAAGCGGGCGTCGACGGTCCTGCGGGCGGTGCGGGTCGCCGCGCGGCTGGAGGAGGCGGTGGGGATGCCCGCAGTTGAAGCGCAGGCGCGGTTGGAGCTGGTGTCGGGGATCGGGCCGTGGACGTCGGCGGAGACGGTGCAGCGCAGTCATGGGGCGGTGGACGCGGTGACCGTGGGGGATCTGCATCTGCCGGGGATCGTGGGGTGGGCGCTCGCGGGGGACCGGTACGCGGATGACGCGGTGATGCTGTCGCTGCTGGAGCCGTATGCGGGGCAGCGGCATCGGGCCGCGCGGTTGATTCTGCTGAGCGGGAGGGTGCCGGGGCGGCGGGCGCCGCGGATGCCGTACGGGGACATCGGGCGGCTTTGAGAGTGGGCCGGGCCCGGTGTTCTGGGGCGTGGCCCCGGTGCGCGTTACGGGGTGCCCCGTGCCTGGTGTGTGCCGGGGGTTGCACGGCCCGGCACCTTGCGGGTGCCCCGGCGTGGGGGTGGGCCGGGGGGTGTTCGCGCGGCCCGGCGCTGGCGGGGTGCCTCCCCCACTCTCGACTTCTCCCCCACTCTCGACTCCGCTCGAGCGGGGGGACCCCCATGAGCGGGAGGTACCCCCACCGCCCACCCTCCCCCACCCTCGGCTGCGCTCGGGCGGGGGGACCCCCATCGCCCTGGGGGTACCTCCCAGGCCTTTAAGGCACTGGGGGAGGCACGACTGCCCGCGGCTGACGCGGGGAGCGGCCGTCAGGCGCGTACGGCGGGAAGGGGACGGGGCGGGGGTGGCCGCCCGCAGTGGCCGGCGCGTCCGCACCCCCGACCTCACCGGGAAACGTGATCCGCGCCGGTCCGAGGACGGACACCCCCGACACGGCCCCGACCCACCCACCGACCATGGGCGCTACACCCGCCCCCACCGAACCGAACGATGCGCCGCAGGCACCCCACCCACCGGCCCAAAAGCCGTGCCGCAGGCACCCACCCACCGGACCGAACAGCCACACCACAGGCGCAAGCCCCTCACCCCCACCGGGACGAGCAGCCGCGCCGCGGGTGTCACTGGTCCGAGGAGAAGCGGACCGCGCCCGCCGGGATCGTCGCGTCGCACCAGACGCGGGCGCCCTCGCGGAGTTCGTTGCGGGGGCCGATGACCGCACCGTCGCCTATGACCGCGCCGGTGAGCACCGACCGTTCGCCCACTCGCGCCCGCGTACCGATCAGCGAGTCCGTGATGACCGCGCCCGGCTCGATCACCGCCCCCGACAGGATCGTGCTGCCGAAGACGCGCGCGCCCTCCGCCACGAACGCGCCCTCGCCCACCACCGTCCCGCCCGCCAGCTTCGCGTCCGGTGCCACGGTCGCCGTGGGCAGCACCAGCCGGTCCCCGCAGCGCCCGGGCACCGCCGGCGACGGCGCACGGCCCAGCACCAGGTCCGCCGACCCCCGTACGAAGGCCGCCGGGGTCCCCAGGTCCAGCCAGTACGTGGAGTCGACCATCCCCTGCAGATGCGCCCCCGCCGCCAGCAGCCCCGGGAACGTCTCCCGCTCCACCGACACCACCCGCCCCGCCGGGATCGTGTCGATCACCGACCGGCGGAAGACGTACGCCCCCGCGTTGATCTGGTCGGTGACGATCTCCTCCGGCGTCTGCGGCTTCTCCAGGAACGCCCGCACCCGCCCCGACTCGTCCGTCGGCACCAGCCCGTACGCCCGCGGGTCCGTCACCTTCGTCAGGTGCAGCGAGACGTCCGCGCCGGTCGTCTCGTGGGTGCGCACCAGCGCCTGGATGTCCAGCCCCGTCAGGATGTCCCCGTTGAAGACCAGCACCGGCTCGTCCGGCCCCGAGTGCAGCCGGGACGCGGCGTTGCGGATCGCACCGCCCGTGCCGAGCGGTTCCTCCTCCGTCATGTACTCGAGGTGCAGCCCCAGGGCCGCCCCGTCGCCGAAGTACGGCTCGAAGACCTCGGCCAGGTAGGACGTGGCCAGGACGATGTGCTCGACGCCCGCCGCTCTCGCTCTCGCGAGCTGGTGCGTGAGGAAGGGCACCCCGGCCGCCGGGACCATGGGCTTGGGCGTGTGCACCGTGAGCGGTCGCAGCCGCGTGCCCTTGCCGCCGACCAGGAGGATCGCTTCTGTCACCTGTCGTCTCTGCTTCCTGCCGGGACCGGCCGAACTGTCTTTCGGCCGGCCAGTGTATGCAGACCGGCTCCGGCAGGAAGGAGCGCCCGGCCCGCCTCAGCGGCCCTGGTAGCGGGCCGCCGTGGAGCGCGCGGTGCCGAGCTTCTTGTAGAGCTTCCCCCCTGGGCACGAGGTGTTGAACCCGTCCCGGTGACCGGAGATCACGTTCAGTCGTACCTTCTTGCCTTTTCGGTAGAGATTGCCACCGGCGGACTTCAGATATGTCTTGGCGCGCGGATTCATCCCGTGCAGTCCGAGTTTCCACGCGGTGAGCCGGGCGACGGCCTTCACGGCGGAGGAGGACGGCTTCTCGGAGCCGTAGGAACCGATCACCGCGATGCCCGTGGTGCCGGCGTTGAAGCCCATGGTGTGGGCTCCCTTGACCGGCTTCGCCACTCCCCCGGCCCGGCCCTCGTAGATCCTGCCGCACTTGTCGACGAGGAAGTTGTAGCCGACGTCCCGCCAGCCCAGGCTCCGCACGTGGTAGCGGTAGAACCCACGGACGAGCGAAGGGGCCTGCGCGCACGTGTAGTTGTTGCCGGAGGCGGTGTGGTGCACGAAGGCCGCCTTGACCTTGCCGGTGTACACGAACCGCTTCTCCCGCAGGCTCTCGTCGGCCCCCCAGCCACGCCGGGTGACGATGGCGGGGCGCGGCCCGATGTACGGCTCGGCCCGCTGCTGCTCGGTCAGTTCGGCGCCGTGCAGGGTGAGGTACTCCTGCCGGGTCCGCTCGCCGTCCAGTGCGGGGATCTCCAGTGCGCCGAGCGGTGCGAGTGCGGAGTTGGCCTCGGAGGCGGCGGTCGCCTCGGCGCTCATGACGCCGGTGCGCGGTTCCTCCGGGGCCTCGTCGCCCGGATCGACGAGTTCGAGCCGCAGACCGGAGGGCAGTACCGAGTGGTCGCCGGCCCAGAACTCACCGACCCCGAACCCATCCGCCCCGGCCCCCGCGCTCTCCTCCTCACCGGGCTCCGGCTGCACCCGGATCTCCACCCCGTCCGACTCCCCCACCCACAGCGGCGCCGTGGCGCCGCGGACCCTGTCCGCGGCGTCCTTCGCGCGGCCCGGGCCGGCCGCGTGGTCGGCGTGGTGCGTCTCGACGTCCCGCCAGTCGGACCAGGCGCCGGTGTCCGCCGCCCGGGTGCGGACCCGGACGCGGCCGTGGAGTTCGGCGGCGGGGTCGTCCCAGACGACGCCGAGGAGGGAGAAGGGCCGTACCGTCCGCGGGGCGAGGCCGAGGACGGCGGCGCCGGAGGCACGGTCACGGGTGAGGGGTCCCAGGGACAGCGACTGGGTGCTGCCGGGCACGTCGGGCCGGGCCGTCCCCGCTGCGCGCGTGGCCGCTCCTGCCGTCGGCTCCGGTCCCGCCTCCGCCGCGGTGGCGGGCGGGGCGAGCGGGAGGGCCAGGGCGGCGGCGCAGGTGGCACCGACTGAGGAAGCAAGAATTCCACGCATGCCCCTGAGCTTGGACACAGTCAGACAAATCTGTCCATCGGGGATGTGACGACCTGTCGGAGCCGGTTCCCCCGAACCGGTGCCCCCGGCAGGCGGTGCGCGCGGACGGGTCCGCGTACGCTTGCGTGGGTGAACGCCACCGACCGCACCCCTGCCGACCTGCTGGGTTCCGCGCTCGCCGCGGACCCGGGACGCCCCCTGGTGACCTTCTACGACGACGCCACGGGCGAACGCGTCGAATTGTCCGTGGCCACCTTCGCCAATTGGGTGGCCAAGACCGCCAACCTCCTCCAGGACGAACTGTCCGTGGAACCCGGTGACCGGGTGGCCCTGCTGCTGCCCGCGCACTGGCAGACGGCGGTCTGGCTGCTGGCGTGCGCGTCGGTGGGCGCTGTCGCGGACGTGGCCGGGGACCCGGCGGCGGCGGACGTGGCCGTGAGCGGTCCGGAGCCGGAGTCGCTGGAGGCCGCGCGTGCCTGCCCGGGGTCCCGGATCGCGCTGGCGCTCAGGCCGCTCGGCGGGCATTTCCCGCAGCCGCCGGAGGGCTTCGCCGACTACGCCGTCGAGGTGCCGGGGCAGGGTGACCGCTTCGTGCCGTACGCGCCCGTCGATCCCGAGGCGCCGGCGCTGATCGTGGCGGGCCGGGAGTTCACCGGGGCGGAGGTGGTCGAGCGGGCCCGGGCCGAGGCGCCGGAGCTCGGTCTGACCGGGCCCGGCTCGCGGATCCTGTCGGGGCGTCCGTACGACACGTGGGAGGGCCTGAACACGGGCCTGTACGGGCCGCTGGCGACCGGCGGTTCCGTGGTGCTGTGCCGGAACCTGGACCGTCTGGGGGGCGACGCCCTGGACAAGCGGGTGGAGAGCGAACGGGTGACGGTCATCGCCCGGTGACGGCACCGCCGTCCACCGCGTCGCGAAAGCCCAGGAAGGACACCACCCACCGCGCCGCGAAGGCCCCCGCAAGGACACCGCCCACCACACCGCGAAAGCCCCCGCAAGGCCCCCCACCGGAACCGGCCCCTCACACCCCCGCCCGTCCTCCCCCTCCCCCGTCCGGCGCACCACCACCCGCCCCGCGTCCCCCTTCCGCGTCATCGTCGTACGCAGCGGCACCACCAGACGCCGTACGCAGTGAGGGGTGGACCCGGTCATGAGCGACTCCGCAGGCGCGTCCTCCGCGCAACCGGGAGGCAGGCGCGTCCTCGGCCCGGGGGCCGGGTCCTCGGCGAGCGGGCGGGGGCGGGCCCGGCGCCGTCGGCGGCGCTGGGCGTGCGCCACCGGGCTCGCGGTCGCCCTCGTGCTGCTCGCCGCCGCGGGCACCGGGTGGGTGGTGTACAGGGAGCTGGAGGGGAACATCACCCCGGACGAGGCGGCGGCGGCCGAACTCGCGCGGTACGCGCGGGAGCGCCCGGCCACGCTCGCCGAGGGTGCCCGGAACATCCTGCTGATCGGCTCGGACTCGCGCTCCGGGGACGAGAACCGCCGCTACGGGCGGGACGCGGGGACCGAGCGTTCGGACACCGTGATCCTGCTGCACCTGTCGGCGGACCGGCGCGGCGCCACCGCGGTGTCCGTCCCCCGGGACCTGATGGTGGACGTGCCCGGTTGCCGCCGCCCCGACGGATCGCGTTCCGAGCCGGTGTTCACCATGTTCAACTCCGCGTTCGCGCTGGGTGGTTCGGCCTGCACCATCCGGACGGTGGAGAAACTCACGGACATCCGGGTCGACCACCACGTCGTCGTCGACTTCGCCGGTTTCAAGGACATGGTCGACGCGGTGGACGGCGTCGAGGTGTGCCTGCGCGAGCCCGTCGACGACGAGGACGCCGAGCTGAAGCTGCCGGCGGGCCGGGTCACGCTGAACGGGGAGCAGGCGCTCGGTTACGTCCGCGCCCGCAAGACCCTCGGTGACGGCAGCGACACCAGCCGCATGGAACGGCAGCAGCGCTTCCTCGGCGCACTCGTCAACAAGGTGAGCGGCAATGACGTCCTGCTGAATCCGGTGAAGCTGTATCCCGTTCTGGACGCGGCCACCTCGTCGCTCACGACCGATCCGGGGCTGGCCAGTCTGCGGAGCCTGTACGACCTCGCACGCGGGCTGCGGGAGATCCCCGCGGAAGGCGTGCGGTTCCTGACCGTTCCGCGGGAGCCGTACGCCGGGAACGCCGACCGGGACCAGCTCGCACAGCCCGCGGCGGAGGAACTGTTCGCACGTCTGCGCAGGGACGCACCCGTACGGGTCGACACGGACGGTGACACGAAGGCGACGGAAAGGGAATCCGGGAAGCCGTCCGGTCAGACTTCTCCCGCGCCGACGTTCTCGGGCAACACGGCCGCCGAGGACACCTGTGGGTAAAGCCTTCTTCTGGGTCACGCGCCTTTGTCCAGGGAAATGGGTGGATTGCCCACTTGTGAAGGCGTGGAATTCGTCACCGGCGTCGCTACGACTCGATCAGGACCGTTAGTGTGAGCGCTCCGGTGCGTCCGTTCCTCCAGGCCCGTCCTGAGGTCCCGCACTGTGTGACCGAGACCCGAGCGCCTCGGGGGGAAAAAGGCGCCGCGTGGCCCGACGGAGGATTCAAGCGACCGTGGACTCGCAAGAGCGTGGGCGGGCGGGGAACGTCGATCCCGCAGACCAGTGGGTACTCAACCCGAGCACCGGCGAATACGAACTGCGACTGAGCCCTTCCGCACCGCAGTCGCCGGTCCCCGGACCACGCGGACCACGCCCCCCGGACACGGGCACCACCCGCGGCCGGTCGGCGTCATCGGGCCGTGCGCCCGAGCGGTCCCGCCGCGGGGCGCCGGAGCGGGAGGACCGTGAGGCGCCCGGCCGGGAGGTGCCGCCGCAGCGCAGACGCCGGGGCGCCCCGGAGGAGCCGCCCCCGGGGCGGCGCGGACGCCGGCCGGCGAAGAAGAAGTCGAAGGCGAAGAAGGTCCTGTTGTGGACCGGCGGCACGATGGCGTTCGTGGTGCTCGCCGCCGGTACGGCCGGTTACCTCTATCTGGAGCACCTGAACGACAACATCCAGTCCGTCTCCGACGACGGCGCCAGCACCGGTGGCTTCAGCAAGGACAAGGCCATCAACATCCTGTTGATCGGCACCGACAAGCGCACCGGCGAGGGCAACGGCGACTACGGCGACAAGGGCAGCGCCGGTCACGCCGACACCACGCTCCTGCTGCACGTCTCGAAGGACCGTACGAACGCGACCGCGCTCAGCATCCCGCGCGACCTGATAGTCGACGTCCCCGACTGCCCGACCGAGCAGGAGGACGGCAGCCAGGAGATCATCCCGGGCTCCGTCGGCGTCCGCTTCAACACCAGCCTCGGCCAGAGCGGCCGTACCCCCAGCTGCACCATGCGCACGGTGACCGAGCTGACCGGGATCAAGCCGGACAACTTCATGGTGGCCGACTTCAACGCGGTGAAGACGCTGACCTCGGCGGTCGGCGGCGTCGAGGTGTGCCTGGCGAAGGACATCGACGACCCGGACTCCCACCTGAAGCTGGCGGCGGGCACGCACACCGTCGAGGGCGAGGAGGCGCTGGCGTTCGTGCGCACCCGGCACTCGGTCGGCACGGGCGGCGACCTGAGCCGGATCGAACTGCAGCAGCAGTTCCTGAGCTCGCTGATGCGGAAGCTGAAGTCGAACGACACCCTCACCAGCCCGTCGAAGATGATCAAGCTGGCCGAGGCGGGCACCAAGGCGCTCACCGTCGACTCCCAGCTGGACAGCATCAGCAAGCTCAAGGACCTCGGCCTGGAACTGGGCAAGCTCAACGTCAAGAACCTGACCTTCACGACCGTGCCGGTGCTGGACAACCCCGCGGAGACGGTGAAAGCGACCGTCGTCCTCAACGAGGCCAAGGCACCGGAGATCTTCGACCTGATCAAGAACGACGTGTCGTTCACCGAGGTCAAGCAGAAGAAAAAGAAGGAGAAGGCCGCCGTCGCCGCCCGGCTGAAGGGCGAGAAGGCACCGGCGTCCGAAGTCCGCGTACGGATCCTCAACGGCGGCGCCGAATCCGGCAGCGCCCAGGAGGTCCTCGGCTGGCTCCAGGTCGAACAGGGCGTCACGAAGTCCGAGAACGCAGGCAACGCGCCGGAGGAACTGAGCAAGACCACGCTCGAGTACGCCCCCGACCAAGCCGACCAGGCGCGCAGGCTGGCCGACATCCTGGGCCTGTCCGGGTCGGCGATGAAGCCCGGTGAGAGCGTCACCAACTCCCAGGGCGTGCCCGCGATGACACTGACCCTCGGCAAGGACTTCAAGGGTGCCGGTGTCTCGCTGACGACTCCGGACAAGGCGCCCGACGACATCGACAAGTCCACGGCGGACAAGGTCAAGTGCGCCAAGTGACCTGAGCGGCCTGTTCCGCGTCCTGGAGGGCGCGGGGCAGGCCCGTTCACGGTGCGAGGGGGAGACGGTGACGCGGAGCGGTGTGCAGGAGGGGTCCCGGCCCGGCCTTCCGGACGGGAACCGCTCCGACGGCGGGCCGGCCCCGCACGGCGGTGACGGCCGGGCGGGAGGCGGACGACGGCCGGACGGCGGGCGGGGGCGGCGCGCACTGCGCTGGTCGGCGACGACCCTGTCCGTACTGATACTCGGAACGGCCGGCGTCGGCCGCCTGTACTACGACCATCTGAACGACAACATCGAGAAGGGTGAGCGCAGCAGCGGTGACTCCAAGGCATACAGGGCCGAGCCGAACGCGGCCGGGCAGACGCCGCTGAACATCCTGCTGATCGGCTCCGACAGCCGCGCCTCCGACGAGAACGTCGCCCTGGGCGGCGGCCGGGACACCCGCGGCAACCCGCCGCTGGGCGATGTGCAGATGCTGATCCACCTCGCCGCCGACCGCGAGAGCGCGGCCGTGGTGAGCATCCCGCGCGACACCCGGGTCGACATCCCCGAGTGCACCGACCCGAGGACCGGGGACACCTATCCGGCGGTCAACGACATCATCAACACCTCGCTGGCCCGCGGCGGTCCCGGCTGCACGCTGGCCACCTGGCAGAACCTCACCGGCGTCTACGTCGACCACTGGATGACGATCGACTTCGCCGGTGTGGTGAGCATGGCCGACGCCATCGGCGGCGTCGAGGTCTGCGTCAACCAGAACGTGTGGGACCGTCCGCTGCCCGGCGTGCCCGGCGGTTCCGGCCTGAAGATGAGGGCCGGCTCCGAGAAGGTCGAGGGCGAGCGGGCGCTGCAGTGGCTGCGCACCCGGCACGCCTGGGGCAGTGACCTGCTGCGGGCCCGGGCGCAGCACATGTACATGAACTCGATGATCCGCACCCTGCGGGACCAGAACGTGTTCACCGACACGGGCAGGCTGATGGGCCTGGCCGAGGCGGCAACCAGCTCGCTGACGGTCTCCGAGGAGATCGGCTCGGTGAAGGAGCTGTACGACCTGGGGATGCAGCTGAGGACGGTGCCGCCGGACCGCATCACCATGACGACGCTGCCCACGGTCGAGGACCCGCAGAACCGCAACCACCTGGTCACGGCCGGCGCGGACGCCGAACGGATGTGGACCATGCTCCGCGACGACGTGGCCTTCGACGGCAAGGGCGACAAGAGCGACGGGACCGGCGGGAGCGACAAGGCCGGGAAGGGCGACGAGGGCGGGGCGAAGGCCTCCGCCGACCCTGCCGCGCCGGACGGCGAGATCGGCGTCCTGGTGCGGAACGCCACCCGGTCCGCGACCCTCGGTCCCGTCAGCGGCCGGGCGGGCGCGATCGCCCGGTCCCTGGTGGCGAAGGGCTTCACCCGCGCCGCGCCGGACACCTCCCGCGCGCTCGCCGAGGAGCGGACCGTCGTGCGCTACCCGGACGCCGCCTCGCGGGGGGACGCCCGGCGGGTGGCCGAGTCGCTCGGCATCCCCGCGGACTCCGTCAGGCAGTCCGCCGACGTCTCCGGTGTCACGGTCGTGGTCGGCGCGGACTGGCGTGAGGGCACGGCCTATCCGGACCGGTCGCCGTCCGGCGCCGGCGGTCTGCCGGAGGGCGCCGACGCCCTCGACGCCGCGGAGACGGACCCGTGCATGGACGTGTACGAGCCCTACCGCTGGTAGCCGGACTCCCCGGGATTTCCGCGGGGTTCCCGCCGTCCGGCGGACGGCGCGGGAAGCTTGCGTAACTTGTTGAAGTCGGTTGGACCACCGGGGCAACTGACGGGCCCGTCGTGCGTCTAACAGGACGCAGGACGGGCCTGCTTCACGATGCGAGGGGTTGCCAGGGGTGGGGAGGACGGTGACGCGGAACGCCGCGCCGGAGACGCTCGGTGACGGCGGACGTGAGGTGGACCCGGACGAGAGTCCGTCCGAGAGCGGGAGCGGGGGTGAGGGCGAGAGCGCGGACCGTCCCCGTCCGCGCCGCGCGCGCCGGCTGCTCAAGTGGTTCGCCGCGGTCCTCGCCCTGCTCATAGCCGGCACGGCCGGGGCGGGCTACCTCTACTACCGGCAGCTGAACGACAACATCAAGAAGGACGTCCTGAACCTGGGCGACAGCAAGGTCGCCGAGCCGACGCCGAACGCGGCCGGGCAGACCCCGCTGAACATCCTGCTCATCGGCAGCGACGCGCGGGACTCCGAGGAGAACCAGAAGCTCGGCGGCGCCCGCGAGACGTTCGGCTCCACCCCGCTCGCCGACGTGCAGATGCTGGTGCACCTGTCCGCCGACCGGTCCAACATGTCCGTGGTCAGCATGCCGCGCGACACCCTGGTCGAGATCCCCAAGTGCACCGACCCGGACGACGGGACGGTGTACCCGGCGAGCGACGGACGCACGATGACCAACCAGAGCCTCGGGCACGGCGGCCCCGGCTGCACCGTGGCCACCTGGCAGGAGCTCACCGGCATCCACATCGACCACTTCGTCATGGTCGACTTCGCGGGCGTGGTGTCCATGGCGGACGCGGTCGGCGGTGTCCCGGTGTGCGTCGACGCCAACATCCACTCCCGCGACAGCCAGGGCCACGGCTCCGGACTGAAACTGGAGAAGGGCACCCATGCGGTGAAGGGCGAGCAGGCCCTGCAGTGGCTGCGCACGCGCTACGGCTTCGAGGACGGAAGCGACCTCGCCCGCGCCAAGGCGCAGCACATGTACATGAACTCGCTGGTCCGGCAGCTGCGGGAGAACGCCACCCTGAGCAACCCCAACAAACTGCGCCGGCTGGCCGAGAAGGCGACCGAGGCGCTCACCGTCGACCCCGGGCTCGACACCGTGAAGAAGCTGTACGACCTGAGCACCGAGCTGCGCAAGGTGGAGCCGAAGCGCATCACCATGACCACGATGCCCAACCGGTACGTGGGCGCCCGCGTGGAGCCGACCGAGGACGCCGAGAAGTTGTTCCGCCTGGTACGTGAGGACATCGCCCTCGACGGCAAGGACGCGAAGCCGGTGAAAGCCGAGCCGAAGGCCCCGGCGGACCCGGCCGCCGACGACGCCGACATCGCCGTACAGGTACTCAACGGCACCCTCACCGACACCCTCGCCGCCGTTCCGGGGCGGACCAGCGCGGTCGCCGGTGCGCTGGAGGAGAAGGGCTTCACCGGGGCGACCGCCGACACCACCGGCGCCCTCAGCGAGAAGCGGACGGTGGTGCGGTATCCGAGCGCCGACCTGGAGGGCGACGCCCGGCGCGTCGCCGACGCCCTCGGCATTCCGGCGAGTTCGGTGAAGCGGTCCACCGACGTGTCCGGCGTCACGCTCGTGGTGGGCGCCGACTGGCGCGAGGGGACGACGTACGAGGTGCCCGAGGAGGACAACACCACGCCCGAGTCGGCGGAGGCGCTCAACGGGGCCGACGACAAGGCGTGCATGCACGTCAGCCCGGGCTTCACCTGGTGAGCGCACCCCGGGCGTGAACGCGACGAGCCCCTTCCCGGCCGGGAAGGGGCCCGCGTGCGGCGGGGGACGTCAGGAGGCCGGCGTGTCCGCGTGGACGGCGGGTCGCCGTGAGGCGATGACCTTCTTCGCCAGTGCGCGCGGGCTGGTCAGGAAGCCCCAGCCCCACGACATGTGCATGGTGGCCAGCGCCACCGGGATCTGCAGCCGTGCCTTGAGCGGCAGTCCCCGTCCGGCCGGTACGGACCCCAGTGCGATCGCCGCGAGGTAGCCGCCGGGCACCACGAAGCCCCACGGCGTCAGCGCGGCGCCCACCACGATCCCGGCCGCGATCGCGCACACCGCGGCCGGCGGGGCGAGGTAGCGCAGGTTGATGGAGCCGGCGTGGTAGCGGGCCACGACGTGCCGCCAGCGGCCGTAGTCCTTGTACTGCTTGGCCAGCGCCCGCACGCTCGGCCGGGGCCGGTACGACACCTTCAGCTCCGGCGAGAACCAGATCAGCCCGCCGGCCTCACGGATGCGGAAGTTCAGCTCCCAGTCCTGGGCGCGGATGAACTCCACGTTGTACCCGCCCTGCTGCTCCAGCGCCTCGCGCCGGAACACGCCCAGGTACACCGTCTCGGCGGGGGCGGCCTCGCCGCCGGTGTGGAAGGCGGCGTTGCCCACTCCTATCTTCGAGGTCATCGCGGCCGCGACGGCGCGCTCCCAGTCGTTCTCCCCCTCGGCGTGCATGATGCCGCCGACGTTCTGCGCGCCGGTCTCCTCCAGGAGCCGTACGGCGGTCGCGATGTAGTTCGGGGAGAGCATCCCGTGCCCGTCGACGCGGACCACGACCGGGTGGCGCGAGGCCTTGATCGCCGCGTTGAGGGCGGCCGGGGTGCGGCCGGTCGGATTGGGCACGGTGCGCACCCGCGGGTCCTCGGCCACGAGCTCGGCGGCGATCTCGTCCGTGCGGTCCGTGGACGGACCGAGGGCGATCACGACCTCCATCTCGCCGGCGTACTCCTGGGCGAGGATCGCGCGGACGGCGCCGCGCAGATGCCGCTCCTCGTTGAGGACGGGCATGATCACGGAAACGGCGGGGAGCCGCACGTCGGGATTGGCGTTCATAGGGCCCTCACGTTACCGCGAACGGGGGACACCGCCGCGCGTGCCGGGGGCGATGTACCGGGCCGCAGATCGTACCGGCCTACCGTGCTCACGATCCCACGCACGGCCGTCGTCCGGAGGTGTCCCCCCTTGCCCACGCCGCCGCGGTCCCCCCGGCCCCGCACCGCACCGCAGCGTCCGTCGCGGCCCCCCGCGCCGCCGCGCGGGAAGCCGCACTGGGCCGTGCGCGGCGTCATCACGCTGTCGGTCGTGGTGCTCGCCGCCGCGGGGATCGGGCACGCGGTGATGAGCGGCCTCGACGAGGACATCGCCCGGGTCGACCCGTTCCACGACATGAAGAACCGGCCCGAGGCCGGTCACGGCATGAACATCCTGCTGGTCGGCACCGACGGCCGGGAGGGGGTCGGCGCCCGGGAGCGGGAGAGGTACCGGCTCGGCGGGACGCCCTGCCACTGCACCGACACGATCATGATCGTGCACATCTCGGCGGACCGCGACCGTGCCACCGTGGTCAGCCTGCCCCGCGACTCGTACGCCGTGACGCCCCCGCACACCGACCGCGTCAGCGGCGAGCGGCACGGGGGGCACCCGCTCAAGCTGAACGCGGCGTACGCGGAGGGCGGCCCCGGGCTGACCGTGCGCACGGTCGAGAAGATGACCCGGGTGAAGATCGACCACTACCTGGAGGTCGACTTCACCAGCTTCATGAAGACCGTGGACGTGGTCGGCGGCGTCGAGATCTGCACCGGCGCGCCGCTGAAGGACAGCCGCACCGGCCTCGACCTGCCCGCCGGCCGGCACACCCTCGAAGGCGGCCAGGCCCTGCAGTACGTCCGCGCCCGGCACGTCGACGGCACCTCCGACCTCAGCCGGATGAGGCGCCAGCAGCACTTCATGGCGGCCCTGGTGGACCGGGTCACCTCCTCCGGCGTCCTGCTGCACCCGATGAGGTTCCGGGACGTGACCCGGGCGGTGCTCGGCTCGGTCCGCGCCGACAAGGGCTTCGGCACCGGCGAACTCCTGGCCCTCGGCCGGGCGATGCGGAACTTCTCGCCCTCCTCCTCCGAGTTCACCACCGTGCCGATCGCCGACATGAAGCACTCCGTGAAGGGCGTCGGCTCGACGCTGAAGTGGGACGCCGAGAAGTCCGGACGCATCTTCGACGCGCTGCGCCGGGACGAGCCGCTCTCCGCGCACCTCACCCCCGACCCGAGGCCCCGCGTCCCGGTGGACCCCCGGCAGGTCCGCGTCCAGGTCGAGAACGGCACCCGCACCACGGGCCTCGGCCGGCGGGTGGACGCCGCGCTGGCGGCGACCGGCTTCGCCACCACCCGTGCCCCGGTCAACGCGGCGGACCAGGACGTGCGGCGGACGGTCGTCGCCTACGACCCCCGCTGGGACCGCTCCGCGAAGTCCCTCGCGGCGGCCCTTCCCGGCAGCGAGCTGCGCGCGGTGGAGGGCCAGGGCGCCACCCTGAAGGTGATCGCGGGCGCCGACTTCGAAGAGGTCCGCGAAGTGCGGGCGCAGGACCCGGGGCGGGGCGAGTTCGGGGTGGTGCGGGGCGACCAGGTGGGCTGCTCCTGAGCCCCGTCCCGTCCGCGGACTAGTCCTCGAAGCCCTCGGCGGCCCGCTTCTCCCGCAGTTCCACGATCGCCCGGCGGCGGGCCAGGCGGTGGGCGCGGCGGATCTGGGCCTCCTGGTAGCGGCGCCTGTCCCGCTCGGTCTCCGGTATCACCGGCGGCACCCGGCGCGGCTTGCCGTCGGCGTCGACGGCCGCGAAGACGAGGTACGCCGAGCCGACCTGGGTGGGCGGCGCGGACTCGTTCCAGCGCTCGGCCAGTACCCGCACCCCGACCTCCATCGAGGTCCGTCCGGTCCAGTTGACCTGGGCCTTCACATGGACCAGGTCACCGACGCGGACCGGTTCCAGGAAGGCCATCTCGTCCATGGAGGCGGTGACGGCAGGCCCTCCGGAGTGCCGTCCGGCGACGGCGCCCGCGGCGTCGTCGACCAGCTTCATGATCACTCCGCCGTGCACCGTGCCCAGCAGGTTGGTGTCGTTGTGGGTCATGATGTGGCTGAGGGTCGTACGGGACGCGGAGGTGGGCTTGCCCGGGATGTCCGGGATCCGCGTTGCCGCGTCGGGGGCCTGGTCTGTCATGGCCTCTACCTTATGCCGAGGCCACATCTGCGGAATTTGTGTCAGCTTCGCAACAGCGGGGCCCTGATTTTCCGACGACCCTTGTATGGCGCACAGCCGGGACCTGCACACTGTCTTCCATGACTGATTGGCCCGAGGCACGGTCCGACGACAACCGCGGCGGACGTTACGGACGCGGCAGCGCGAGCGCACAGCCCGAGGGCGCCCGTGTCATGCGGCAGGTCCGCCGCGGCCCGGCGGCCCCTCCCGGGCAGGGCGCGTACGGCGGGGTCCCGCAGCAGCCGTCGTACGTGGACGGACACGGCAACGGCGGCGGCTACGACAGCGGCTACAACACCGGCCAGGTCTACGGCACGCCCGGCGGCGGTGGCCCCGGCGGGCCGGGCGGCGACGGCGGCTACGCCTCGCAGCGCCCCGCGCCCGACTGGCGCCGCCGCGTCAAGTGGACGGCGATCACCGTCGCCACCGTGCTGGTCGTGACGACCGTCGGTACCTACTTCTGGGCCGACTCCAAGCTCAACCGCGAGGTCGACCTGTCGAAGGTGATCGAGCGGCCCGAGAAGGGCGAGGGCACCAACTACCTCATCGTCGGCTCCGACAGCCGCGAGGGCATGACCGCCGAGGACAAGAAGAAGCTGCACACCGGGTCCGCCGACGGCAAGCGCACGGACTCGATGATGATCCTGCACACCGGCGACAACGGCCCCACCCTGATCTCGCTGCCCCGGGACTCCAACGTCGAGATCCCGTCCTTCGTGGGCTCCGAGTCGGGCAAGACCTACCCCGGCACCGGCCGGCAGGTGAAGCTCAACGCCGCCTACGCCGAGGACGGGCCCGAACTGCTGGTCCGCACGGTCGAGTTCAACACCGGCCTGCACATCGACCACTACGTGGAGATCGGCTTCGGCGGCTTCGCGAGCATCGTGGACGCGGTCGGCGGCGTCGAGATCGACATCCCGCAGGACATCAAGGACACCAAGTCCGGCGCCGACCTGAAGAAGGGCAAGCAGACCCTGAACGGAGAGGAGGCCCTCGCCTTCGTCCGCACCCGGTACGCGCTGGCGGGCTCCGACCTGGACCGTACGAAGAACCAGCAGAAGTTCCTCTCCGCCCTCGCCAACCAGGTGGCCACGCCGGGCACGGTCCTCAACCCCTTCAAGCTCTACCCGACCATGGGCGCGGGCCTGGACTCCCTGATCGTCGACAAGGAGATGGGCCTGTTCGACCTCGCCGACATGTTCTGGTCGATGAAGGGCGTCAGCGGCGGCGAGGGCACGTCCATGAACATGCCGATCGCGGGCTCCACCGGCGGCAACCTGCTCTGGGACAAGGCGAAGGTGAAGCAGCTGGTGAGCGAGTTGAACAACGACGAGAAGGTCACCGTCAAGGGCAACTGAGACCGGCCGCGAGCAGGCCGTGGGGGCCCCCCCCCGGGGGGCCCCCCCCCCCGGGGGCGGGGGGGGGCCCCCCGGGGGGGCCCCCCCGCGCGGGCCCCAAAGGGGCCGCCGGGGCCCGGCGCCCCCCCCCCCCGCCACCACACC
>NZ_JBIRYZ010000040.1:0-35367 GCF_044390325.1 Streptomyces sp. NPDC018964
GCCGGCGACGTGGTCGACCACACCTACCGCCAGGCGATCACCGCAGCCGGTACGGGCTGTTCCGCCGCCCTCGACGCCGAGCGCTTCCTCGCCGCTCTCGCGGACGAGGAGAAGGCCGAGCCCGAGAAGACCGCTGTCTGACCCCCACCCACACCCCACGCACCGACCAGTTAAGGAGCCCGCTGTGGCCGGCACCCTGAAGCATGTGACCGACGAATCCTTCGAGCAGGACGTCCTCAAGAGCGACAAGCCCGTCCTGGTGGACTTCTGGGCCGCCTGGTGCGGTCCGTGCCGTCAGATCGCTCCGTCCCTCGAGGCGATCGCCGCCGAGTACGGGGACGAGATCGAGATCGTCAAGCTGAACATCGACGAGAACCCGGCCACGGCCGCCAAGTACGGCGTCATGTCCATCCCGACCCTGAACGTCTACCAGGGTGGCGAGGTCGCCAAGACCATCGTCGGCGCCAAGCCGAAGGCCGCGATCGTCCGCGACCTCGAGGAATTCATCACCGTCACCAAGGGATGACCGACCGCCTCATCGGCGGCGCGTGTTTCACGTGAAACACGAATGGGCCGGCCCAGCTGGGTCGGCCCATTCGTATGAGGACCATCAGAGAGGCCGCAGCGCCGGCTCCTTCTGTACCGCCCCGAGTAGCCGGTCCAGCGCCATCTCGACGTCTTCCCTCCAGGAGAGGGTCGTCCTCAGCTCCAGTCTCAGCCGGGGATGGGCCGGGTGCTGTCGAACCGTCTTGAACCCCACGGCCAGCAGATGGTCGGCGGGCAGGACACAGGCCGGTTCCTTCCAGCGTGCGTCGCCGAACGCCTCGATCGCTTTGAAGCCCCGGCGCAGCAAGTCCTTGGCCACCGTCTGCACCATCACCCGGCCCAGCCCTTGGCCCTGGTACCCCGGCATGATGAACGCGGTCATCAGCTGCACCGCATCGGGCGACACGGGGCTGGTGGGAAATGCCGCAGAGCGTGGCACATAGGCGGGTGGGGCGTAGAGGACGAAGCCCACGGGGACGTCATCGACGTAGACGATCCTTCCGCAGGATCCCCAGTCCAGGAGGACGGCCGAGATCCACGCCTCCTTCTCGACCGCCGACGTGCCCGCCTTTACCGCTGTCTCGCCACTGACGGGGTCGAGTTCCCAGAAAACGCACGAGCGGCAGCGCTGGGGGAGATCCGGAAGGTTGTCCAGCGTGAGCGGTACGAGCCGACGGCCCATGAAGGCTGTTCCTCGCTTCCTTCGCCCGCTGCATCACGGGCTGCTGTCAGAGCGTTCCGTTCCCTGAGCAGACTGCCGATGAAGCCGCTGACGGCTCCCACCCCCAGCCCCGCGCTCACCAGTCCGGTGCGGCTCGTCATTCGCATGGACCCTGCCTTGCTCTCAGAGGTGTTGCCGGGTGGATACGCCCTGTTCGAGCACATCGTATCCATGAAGCGATTCCGTCGATACCGCCACAAGCAAAGGGTGGACCGTGTTCCGGTACACACCGGAACACGGTCCACCTCTGGTCACCCGGTCAGCCGCTCAACCGACCCCGCCGAAGGGTCAGGACTCGCTCTCCACGGATTCGTCGTCCACCAGGCTCTTCTGCAGAACGGGTCCCTCACCCGGAGCGAGGGTTCCGAGGATGCGCTCGAGGTCCTCCATGGAGGCGAACTCGACGGTGATCTTGCCCTTCTTCTGCCCCAGGTCGACCTTCACCCGCGTCTCGAAGCGATCCGAGAGACGCGTCGCCAGATCCGTCAGCGCCGGAGAGACAAGAGCTCCGGCACGCGGCCCCTTGGACCGCTGCGCCTTCTGGGGGTGTGAACCCATCAAGGTCACGATCTCTTCGACCGCCCGCACCGAGAGCCCTTCGGCCACGATCCGGTGGGCCAGCCGGTCCTGCTCCTCGGCGTCCTCAACGGACAACAGCGCGCGTGCGTGGCCGGCGGACAGCACACCGGCAGCCACCCTGCGCTGAACGGTCGGAGACAGCTTCAGCAGACGCAGCGTGTTGGAAACCTGCGGCCGGGATCGACCGATGCGGTCCGCCAGCTGGTCGTGCGTGCAGTTGAAGTCCTTCAGCAGCTGGTCGTAGGCGGCGGCCTCTTCCAGCGGGTTCAACTGAGCACGGTGCAGGTTCTCCAACAGAGCGTCCAAGAGGAGCTTCTCGTCCTCGGTGGCCCGCACGATCGCCGGGATCGCCTCGAGTCCCGCCTCACGACAGGCCCGCCACCGGCGCTCACCCATGATGAGCTCATAACTCGCGGGGCCCACCTGCCGTACGACGACCGGCTGGAGGAGACCGACCTCCTTGATGGAGGTGATGAGCTCGGACAGCGCATCCTCGTCGAAGACCTCACGCGGCTGCCGCGGGTTCGGAGTAATGGCATCGAGAGGGATTTCAGCGAAGTACGCGCCCATGGGCGGCGCGGGTACGGCCGCGACGCCGTAAGCCGAAGCCTCTTCCGTTTCACGTGAAACGGTCGGCAGTATGACTCCGCGCTCGTTCGGCACCACCGAAGGAGACGGGGAAGCAGCTCCGCTCACCGCGGGCGGTGTCACCGCCTTCTCTGTCGGGGGAGCAGGGATCAGTGCGCCGAGACCACGGCCCAGCCCTCTCCGTCGCTCGCTCACTGGACGCCCTCCACCATGCTCGGATCGTTCTGCTGTACGCCGAGGTGAGCCTGTGATGCGTCATAGCTGACGCCGACACCCCTCAGCGCGATCTCTCGTGCCGCCTCGAAGTAGGAGAGGGCACCACTTGATCCAGGATCGTAAGTCAGCACCGTCTGCCCATAACTCGGCGCCTCCGAGATACGGACGGAGCGAGGGATGCTCGTCCGCAGTACCTCGTCGCCGAAGTGGGTGCGCACCTCGTCCGCGACCTGCGACGCGAGGCGCGTCCGGCCGTCGTACATGGTGAGCAGGATCGTCGATACATGCAGGGTCGGATTGAGGTGCCCCCGCACCAGGTCGACATTGCGCAGCAGCTGCCCCAGTCCTTCCAGCGCGTAGTACTCGCACTGGATCGGGATCAGGACCTCCTGACCGGCCACCATCGCGTTGACCGTCAGCAGGCCGAGCGAGGGCGGGCAGTCGATGAGGATGTAGTCCAGTGGCTGCTCGTATGCCTGGATCGCCCGCTGCAGCCGGCTTTCCCGCGCCACCAACGACACCAGCTCGATCTCCGCGCCGGCGAGATCGATCGTGGCGGGTGCGCAGAAGAGCCCTTCGACATCGGGGACCGGCTGGACGACCTCCGCGAGCGGCTTGCTCTCCACCAAGACGTCATAGATGGAGGGAACTTCCGCGTGGTGGTCGATGCCCAGGGCTGTGGACGCGTTTCCCTGGGGGTCGAGGTCGATCACCAGGACACGGTTGCCGTGCAGAGCGAGCGACGCGGCAAGGTTGACGGTGGTCGTCGTCTTGCCGACACCGCCCTTCTGGTTGGCGACCACGATGACGCGGGTCTGCTCAGGTCGTGGCAGGCCCTCACCGGCTCGCCCCAGAGCCTCCACCGCCAGTTGGGCAGCACGACCGATGGGAGTGTCGTCCATCGGAGGCGGTGTTTCACGTGAAACATCCGCTCCCGTCGACTCGGTACGGGGGCCGGGGACCGGATCGGTCATCGGTCCCGCGATGTTGGCGTCGGACCGCAAGGATTCACTCTCCTCGACTTCAGGCTCGCTATGAACAGAGCCTCCCATGCCATCGGGGTCATGAACCAGTGAGCCCTGACCTTCTGTGGAGAAATCCACCTCTGTGGACAACTCCACCCCCCTTGAAGAGGCCGGTGTCTCGTCCGGGACAGAAGTCTTTCCGAGTGACCCCAGAGGCTTCCGATCACGGGGTTCGGCCGCGGCGCGGCCCCGACTGATGATGCCGTGCAGCAGTGAGCGATGTTTCACGTGAAACACGATGCACAGCGGCCGAGGCGGCACTGCCGCGACACTCCGACCCGTACGGGTTCGGCAGCTTGTGTGGAGTACGTCCGATTCTCAGGACGAACCCACTCCATCGGGCCGCACTCCGACGATCCGGTAGTCGTCGGCTCAGCCCTGTTCGCTCTCAGCGTCGGCGCCGCGCCCGCCCCGTGCGGGCAGCCTTCGCGCGCTTCGCCGCGAACCGCACACCCCCCGGGCTCTCCCCGACCTCGACCCGCACCACTGTGGACATCGGATCCACGACGCCCTCGCCCACATGCACGATGGACGTCTCCGCGGCACCGAGCTTGCTCAGCGCCGTCGCCGCGCTCTTCAGCTCCTCCTCGGCGGTGTCACCCTTGAGCGCCAGCATCTCGCCGTAGGGACGCAGCAGAGGAACGCCCCATGTGGCCAGACGGTCGAGCGGGGCCACGGCACGAGCGGTCACCACATGCACCGGAGGCAGCTTTCCCATGACCTCCTCGGCCCGGCCACGCACGACCGTCACGTGATCCAGTCCGAGCAGCTCGACGACCTCGGTCAGGAAGTTGGTACGCCGGAGCAGCGGCTCCAGCAGAGTGATCTTGAGGTCCTCCCGGACCAGCGCCAGGGGGATGCCCGGCAGGCCGGCACCCGAGCCCACATCGCACACCGTCACGCCCTCGGGCACGACCTCCGAGAGCACCGCGCAGTTCAACAGATGCCGCTCCCACAGGCGGGGCACCTCACGCGGCCCGATCAAGCCGCGCTGCACGCCTGCCTCGGCGAGCAGCTCCGCGTACCGGACCGCGTCCTCGAAGCGATCGCCGAACACCTCACGTGCCTGCTCGGGCGCGGGGGGAAGCTCCGCTGCCTCCGTCACGGGGGACCGTCCTTCCGTACCGTGCCGACGCCGGGCGCCGACACCAGAACCACAGAACTATCAGGCTGACAAAGTTCGGCCCCGTCTGCGCAACAGACGGGGCCGGTGGAACGTAGAACCGATCAGGCGGGAAGCACGACGACGAAGCGCTGCGGCTCCTCGCCCTCGGACTCGCTGCGCAGGCCGGCTGCCTTGACCGCGTCGTGCACGACCTTGCGCTCGAACGGCGTCATCGGGTCCAGTTTCACGGCCTCGCCGCTGCTCTTGGCCTCGGCCGCGGCCTTGGCACCCAACTCGGACAGCTCGGTCCGCTTCTGGGCCCGGTAGCCGGCGATGTCGAGCATGAGACGGCTGCGGTCCCCGGTCTCCCGGTGCACGGCCAGACGCGTGAGCTCCTGGAGCGCCTCCAGCACCTCACCATCACGACCCACCAGCTTCTGCAGGTCACGGCTGCCCGTGTCGCTGATGATCGAGACGGAGGCTCGGTCGGCCTCGACGTCCATGTCGATGTCGCCGTCGAGGTCGGCGATGTCGAGCAGACCCTCCAGGTAGTCCGCCGCGATCTCACCCTCCTGTTCCAGGCGGGTCAGGGTGTCCGTGCCCTCGGCAGCGGCGGAGGTGGTGCCTTCCGTCACGGGATGGTCTCCTTCTTACTTCTTGGACGGGGACTTGGGCCGCTGCGGACCCTTGCGCTGCCCGGACTGGGCCCTGCTGCGGGTGCTGCCGGCAGGCTTGGCGCTGTCCTTCTTGGTAGGGCCGGCGGGCTTGGCGTCCTCGGGCTCGGAGGACTTGGTCAGCGAGGTGGGCTCACCGGCCGCCTTGGCCGTACCGGACTGGCGCTGGGACTTGGTCTGCCGCTTGGGCTGCTGCCGCTTGGTGGCGGCGGCCTCCTCGGCCTGGACGGCGGCCGTGCTCTCGCTCTTGACCACCGTGCCGTCGGCCTGGGCCGCGAGGCCCTCCTTGTTCAGACCGTTGATGAACTTGCGCTCGTACTCGTTGCGGTCCCGGCCCTTCGCGACGATGGCCTTGACGATGGCGCGCTCACCGCGGCCGCGGGTCCTGCCGTGCTTGGAGACGCTCTTGGAGAGGCGCTCCAGGTACGCGGCCTGGGCCTTGGAACCCGGCGTGGGGTTGTTGCGGATGACGTACATCTGCTGGCCCATGGTCCACACGTTGGTGGTCAGCCAGTAGACGAGGACACCGACGGGGAAGTTGATGCCGAAGACGGCGAAGATGATGGGGAAGACGTACATCAGCATCTTCTGCTGCTGCATGAACGGCGTCTTCACCGTGGTGTCGACGTTCTTCGTCATCAGCTGGCGCTGCGTGTAGAACTGCGACAGCGACATCAGGACGATCATGATGGCCGTGACGACACGGACATCGGTGAGCGAGGAGTTGAGCGCCTCGACCTTGTCCGAGCTGTCCGTGAACTTCGCCGCGAGCGGGGCACCGAAGATGTGGGCCTTCTGCGCGCTCTCCAGCAGCCGCTCGTTGATCACACCGATGGTGTCGTTCGACGCGATGCTGTTGAGCACGTGGTAGAGGGCGAAGAAGAACGGCGACTGCGCCAGGATGGGAAGGCACGAGGAGAGCGGGTTGGTACCCGTCTCCTTGTACAGCTTCATCATCTCTTCGGACTGGCGCTGCCGGTCGTTCTTGTAGCGCTCCTGGATCTTCTTCATCTCCGGCTGGAGCGTCTGCATCGCGCGCGTCGCCTTGATCTGCTTCACGAAGAGCGGGATCAGGCAGATGCGGATCAGAATCACCAGGGACACGATCGACAGGCCCCAGGCCCATCCGGTGTCAGGGCCGAAGATGGCGCCGTACACGCTGTGAAACTGGACGATGACCCAGGAGACAGGTGTCGTGATGAAGCTGAAGAGGCTGGCAATCGTGTCCACTAATCATGCTCCTTGGGCATGGGACGGGGTCTCTGCGGCCGGGCTCGAAGGACTCGTCGGACCTGCAGGAGAGTTCCGTCCCTCGGTGGCCGGTTCGGCGGCGGAGGTCCCGCCCCCACGTGCACGCCAGGCGTCACGCAGCATTTCGTGCCACCGCGGACGCTTGCGTGGAGGGACGTGGTCCACACCACCCAGCGACCACGGATTGCACCGGAGGATGCGCCAGGCCGTGAGCGCCGTGCCCTTGACGGCACCATGCCGGTCGATGGCCGTGTAGCCGTAATGGGAACACGACGGGTAGTACTTGCACACCGGCCCCAGCAGCGGACTGATCGTCCACTGGTAGATCTTGATCAGAGCCAGCAGCGGGTACTTCATCGCGTGCCCCCTCCCAGCAGCCGCCGCAGGGCGGCGTCCAGGTCTCGGGCCAGTTGTGCATGGTCGGCGTCACCCGCACCGGGCAGCGCTCGTACGACTACCAGGCTACCGGGGGGCAGCTGGTCGACTCGCTCGCGCATCAGATGGCGAAGCCTGCGCTTCACCTTGTTGCGTACCACCGCGCCGCCCACGGCCTTGCTCACGACGAAACCCGCACACGGCGGGGGAGCGCTCTCCCCAGGCGCATGCGGGTCCGTGGCACCGCTACGAAGATGGACGACGAGATGCCGGCTTCCTGCCCGGCGCCCTCGTCGTACCGCGGTCGCGAAGTCCTCGCGCCGCCTCAGCCGGTTCTCGGTGGGCAGCACGACGTCATGACCTGACCGGGATCAGGCGGACAGACGGGCGCGACCCTTGCTACGGCGGGACGCGAGAATCGCGCGGCCGGCACGGGTGCGCATACGCAGCCGGAAGCCGTGGGTCTTGGCGCGACGACGGTTGTTCGGCTGGAAGGTGCGCTTGCTCACTCGGGGGCTCCAGAAAGACTCGGTGTTTGCGGGGTGCCGTCCTGGCTGTCACCGTGCGCCCACGAGTAGCTCGCGTTACGCCCGAGTGCACCGCTGACCGATCACCTTGCATGATCTGTGCCCATCGGAGGCAGGCGGCAGCAGCCATCGACAACTCGACCTGGTCACGGTACGCGCGGCCGCGCCATTCGGTCAAACCGGCGACGACTGGGAGACACTTGTCCACAGCCTGGGGACAACAACTTGAACCGTACCGGCCGCGCTGACTACCGTGGCTTGACTCCGATTCGTTCCCTTGACGATTCCTTCTCCCGACCCTCCACCACCCGATTTACATCCCGACCCGTCCTTCGCGTCACACGATCGAAGGACCTGTGAGAGAGCGTGCCCTGTGGCTGACGTACCTGCCGATCTTGCCGCAGTGTGGCCACGCGTACTGGAGCAGCTCCTCGGAGAGGGCCGCGGACAGGGGGTCGAGGTCAAGGACGAGCACTGGATCCGGCGCTGCCAGCCGCTGGCACTCGTCGCCGACACCGCGCTGCTCGCCGTACCCAACGAGTTCGCGAAGGGCGTGCTCGAGGGCCGCCTCGCCCCCGTCGTCAGCGAGAGCCTGAGCCGCGAGTGCGGACGCCCGATCCGCATCGCGATCACCGTCGACGACACCGCCGGCGAACCCTCGCCCCCACCTGCGCCCCGTCCCCAGCCGCGCTACGAGGAACCCGAGCTCCCTGCCGTCCGCCAGGACCGCCCCGAGCGACCGGACCGGCAGGAACGCGAGCCCTACGAGGGGTACGACGGCTACGAGGGATACGGACGCCGCCGTACCGACCAGCAGCAGGGCCCCTCCGGCGACCAGCTGCCCACCGCCCGGCCCGCCTACCCCTCGGAGTACCAGCGTCCGGAGCCCGGCTCCTGGCCGCGGCCGGCGCAGGAGGAGTACGGCTGGCAGCAGCAGCGCCTCGGCTTCCCGGAGCGGGACCCGTACGCCACGCCCCCGCAGGACGCCTACGGCCCGCAGGACGGCTACAGCGGCAACCCGCCCCTGCAGGACTACCGTCCGCAGCCCGTGGACCGGCCGTCGTACGACCAGCAGCGCCCCGACTACGACACGTCACGCGGCGACTACGACCAGCGCGACGCCATGCGCCGCGAACGGCCCGACACCCCCTCCGGTTCCGGGCACGTCCACCGCGGTGGCCCCGTGGGCCCCAACCTGCCCACCACCGGCGCGCCCGGCCCGCTGGCGGCACAGCCGGCACCGGCGGCCGGCCCCGGTGAGCCGACCGCGCGGCTGAACCCGAAGTACCTCTTCGACACGTTCGTCATCGGGGCGTCCAACCGCTTCGCGCACGCGGCCGCGGTCGCCGTCGCCGAGGCTCCGGCGAAGGCCTACAACCCGTTGTTCATCTACGGGGAGTCCGGGCTCGGCAAGACCCACCTGCTGCACGCGATCGGGCACTACGCGCGGAGCCTGTACCCCGGTACGCGCGTGCGGTACGTGAGCTCGGAGGAGTTCACCAACGAGTTCATCAACTCCATCCGCGACGGCAAGGGCGACAGCTTCCGCAAGCGGTACCGCGAGATGGACATCCTGCTCGTCGACGACATCCAGTTCCTGGCGGACAAGGAGTCGACGCAGGAGGAGTTCTTCCACACCTTCAACACGCTCCACAACGCCAACAAGCAGATCGTGCTCTCCAGCGACCGGCCGCCCAAGCAGCTGGTCACGCTGGAGGACCGGCTGCGGAACCGTTTCGAGTGGGGCCTGATCACCGACGTCCAGCCGCCGGAGCTGGAGACGCGCATCGCGATCCTGCGCAAGAAGGCGGTGCAGGAGCAGCTCAACGCCCCGCCGGAGGTGCTGGAGTTCATCGCCTCCCGCATCTCGCGGAACATCCGCGAGCTGGAGGGCGCGCTGATCCGGGTGACGGCGTTCGCCTCGCTCAACCGGCAGCCGGTGGACCTGGGCCTGACGGAGATCGTCCTCAAGGACCTCATGCCCGGCGGTGACGACTCGACGCCGGAGATCACCTCGTCGGCCATCATGAGCGCCACGGCCGACTACTTCGGCCTCACGGTCGAGGACCTGTGCGGCAGCTCCCGGGGCCGCCAGCTGGTGACGGCCCGCCAGATCGCCATGTACCTGTGCCGTGAGCTGACCGACCTGTCGCTGCCGAAGATCGGCGCGCTGTTCGGCGGCCGCGACCACACCACGGTGATGCACGCCGACCGGAAGATCCGCAATCTGATGGCCGAGCGGCGCTCCATCTACAACCAGGTCACCGAGCTCACCAACCGCATCAAGGCCGGCTGAGCGGCCCGCACAGACCCGGTCGACTTCGTCGAGGGCGTCCCCGGAGCGATCCGAGGGCGCCCTTCTTCGTGTCCCGGGACGCCTCGCCTCCTCGTGGAGCGCCCCGGCACTGTTCGATTCCGGAGCCGGGTTACGGCCTTCTTCCACAGATTCGGTGACTTTTTCCCGTCCACATCCTGGGGACCGGGAAGTTGTCCCGATCTTGTCCACAGGGCAGCCCGTCGAGGGATCATCAGGCCAGGTCAGCAGGGTGTGGATACGTGGATGAGCGATCTCCACAGGCTGTGGACAACTCGAGGGCCCGCAGTCCGGACATTCAGTTGTCCACGGTCGGCCCACAGGCTGGAGGCCGTTGTCCCCAGTGATCGACCGGTTCTCCACATGACTGTCCACTGTTCGGCAACATGACGCGCCTCTTCACCGGAGCGAGTGAAAGGCGTCACATCGGACCGCCGCAGGGGCCTGTGGGAAAGACTCGCAAACCTGGGGACGGAGCTGGGGAGAACTCGCCCCTTCCTGTGCACGGGATGTGCAGAACTTTCTGTTCTCCACAGAGACGCCCAGTTGTCCACGTCCTCCACCCACAGGGTCCGTGGACAAAATATCCAGGCTGACCTGCGGAAACAGGGTTATCCACGGTATCCACAGGCCCTACTACTACTCCCAACTAGAGAGAGCGAGGAATTCGTTTCGAAGAGGGTCCTGTGCACAACTCGCTGTCTCGGCCCCGGCTGCCACTCGTCACGACTTGACCCCGAGGGGCACCTACTGTCAGTGCGGTGCGTCAGACTGGTCCCCGGTGTCCTTCCCCTCGCAGGGGCCGACGACACCGAGTCAGACGACGAAGCCAGGCAGGGCGAGAAGCGCCGGCAACAGCAGGAGGCGGCAACAGTGAAGATCCGGGTGGAACGCGACGTACTCGCGGAGGCAGTGGCCTGGGCGGCGCGCAGCCTCCCGGCCCGTCCGCCGGCCCCTGTCCTCGCCGGCCTGCTCCTGAAGGCCGAGGACGGCCAGCTGAGCCTGTCCAGCTTCGACTACGAGGTCTCCGCGCGGGTGTCGGTGGAGGCGGAGGTCGAGGAGGAGGGCACGGTCCTCGTCTCGGGCCGTCTGCTGGCCGACATCTCCCGCGCCCTCCCCAACCGGCCGGTGGAGATCTCCACAGACGGTGTACGGGCGACGGTGGTGTGCGGCTCCTCGCGGTTCACACTCCACACACTGCCTGTGGAGGAGTACCCGGCCCTGCCGCAGATGCCGAACGCGACGGGCACGGTCCCCGGCGAGGTCTTCGCCTCCGCCGTGCAGCAGGTCGCCATCGCGGCCGGCCGCGACGACACGCTGCCCGTGCTCACCGGCGTGCGCATCGAGATCGAGGGCGACACTGTCACGCTGGCCTCCACCGACCGCTACCGCTTCGCGGTCCGCGAGTTCCTGTGGAAGCCGGAGAACCCGGAGGTCTCCGCGGTCGCCCTGGTGCCCGCCAAGACGCTCCAGGACACCGCCAAGGCGCTGACCAGCGGTGACCAGGTGATCCTGGCGCTGTCGGGCTCGGGCGCGGGCGAGGGCCTGATCGGCTTCGAGGGCGCCGGCCGCCGTACCACCACGCGCCTGCTGGAGGGCGACCTCCCGAAGTACCGCACGCTGTTCCCGACCGAGTTCAACAGCGTCGCCGTGATCGAGACCGCCCCCTTCGTGGAGGCCGTCAAGCGCGTGGCCCTGGTCGCCGAGCGCAACACTCCGGTGCGGCTGAGCTTCGAGCAGGGCGTGCTCATCCTGGAGGCCGGTTCCAGCGACGACGCACAGGCTGTGGAAAGGGTCGACGCCCAGTTGGAGGGTGACGACATCTCGATCGCCTTCAACCCGACGTTCCTGCTGGACGGCCTGAGCGCCATCGACTCCCCGGTGGCCCAGCTGTCCTTCACCACGTCCACCAAGCCGGCGCTGCTCAGCGGCCGTCCGGCGGTGGACGCGGAGGCGGACGACGCCTACAAGTACCTGATCATGCCGGTGCGCCTCAGCGGCTGAGGCGCACGCGCCGCAGCGACCGCCGGGGGCGCGGTGGACGCCCTCACAAGGTCGCAGCAGCCAGGTGCGACCCAGCGGTTCAGCGTCGTTCCGAGCGAAGCCGCAGGTGAGGGCTGCGTATGAGCGCGTATGCCCACAGATGCGCGCGGGCGTCCGGGTTTAGGCTCGGACGTCGGCACGTACGTGCCGTCACGCCACGTCGCATACCTAAGGATCACAACTGATGGAGCTCGGTCTCGTCGGCCTCGGCAAGATGGGCGGCAACATGCGCGAGCGGATTCGCCGCGCGGGTCACACCGTCCTCGGATACGACCGCAACCCGGACCTCGCCGATGTCCACAGCCTGCGGGAGCTTGTGGACAAGCTCAGCGGCCCTCGTGTGGTGTGGGTGATGGTCCCGGCGGGTGAGCCGACCCAGTCCACGATCGACGAGCTCGCCGAGCTGCTCGAGCCGGGCGACGTCGTCGTGGACGGCGGCAACTCCCGCTGGACGGACGACGAGAAGCACGCCGGCGAGCTGGCGGCCAAGGGCATAGGCTTCGTCGACTGCGGCGTCTCGGGCGGCGTCTGGGGCCTGGAGAACGGCTACGCGCTGATGTACGGCGGCGACAAGGAGAACGTCGCCAAGGTGCAGCCGGTGTTCGACGCACTCAAGCCGGAGGGCGACTTCGGCTCGGTGCACGCGGGCAAGGTCGGCGCGGGCCACTTCGCGAAGATGGTCCACAACGGCATCGAATACGCCATGATGCAGGCCTACGCCGAGGGCTGGGAGCTCCTGGAGAAGGTCGACTCGGTGACCGACGTCCGTGAGGTGTTCCGCTCCTGGCAGGAGGGCACCGTCATCCGCTCCTGGCTGCTCGACCTCGCGGTGAACGCACTGGACGAGGACGAGCACCTGGACGGGCTCCGGGGTTTCGCACAGGACTCCGGTGAGGGACGCTGGACCGTGGAGGCCGCCATCGACAACGCGGTCCCGCTGCCGGCGATCACCGCCTCGCTGTTCGCGCGGTTCGCCTCGCGTCAGGAGGACTCGCCGCAGATGAAGATGATCGCGGCGCTGCGGAACCAGTTCGGCGGCCACGCGGTCGAGAAGAAGTAGTCCACAGGGCACGCCCCGTATCCACAGGACCGAGCGGGGGGCCACATCCACAGGACCGCGCGGCGGTTCACAACGCCGGGGGAGGTCGGCGGAACGACCATGCACGTCACGCATCTGTCGCTGGCCGACTTCCGGTCCTACCCCCGGGTCGAGGTCCCGCTCGACCCGGGGGTGACGGCCTTCGTCGGGCCCAACGGGCAGGGCAAGACGAACCTGGTCGAGGCGGTCGGCTATCTCGCCACCCTCGGCAGCCACCGGGTCTCCTCCGACGCCCCGCTGGTCCGGATGGGCGCCGACCGCGCGATCGTCCGGGCCCAGGTGCGCCAGGGCGAGCGGCAGCAGCTGGTCGAGCTGGAGCTGAACCCGGGCCGCGCCAACCGTGCCCGTATCAACAGGTCCTCCCAGGTCAGGCCCCGGGACGTGCTGGGGATCGTCCGCACGGTGCTGTTCGCGCCCGAGGACCTGGCCCTGGTCAAGGGCGACCCTGGTGAGCGGCGCCGGTTCCTGGACGAGCTGATCACCGCGCGCTCCCCGCGCATGGCCGGTGTCCGTTCCGACTACGACCGGGTACTCAAGCAGCGCAACACGCTGCTGAAGTCGGCCGCGCTGGCGCGCCGGCACGGCGGCCGCACCCTGGACCTGTCCACGCTCGACGTGTGGGACCAGCACCTGGCGCGTGCGGGTGCCGAGCTCCTGGCGCAGCGGCTGGACCTGATCGGCGCGCTCCAGCCGCTGGCCGACAAGGCGTACGAGCAGCTCGCGCCCGGCGGCGGGCCGATCACCCTGGAGTACAGGCCGTCCGCGCCCGGCGAGGCGCATACGCGCGAGGATCTGTTCGAGCAGCTGATGGCCGCTCTCGCGGAGGCACGCAAGCAGGAGATCGAGCGGGGCGTCACCCTGGTCGGTCCGCACCGCGACGACCTGCTGCTCAAGCTGGGCCAGCTGCCCGCCAAGGGCTACGCCTCGCACGGCGAGTCCTGGTCGTACGCGCTGGCGCTCCGGCTGGCCTCGTACGACCTGCTGCGGGCGGAGGGCAACGAGCCGGTGCTGGTGCTCGACGACGTCTTCGCCGAGCTGGACGCGCGGCGGCGCGAGCGGCTGGCCGAGCTGGTGGCACCCGGCGAGCAGGTTCTGGTGACCGCGGCGGTCGACGACGACGTGCCCCATGTGCTGGCGGGTGCGCGGTTCGCCGTGGCCGAGGGGACGGTGGAGCGCGTATGAGCGGGTCGGACACGCCTCCGGGCGGTGCCGGCAAGGCTCCGGAGCCGTCCGGTGTCGACCTGGCGCGTGTGGCGTTGCGCGCGGCGAGGGAGGCGGCGCGCGCGCGTGGGGACGCGGCACAGCAGCGGAAGCAGGCGCGGCGCGGCGGTCTGCGTTCCGGGGCGCGCGCCGACCGGCGCGATCCGATGGCGCTCGGTCCGGCGATCAACCGGTTGCTCGCCGAGCGCGGCTGGGAGGCCCCGGCCGCGGTGGGCGGGGTGATGGGGCGCTGGCCGGAGATCGTCGGGGAG
The DNA here is from genome assembly GCF_044390325.1 of Streptomyces sp. NPDC018964. Taxonomy (NCBI): domain Bacteria; kingdom Bacillati; phylum Actinomycetota; class Actinomycetes; order Kitasatosporales; family Streptomycetaceae; genus Streptomyces; species Streptomyces sp. NPDC018964. The sequence continues at coordinate 14,536 of NZ_JBIRYZ010000040.1, forward strand.
GACGTGGCCAAGCACTGCGAGCCGGAGCGGTACGACGAGGACGAGCGGGTGCTGGTCGTGCGCTGCGACTCCACGGCGTGGGCGACGAATCTGCGGCTGCTCGCGCCGACCCTGGTCGCGCGTCTGAACGAGGACCTCGGGCACGGCACCGTGCGGCTGATCAAGGTCGTCGGCCCCGGTGGTCCCGCCCGTCGCTTCGGACCCCTGCGCGCTCCTGGAAGCACGGGTCCCGGGGACACGTACGGGTGACCCGGCGCCCGTTTCGGGCCCTTCGTCCACACGTGATGGACATCACAACGCGGGTTCCCGCGGCGTCGTTCCGCCGCCGGTGCCCGCTTCGTCGTGGCACCGCACACGGTTGCGAATCGCCACCTGACTCCTAAGTAGCCAAGGGTTGACGGCCCGAAGCGCTGAGTGCCCTCGTGGGGCTCTTGGAGCCCCCATCCGCATATCGGGAGTCGGGCGAGACCGGTTGAGGGCGGCACATGCGGACTCAGGTGCCCGCAAACCCCCATCGATGTCAGTGCTACCGGTAGAATGGAAGACAATCCCGCCCCGCACGTGGGGACCGCCCGGGAAAAGCTGAGCAACGCTGATCAAGGCTTACCAACGCAACATGCCGCAGCCGCTCCGGCAACCTGCCGACGAGCCCGGCTCGTGCTGTGCCAGAAAGGGCGCTTCGTGGCCGATTCCGGCAACCCCAACGAGAACATCCCGTCCACCGACACCGGCGTGAGCAGTGCGGCGAGCACCTCGGGCAACGAGGTCACCGCCTCGTACGACGCCAGTGCCATCACCGTCCTCGAGGGTCTGGACGCGGTCCGCAAGCGACCCGGTATGTACATCGGTTCCACCGGTGAGCGAGGACTGCACCACCTGGTGCAGGAGGTCGTCGACAACTCCGTCGACGAGGCGCTGGCCGGTCACGCGGACACGATCGACGTGACGATCCTCGCCGACGGCGGCGTCCGGGTCGTCGACAACGGCCGTGGCATCCCGGTGGACATCCACCCCGTCGAGAAGAAGCCGGCCGTCGAGGTCGTGCTGACGGTGCTGCACGCGGGCGGCAAGTTCGGTGGCGGCGGCTACGCGGTCTCCGGTGGTCTGCACGGTGTCGGCGTCTCCGTCGTGAACGCCCTGTCGTCCAGGGTGTCCGTCGACATCAAGCGCGACGGCTACCGCTGGACGCAGGACTACAAGCTGGGTGTCCCGACCGCGCCGCTCGCCAGGCACGAGGCGGTGGAGGACTCCGGTACGACGGTCACCTTCTGGGCCGACCCGGACGTCTTCGAGACCACCGAGTACTCCTTCGAGACGCTCTCGCGGCGTTTCCAGGAGATGGCGTTCCTCAACAAGGGCTTGCGGATCAACCTCTCCGACGAGCGCGAGTCGGCGAAGGCGACCGCCGGTGCGGACGAGGCGGGCGAGGATGAGAAGCACGAGGTCAAGGCCGTCTCGTACCACTACGAGGGCGGCATCATCGACTTCGTGAAGTACCTCAACTCCCGCAAGGGAGACGTGGTGCACCCCACCGTGATCGACCTGGAGGCCGAGGACAAGGACCGGCACCTGTCCCTCGAGGTCGCGATGCAGTGGAACAGCGGCTACACCGAGGGCGTGTACTCCTTCGCCAACATCATCCACACCCACGAGGGCGGTACGCACGAAGAGGGCTTCCGCGCGGCGCTCACCTCGCTCATCAACAAGTACGCGCGGGACAAGAAGCTGCTGCGCGAGAAGGACGACAACCTCACGGGTGACGACATCCGCGAGGGTCTGACCGCGATCATCTCGGTCAAGCTGAGCGAGCCGCAGTTCGAGGGCCAGACCAAGACCAAGCTGGGCAACACCGAGGTGAAGACCTTCGTCCAGAAGGTCGTCTACGAGCACCTCAACGACTGGCTGGACCGCAACCCCAACGAGGCCGCGGACATCATCCGCAAGGGCATCGCGGCGGCCACCGCGCGCGTGGCGGCCCGCAAGGCGCGCGACCTGACCCGCCGCAAGGGCCTGCTGGAGTCGGCGTCGCTGCCGGGCAAGCTGTCCGACTGCCAGTCGAACGACCCCACCAAGTGCGAGATCTTCATCGTCGAGGGTGACTCCGCCGGCGGTTCGGCCAAGTCCGGCCGCAACCCGCAGTACCAGGCGATCCTCCCGATCCGCGGCAAGATCCTCAACGTCGAGAAGGCGCGCATCGACCGGATCCTGCAGAACCAGGAGATCCAGGCGATGATCTCCGCGTTCGGCACGGGTGTGCACGAGGACTTCGACATCGAGAAGCTCCGCTATCACAAGATCATCCTGATGGCGGACGCCGACGTCGACGGCCAGCACATCAACACCCTGCTGCTGACCTTCCTGTTCCGCTTCATGCGGCCGCTGGTCGAGGCCGGACACGTGTACCTGTCCCGCCCGCCGCTCTACAAGATCAAGTGGGGCCGGGACGACTTCGAGTACGCCTACTCCGACCGCGAGCGCGACGCGCTGATCGAGATGGGCCGCAACGCCGGCAAGCGCATCCGCGAGGACTCCGTCCAGCGCTTCAAGGGTCTCGGTGAGATGAACGCCGAGGAGCTGCGCGTCACCACGATGGACCAGGAGCACCGGGTCCTCGGCCAGGTCACCCTGGACGACGCCGCCCAGGCCGACGACCTGTTCTCGGTCCTCATGGGCGAGGACGTCGAAGCCCGCCGCGCGTTCATCCAGCGCAACGCCAAGGACGTCCGCTTCCTCGACATCTGAGTCGGTCTCAGCTGACCGCACCAGGAAGGACCTTCACCAGCAATGACCGACGAGAACACTCCTGTGACGACGTCCGAGGGCGACGCCCTGGCCATGCGCGTCGAGCCCGTCGGGCTCGAGACGGAGATGCAGCGCTCGTACCTCGACTACGCGATGTCCGTCATCGTCTCGCGTGCGCTGCCGGACGTCCGTGACGGCCTCAAGCCCGTGCACCGCCGCGTGCTGTACGCCATGTACGACGGCGGCTACCGCCCCGAGCGCGGCTTCTACAAGTGCGCCCGCGTCGTCGGCGACGTCATGGGCAACTACCACCCGCACGGCGACACCTCCATCTACGACGCCCTGGTGCGCCTCGCCCAGCCCTGGTCGATGCGGATGCCGCTCGTCGACTCCAACGGCAACTTCGGCTCGCCGGGCAACGACCCGGCGGCGGCCATGCGGTACACCGAGTCGAAGATGGCGCCGCTGGCGATGGAGATGGTCCGCGACATCGACGAGGAGACCGTCGACTTCACGGACAACTACGACGGCCGCTCCCAGGAGCCGACCGTCCTGCCGGCCCGCTTCCCGAACCTGCTGATCAACGGCTCGGCCGGCATCGCGGTCGGCATGGCGACCAACATCCCGCCGCACAACCTGCGCGAGGTCGCGGCCGGTGCCCAGTGGTACCTGGAGAACTTCGAGTCCTCGCACGAGGAGCTGCTGGACGCGCTCATCGAGCGCATCAAGGGCCCCGACTTCCCGACCGGCGCCCTGGTGGTCGGCCGCAAGGGCATCGAGGAGGCGTACCGCACGGGCCGCGGCTCGATCACCATGCGCGCGGTGGTCGAGGTCGAGGAGATCCAGAACCGCCAGTGCCTGGTGGTCACGGAGCTGCCCTACCAGACCAACCCCGACAACCTCGCGCAGAAGATCGCCGACCTGGTCAAGGACGGCAAGATCGGCGGCATCGCCGACGTCCGCGACGAGACGTCGTCCCGGACCGGTCAGCGCCTGGTCATCGTGCTGAAGCGGGACGCGGTCGCCAAGGTCGTCCTGAACAACCTCTACAAGCACACCGACCTGCAGACCAACTTCGGCGCCAACATGCTGGCCCTGGTCGACGGCGTACCGCGCACGCTCTCCCTGGACGCGTTCATCCGGCACTGGGTGAACCACCAGATCGAGGTCATCGTCCGCCGCACGCGCTTCAGGCTGCGCAAGGCCGAGGAGCGGGCGCACATCCTGCGCGGCCTGCTGAAGGCCCTGGACGCCATCGACGAGGTCATCGCGCTGATCCGGCGCAGCGACACCGTGGAGATCGCGCGCGGGGGCCTGATGGACCTCCTGGAGATCGACGACATCCAGGCCAACGCCATCCTCGAGATGCAGCTGCGCCGGCTGGCCGCCCTGGAGCGCCAGAAGATCGTCCAGGAGCACGACGAACTCCAGGCGAAGATCAACGAGTACAACGAGATCCTCGCCTCCCCGGTCCGTCAGCGCGGCATCGTCAGCCAGGAGCTGGCGGCGCTCGTCGAGAAGTACGGCGACGACCGCAAGACGAAGCTGATCCCCTACGAGGGCGACATGTCCATCGAGGACCTGATCGCCGAGGAGGACATCGTCGTCACGGTCACGCGCGGCGGCTACATCAAGCGCACCAAGACCGACGACTACCGGGCCCAGAAGCGCGGCGGCAAGGGCGTGCGCGGCACGAAGCTCAAGGAAGACGACATCGTCAACCACTTCTTCGTGTCCACCACCCACCACTGGCTGCTGTTCTTCACCAACAAGGGCCGGGTCTACCGGGTGAAGGCCTACGAGCTGCCCGACGCCGGCCGGGACGCGCGCGGGCAGCACGTGGCGAACCTGCTGGCCTTCCAGCCGGACGAGACGATCGCCCAGATCCGCGCGATCCGCGACTACGAGGCGGTGCCCTACCTGGTCCTGGCCACCAAGGCGGGCCTGGTGAAGAAGACGCCGCTGAAGGACTACGACTCCCCGCGCTCGGGCGGTGTGATCGCGATCAACCTGCGGGAGCAGGAAGACGGTTCCGACGACGAACTGATCGGCGCCGAACTCGTCTCGGCCGAAGACGATCTGCTGCTGATCAGTAAGAAGGCGCAGTCGATCAGGTTCACGGCAACCGACGACACGCTCCGCCCCATGGGCCGTGCGACCTCGGGCGTCAAGGGCATGAGTTTCCGCGAAGGGGACGAGCTGCTCTCGATGAATGTTGTTCGACCCGGTACGTTCGTGTTCACTGCCACGGACGGCGGGTACGCGAAGCGGACCGCCGTCGACGAGTACCGCGTCCAGGGTCGCGGCGGCCTCGGCATCAAGGCCGCCAAGATCGTCGAGGACCGCGGCACCCTCGTCGGCGCGCTGGTGGTCGAGGAGACCGACGAGATCCTCGCCATCACGCTGTCGGGCGGTGTGATTCGTACGCGAGTCAACGAGATCAGGGAAACCGGCCGTGACACCATGGGCGTCCAACTGATCAATCTGGGCAAGCGCGATGCCGTGGTCGGCATCGCCCGTAACGCCGAGGCTGGACGCGAGGCGGAGGAAGTCGACGGCGACGTGGCCGTGGACGGGACCGCCGACGGGGACGCGACCGCCGGCACGGACGAGGGTGAGGCGCCCTCGGCCGAGTAGCACGAGGAGTGAGTCAGCGTGAGCGGAGCCACGGGCGCCGGACCGGCCGGTACCAACAGGGGAACGGACGGCGGCGGCCGTGGCTCCGCCGCGCCGGCGGCCGATCCGCACACGACCAATCTCAAAGCGATCAAGGCGCCCGTCAAGGGCGCCTCCTCGTCCAGCAGGCAGGGATCCCAGGGGGGGACCGTGACGGACACCCGAGGCCCGCAGCAGGCCGCGCCCGACCAGGACGCCGCCGCTCAGACGGCCTCACCACTGCCGGGGGAACGGCAGTCGCAGCAGGAGGCGGGCCCGTACCACCCGCCGCAGGCCTACCCGGCGCAGGCCGGCACGGCGGCCGGTCAGACCGGCGCGGTACGGCGTCCCCGCACGGGGGCGCGCACCACCCCGCGCGTGCGCAAGGCGCGTCTGCGGGTGTCGAAGGCCGACCCGTGGTCGGTGATGAAGGTCAGCTTCCTGCTCTCCATCGCGCTCGGCATCTGCACGATCGTCGCCTCCGCGGTGCTGTGGATGGTCATGGACGCCATGGGCGTGTTCTCGACGGTCGGCAGCACGATCTCCGAGGCGACCGGCTCCAACGGGTCGAACGGCTTCGACCTCCAGTCGTTCCTGTCGTTGCCCAACGTCCTGATGTTCACGACGATCATCGCGGTCATCGACGTCGTCCTGGCGACGGCGCTGGCGACGCTCGGTGCGTTCATCTACAACCTCTCCGCGGGTTTCGTGGGCGGTGTCGAGCTGACGCTGGCCGAGGACGAGTGAGCTGCTCACAGCGGTTTTCCCGGCTCGTCCGACACCCGTCGGACAACCGATTTTGGGACTGCCCCGGTCGTGCGCTAACCTTCAGGAGTCAGCGCGCGGGACACACCCCGCAAAGCGCGGCGGGGCTATAGCTCAGTTGGTTAGAGCGCATCCCTGATAAGGATGAGGCCACAGGTTCAAATCCTGTTAGCCCCACCAGCAAAGAGACCCCCGGACCATCGGTCCGGGGGTCTCTTGACACCGACAGGTGACACCAACGGCAGCGGATCGCGCTGCCGGCCGATCAGCGGGTCTTCCAGCAGCTCCGCGAGCATCGCGTCACAGCCTCCCGCTCGCTGTCGCCCGCCACGTGCGTGCAGACGTCCATGGCCATGCTGATCCGACTGTGCCGGAGGATCGCCTGAGCGACCTTCGGGTGCACCTTCAAGAAGGCGAGCAGGATGCCGCAGGTGTGCCGGGCGAGCCGGACCGTGGTGCGGCGGACGCCGGCGCGCTTGACGAGCCGATCGAAGGTGCGGGAGAAGCCCGAGGGATCGATCACGCCGCCATGCTCCGACGAGAAGAGCAGGTCCTGGTTCGGCTCCCGGGACCAGTGATCATCTGCAGCCTTCCGCTCCAGGCCTCGACGCTCCCGCCGCTCCTCCAGGGCACGGGCACGGAACTCCGGCAGCGGGAACACGGTCTGTGACGGTTCGGCCGTGAGATCTTTGAGGACCAGGCCGGTGCCCCTTACGCGCTGTACCTGCTTGACCGGTGTGAACTGCCGGACCTCGAAACCGACGTCCTGCCACCGCGGGCCCAGGAGCTCACCGCGACGCAGCCCCGGCACCAGGACGAGGACGCAGGCCGCGTAGAGGCGGTGAGCACGAGTCGCGCGGAGGAACGGGATCGCCTCGTGGGCGGGGATACGGCTTCCCGGACATCGGCCCACGCCACGGTACGCAGTGCAGGGGGCACCCCCCTGCCGAGCCGCTCGGTCCGCATCTGCCGACGTACAACCATCCTGCTGCGCAGTTCGTCTGATCACGCGGTCAAGAGGTCGATCAGATCGCTCGGTCCGTCGTGGAGAAGGCGTGGCGGACCCTCGTCCCTACTTGAGGAAGCACATGCGTAGACAGGTCACGCCCACGGTAGTGGCGATCTGCGGTTCCCTGGCTCTGGGCGGACTCATGGCCCCCGACGCAAGCGCGGCCGGCGACGGGCCGGAGATCACCAAGGTGGTTGTCAACGGGGGCAAGAACATCGTGGTGGGCCCCACCGCCGTCACGTACTTCACCGCATCGGTGACCGCCTCCGACCCCGCCGGCGTGAAGGAGACATGGCTGGGCCTCTGGCACGGCAGCGGCTCCTACGAGGACCAGGAAGGCGCGATCGCCCGGGCCGGCGAGCTCAAGTGCACCGCATCGAGTTCCACTACAACCACCTGCACGAGCTCCTTCCAGGTCGATGCCAATGCCAGGGCTTTCACCAACGAAGTGACCAACGCGTTCGCCGGCGTCTGGCATGTCAGCGTGGGCGCCTTCTCCGGCAACCGGGTCCAGTCCGGGGATCATCGGTACAGCACTGTCAAGGTGCAGCGCGCCTCCCGGCTCACCGTCAACGCCACACCGGAGCCCGTGAGGAAGGGCAAGACCGTCACGGTCACGGGAAAGCTGTCGCGCGCGAACTGGGACACCCACAAGTACGCGGGCTACTCAGGCCGGCCCGTCAAGCTTCAGTTCCGAAAGAAGGGCAGCACCACATACAGCACGATCAAGACCGTCACGACAAGCAGCACCGGCACACTGAAGACCACGGTGAAGGCCTCAGTCGACGGGTACTACCGCTACTCCTTCGCGGGCACCTCGACAACGCCGGCAGTCAATGCCAGTGGTGACTTCATCGACGTGAGGTAACCGGCGACGAGGGCGGGGCGACCTCCGCGAGAGGCTGACCCGGACCGCGGTGGTCGGCGCCGGACCGGCGAACCCGGGCGCTGCCACGACTCCTCCGATCCGCCCGCCCGGTAGCGGGAACCTGCGGCGGCTGACGTCCGTCCCCTGCCGTGGACAGCGAAGAAGACCCCGGTCGGATGTCGACCGGGGTCTTCTGGTGTCGGCTCGGGCCGCGGTGCTGTACGCGAGTTCGCCGGGACTCGGGGAAGCGGCGACGGCGCGAGGAGGGGCGGGCGGGGCCCCGCGGTCAGCGTTGGAGGGGGATGTGGCCGGTGACGGGTTCCTCGCGGGGGGACGCCGTGTCGTCGGAGCAGTCCGAGGAGTCGGATTCCGTCGCCGTGTCCGGGAGCGGACGGTGCCGGCAGCTGGGAGACTTGCCGTGGGCCTCGGCGTGGATGCGTTGTTTCATCGTGGGGGGCAGGGCCCTGAGCAGTGACCAGGACCAGAGGGGCGTCGTCGGCACCGGCGCCGACGACGGCGCGTTCGGGGTGTTGCTGTCGCTGTTGCGCGTCTCGTCGCTCTGCGGTACGGCCGCGGAAGCGGTCGTGGAGGCGGCGGTGGTGATGAGTCCGAGCGCCGCGCACAGCGCGAGGAAGGCGGTGACGACGGCGTTCCACAGCTTCATGACCTTGTTCCGGGCCATGGCCCCTCACTTTCGGGTCGGGCGATTTGCGTACTTTCCTCATCATGTGTATGAGGTTCGCGAAGTGGTGGACCGACGCCCGTGGCGCGTGGATGTTCAGATGAACACCACTCGGATGGGTGCATGAGCGAATAAAAGATGTGAAGGCGTCGGAAAAACCGCCAAAGTGGCCGTCCGTGCAGATGTGGTCACCCTCCGGTCGGATCGCCGAACTCCGCTTCTACTGCGCCGTACCGGGCGGCAGTTGAAGGGGCCGACGCAGGTCACCGATCGGTATCGACCGGTGTGTATAGTCGGGCGGCAGAGGTCCCCTACGTCAAGGAAAGACGAGGTCGCGCGGTGAAGAAGCTTCTCCTGGTCGCACTGGCCGCCATCGGCGGGCTCCTCGTGTACCGCCAGATCCAGGCGGATCGCGCCGAGCAGGATCTGTGGACGGAGGCGACTGACTCCGTGCCCACGGGTTCGTGAGTACCGACATCCGACGCTGAACAGACCCCGGCCGCCCACGCGGTCGGGGTTTTGTGTGAGGCGGGGGTGTGTCGGCGAGCCTCGTCCACGGGGCAGGATGGGCGCGGTGCGACGTCCGGGCGACGACGAGGGGTGGCGCGTGAGGGGACGGCGGGGTACGGCCCGGACCGGGCGCGGAGGACGCGCGGGCGTGGTGACGCTCGCGTCCGTGATGGTGCTGGGACCGGCCGGTGTGCTGCCGGGACAGGCGGCCGTCGCAGGGGAGGCCGCCGAAGGCGCCGGGGCCTACGCCTTCGCCGGGGACGCGCGGAGGGTCGACGGAGCCGCGAGCACCGCGGAATCCGTGCCGCTGGAACCCGGCCGGACCTACCGCAGCACCCTCCCGGCGAGCGGCACGGTCTACTACCGCCTCGAACTCGACGGCGCCACGAGCGCTTACGCCTCCGCCACCGCCGTACCCCCGGCCGGCCGCACCGCCTCCGTCATCGACGGGGTCAAGGTGTCCGTGCAGGACGGCGAGGGACGCTCCTGCGACGTGGACACGGCGAGCTTCGGTGCCGCCGGCAGCCGGCATCCGGTCGCCGCGTGGGTCATGCGGGAGATCTCCCCCAGGAGGTCCCTCTGCCAGGAGGCCGGTACGTACTACCTGAGCGTCGAACGCGTGGACCCGGACGGGGCGGGCTCCTCCCCCGGCCCCTGGGAGACGGAGCTCACCGTGGTGTCGGAGCCCCCCGCGGAGAAGGCCGGCGCGACGAGTGCGCCGAAGGAGTGGAACTCCGCCCCGCCCCAGCCCCTCCCGGGCAAGCCCGAACGGCGCTCCGGAGGCGCGGGCTTCGCCCGGGCCGTCCCCGTCGGCCAGGGAGTGTGGAAGGACGACATCCGCCCCGGCCAGACACTCTTCTACAAGGTCCCCGTCGACTGGGGGCAGCAGCTCTACGCCACCGCCGAACTGGGCGCTTCGGGCACGGGCGGCAGCGGCTACACCGCTGCCGCGCTGGACCTGGACCTCTACAACCCCGTACGCGGTCACGTCGTGGACGTGGGTGTCGGCTACGACGGCGGCCGGAAGGAACAGAGCCTCACGCCCCTCCCGCCGGTCGCGTACGCCAATCGGTACGCCGCCGTCCGTCAGACCGGGGCGATGCGGTTCGCCGGTTCCTACTACCTCGTCGCGCACCTCTCGGCCGCGGTGGCGGACGACTTCGGTGACGGACCCGTTCCGCTGACGCTGCGGGTGCGGCTGGACGGTGCGGCGCAGGACGGACCCGGATACGCGGGGGAGTCCGTGCCGCCGGGCGTCTTCACGGTCACGGAGGAGGACCGGGAGGCCGTGGCCGAGGACACGGGCGACGACGCCGTCTTCCGGGCGCTCGCGGTGGGCGGCATCGGTACCGGCACGGCGCTGCTGGCGGGGCTCGGTGTGTGGGCGCTGGCGGCCCGGCGGCGGACCGTGCCGTAGACCGCTGCCCATGTTCGCGGGCAGCGGCGGTCAGATGCGCGTGAGGGCCCAGAACCCCATGACGTAGCAGGCCAGGGCCAGGAGCAGCAGGGGGACGACCACCTTTGCCGGAGGGCCGGGGCGGCGGCCGCGCCGACGGTGGGTCCGGGGGGTGGCGGATCCGTGCTGTGGCGGCGCCCCGCTCGGAGGCGGGGTCTGAGAGGGCTGGGCGGTGTATTCCGCGGTGGAGGCGTCGGGATACGCGGTCGGCCCCGGCAGGGGGGAGCGCAGCCGTTGAGTGAGGTCGTGGGGGGAGGCGAAGGGGCCGGGGCCGGCCGGCTGGTGCTGTGCCTGCTGTACCGGCACCCAGGGGGCCTGTTCGGGGGGTGGCGGCGGGATGGGCGCGGGGGAGGAGGTGAGCGTGGCCCGGGGTGGCGGCAGAGGGAAGCTTCCGGTGTCCGACATGCCGGACGGCCGGGGGGAGGCGCCGGACGCGGTGCCCGGACGCGGATCGGTGAGGGCCGCGCCCTCGCCCCTGTCCGGACCCGCACCGGACGCTTCCGAGCCGGTTCCGGCACCGGCGCCCGCCGCCGTGGCCGGCCGGACGGATCCGGGACCGGTCGTGCCGTCGGGGGCGGGCGCACCAGTCGTGTCCCGGACGGGTCCGGCACCGGCGTCGGGCAGGGGAGAGACCCGCTCGGCCTCCGGGGCCGTACGTCCGGTGCCCGAAGCCCGCTTCAGCGGACCGTCGGCGGCGAACCCCGGTGGCAGGGGACCCAGCTGGTCGAAGATCTCGACCAGTTCGTCGTCGGGGCCGGGCTCCGGAAGAAGCTCCGCGGCGGCCGCGAGAGCCTTGCGCGCCCCCGTGGCCGTACGGAACCGCGCCTGCGGATCCGGCTGGAGCAACGAGGCCACCACCTGCCACAGCGGCTCGGGGACGCCCTGGGGAGCGCCGGGCGTCCCGTGGTCGACGAAGTGCTGGATGAGGGCCTTGGCGTCCGGTTTGGCGCCCTCCAGCAAGTACAGCGCCACCAGGCCCACGGCGAAGAGGTCGGCGGGGAAGTCCGGTTCGGAGCCCATCAGCTGCTCCGGCGCGATATAACCCGGCGTACCCACCACCAGGTTGGTCTCGGTCAGCCGGGGCTCACCCAGCCGCATCGCGATGCCGAAGTCCGACAGCCGCAGCCGTGGTCTGCCCGTGCCGGTGGCCTCCAGGAGCACGTTGGCGGGCTTGATGTCGCGGTGCACGACGTCCTCCGCGTGCACCGCGGCGAGCCCCGCCAGCAGCTGGTCGAGCAGGGTGCAGACGAAGGCCGGCGGCAGCGGACCGTAGTCGCCGACCAGGTGGACCAGTGAGCCACCGGCGACCAGGTCCATGGTGAACAGGACCTTGTCGTCGTCGGCGGCCCAGCTGGTGGGCGCCAGAACATGGGGGTGATCGATCCGCAGCGCCTGCTCGCGCACGAAACGGAGCAGGGAGTGGGCGTCGCTCTGCAGCAGGACCTTGGCGGCCACATAACGGCGGCGACGGTGGTCCCAGGCGCGCCAGACGGCACCGACACCCCCACGCCCGATCGGATCGACCAGTTCGTACCGGCCGGCGAAGACCTCACCCATCGCTGTGCGTCGCCCCTCCCCTGCGGCGTCCCCCGTCTTCCGTGCGTCCCCGGCAGCCGGAACCCCCTCCGGCAGCCGGGCGGGGAATCAGTTCTGGTGGGACTGGTAGTGCGTGACCGCGTCGGAGGTGCGGCCCGCGCCGTAGACCCGGAGGAACTCTGCCAGTTCGGGGTGGGTGGGGGCGAGGGTGTCGGCGGCCTCGATGATGTCGCCGGCGGCGGCCACCGAGCGCAGCAGGGACTGGATCTCACGGACCACCCGCTTGACCGTGGGCGCCCCCGAACTGCTCGTCGTCTGCGTGGTGTTGCTGAGCACCGAGCCCCCCTGGGACTTCTTGATCTCATCCATGCGCTCGGTGGCCTCGGCGGCGCTCACACTGCCGTCCGCGACCTGCCCCGCCAGGTCCTGAAGCAGCTGCACCCGCTGCACCACGGCGGGATTTCCGATCTTCGCCCGCTGGCCGCTCATCAGCTGCGACAACATCGGTGCGGACAGTCCCAGAACCCCCGCGAGACGAGCCTGGTTGAGGCCCAGGTCGTCTATGAGCCTACGGAAGAGCGCCCCCAGCGGCTCCCCGTACCAGTTCCGCTGCAGTTCCCGCGCTCTCGCGGTGGCTTCCTGCTGTGCGGCGTCCATTGCGTCTCCCCATCGCTTCCCCAAGAACCGTGGTTCGCTGTAGCGAACCACGTCCGAGCATCTTACGGAGAGTGGTTGGTCACGGGGACCCCCAATCTTTTTGCGGAATCCCCGGGGGGACCCGGTACTCTGGTCCCGGACGCCCACCGGGATGTGGTTCTCGCAGGTGGACGCTTCCCTCCGGGGCCTTAGCTCAGTTGGTAGAGCGCTGTCTTTGCATGGCAGATGTCAGGGGTTCGACTCCCCTAGGCTCCACATTCGGACCCCTCTCACCTGCGGAAACGCGGCGGGAGGGGTCTTTCGTTTCACGTGAAACGGCGCGGTGGGACAGAAGGCGTTCAAGTCTTCTGCTCCACCGCGCCGTTGGTGTCCTCGCGCGTCAGGTCTGGTCGTCGCGCCGGGCGGCCTCCTCGGCTTCCTTGGCCTCGACCTCCGGGTCCAGTGTGGCCCCGCCGCTGCCGTCCACCGACGTCAGCTTGGCCGAATCCGACGACACGTCCGTCGCGGCCGGAGGCTCCACCAGCCAGTCCGGGTTGGCCTGCTTGTCCCACCACTTCCAGGCGGCGAGGGCGCCGCCCGCCACGGCACCCAGAATCAGGACCGCCCTCGCGGCACGGCCGGCCCTCGCTCGCCGCCGCTGCTTGCGGGCCAGTTTCTGGATCTGCTGCACCGAGACCTGGCCGCGCAACGCGGCCAGCGCGGCCGCTCCACGGGCCGCTGCCTCGTCCCGCGCGGGACCGGCGACGGCCACCGCCTGCTCGATCCTCGGACGGGAATAGTCCGCCGCCTGCCGGGCGGCCTTCCGGGTGCGCTCGGCGGCCTGGTGAGCGGCCTGGTCGACCTTCGGCGGCACATGCGTCCGGGCCTGCTCCAGATAGGGCTGTACATGGGCGCCGTACTGGACGCGAGCCTGACCGGCGGCCTGCGTCACCATGGGCGCGAGCCGTACGCGGGCCTCCTGTGCGTAGTGCGCGGCCCTGACCTTGGCCGTGTCGGCGTAGGGCGCCACCACTTCCGCGGCGTGCAGCACGCTGTCCTTCGCCGAACCGGTCGCGGCGCGCACGCTGTCGATGCGGGTCACGGGTTCCTCCTCCTCGGTGGCGTACGGTATTTCGACTTTCCACCCTTTTACGGATCATGCCTGCCGGGTCGCCGCGCGGCATGCGCGGACGGGCATCCGGGTGCCGGTGAGCTCGATCAATGGTGATGTCACCTACGACAGCGGATGAATACGGGGCAACGGGAGCTTGTCGTCGACAATGCCACGGATCGCCACCTTGCGCCCCCGGCGCGGGACCACTCACTCGTTTTTCCGCAAGCGGAACGGCCTGGTTGCCCACCTGTGAACGGACGACGGGCGACTGCGCGCTCCGTCCGTGCGAGGATCGGGGAGTCACGGAAAGACAACGGAAGGCACATCGTGGCTGAGCAGCTCAACGCCACCCTGAAGACCAATCACGGCGACATCCAGGTCCGGCTCTTCCCGAACCAGGCGCCGATCACGGTCAAGAACTTCGTCGAGCTCGCCAAGGGCGAGCGGGAGTGGACCCACCCGCAGACCGGTGCGAAGTCCATGGACAAGCTCTACGACGGCACGGTCTTCCACCGGGTGATCAGCGGCTTCATGATCCAGGGCGGAGACCCGCTGGGCAACGGCACCGGCGGTCCCGGCTACCAGTTCGAGGACGAGTTCCACCCGGACCTGCGCTTCGACAAGCCCTACCTGCTGGCGATGGCCAACGCCGGCCCGGGCACCAACGGCTCGCAGTTCTTCATCACCGTCGCCCCGACGGCCTGGCTGAACCGCAAGCACACGATTTTCGGAGAGGTCACCGACGCCGCCAGCCAGAAGGTCATCGACGCCATCGCGTCCGCGCCGACCAACCCGCGCACCGACCGTCCGGTGAACGACGTCGTGATCGAGTCGGTCGAGATCCACGAGGGCTGAGCGCCTCTCCCCCGGAGAGCGAAAACCCTCGAAGGGAACCAATCGCCCCGCTCGTCCGTAAGGATGGGCGGGGCGGGGCTTTTCCACACGACCTAGGGGATCCCATGGACGACCAGGCTTCCGGCAGTCCTCAGGACGCCCGGCGCGTCCCCTTCTGCTATCGCCACCCGGACCGCGAGACCGGCATCCACTGCACCCGGTGCGAGCGGCCGATCTGCCCCGAGTGCATGGTCGACGCCTCGGTCGGGTTCCAGTGCCCGGAGTGCGTCCGCGGCGGCTCGGGCTCGGGACACGCGCCGACGGCCTCCATGCCCCGCACGATCGCCGGCGGAACCGTCGTCGCCGACCCCCGGCTGATCACCAAGATCCTGGTCGGGATCTGCCTCGCCGTCTTCCTGGCCCAGCTGTCGCTCGGCGACGGCTTCACCGACCGTTTCCAACTGATCGGCCGTGCGTACTTTCCCCTCCTCGGCTCGGTCGAAGGGGTTACGGAAGGGCAGTGGTACCGGCTGCTGACGGCGACGTTCCTGCACGGCAGCTACATCCACATCATCTTCAACATGCTCAGTCTGTGGTGGATCGGCGGCCCTCTGGAAGAGGCGCTCGGCCGAGCCCGTTACCTTGCCCTCTACCTGGTCTCCGGGCTCGCGGGCAGCGCGCTCACGTATGTGATCGCCGCTCCGAACCAGGGCTCACTCGGTGCGTCCGGCGCCGTCTTCGGGCTGTTCGGCGCGACCGCCGTACTGATGCGCCGCCTCAATTACGACATGCGCCCGATCATCGCCCTGCTGGTGATCAATCTGATCATCACGTTCGGCTGGGGCAACATCGCCTGGGAGGCCCATGTCGGAGGGCTCGTCGCCGGTGTCGTGCTCGGGTACGCCATGGTGCACGCCCCGCGGGAGCGGCGGGCGTTGGTGCAGTACGGCGCGTGTGCGCTGGTGTTGGCCGCGGTCGTCCTGATGACCCTGCTGAGGACGGCGCAGCTCACCTGAGCGCCGAGTTGTCCACAGTCGGTGGCGGATCTTGTGCACAGGGTGCGGAAGGGGCTGCCTGCCAGGTGGGGAATTGACATTTCCACAGGTCAGGCGATGCGCGAACAGATTTTCGGTTACCGGTGTTTCTGTCATACCGGTGTCAGCGTCCCGAAAGTTATCCACAGATCGGGTCTCCTGTCCACATGTGGACAAGGGCTGTGGATAACTCAGAGGACAACCCTGCCCAGAGCTGTTCGACAGCTCTGGGCAGGGGAGCGCTCACCGTGCGGTGAGCGTTACTTCCACTGGGTGGAGACGCCGAACCCGGCGGCGATGAAGCCGAAGCCCACCACGATGTTCCAGTTGCCCAGGGCATCGATGGGCAGCGAGCCGTCGGTGACGTAGAAGACGACGATCCAGGCCAGTCCGATGAGGAACAGGGCCAGCATCACCGGCGCGACCCAGGCGCGGTTGGTCAGCTTGATCGCGGTCGTCTGCTTCGCCGGCGGCGGCGTGTAGTCGGCCTTCTTGCGGATACGTGACTTCGGCACGAGGGTCTCTCCTGTCGATGCGCTGCGTGGCCGCGCAGGGAACTGGGTCGGGCTCGGGGCAGCGTACAAGGGGACTCTGAGCGCTCCCCCGGGCGTCCGTTAGCGTAGTGCTTCCGCGGCGCCGAAGGAGATAAGGGTACGTTGAGCAATTCTGCCGACTTTCCCGGGAAGGAATCCAGTCCTGCCCGCCGACGCCGTCCGAGGCCCGTGCGGATCCTCACCGCGGGCGTCTTCGCCCTGGCGGGACTCCTCTTCTTCACCAGCTTCGACACGGCCAGGGGCACCAACATCCGCACGGACGCCTCGCTGCTGAAGCTCTCCGACCTGATCCACGAGCGCAGCCGCAAGAACGGCGAGCTGGAGGAGACCAACGGCGCGTTGCGCCAGGAGATGGAGTCCCTCGCCGAGCGTGACGACGGCAGCACCGAGGCGGAGGACGACAAGCTCGCCGCCCTGGAGGAGCACGCCGGTACGCAGAAGCTCAAGGGCGAGGCGATCACGGTCACCCTCGACGACGCGCCGCCGGACGCCACGGCCAAGCTTCCGGGCTACCCCGAGCCGCAACCCGACTACCTGGTCATCCACCAGCAGGACCTGCAGGCCGTGGTGAACGCGATGTGGCAGGGCGGCGCCGAGGGCATCAAGGTCATGGACCAGCGGCTGATCTCCACCAGTGCGGTGCGCTGTGTGGGCAACACCCTGATCCTGCAGGGCCGCGTCTACTCCCCGCCGTACAAGATCACGGCGGTCGGCGATCCCGAGAAGCTGAGGAAGGCGCTCAGCGCTTCGCCGGCGATCCAGAACTACATGGTGTACGTCAACGTCTACGGGCTCGGCTGGCAGGTCGAGGACAACGGGGCCGTGACCCTGCCCGGCTACTCCGGCACGGTGGACCTGCACTACGCGAAACCCGTGGAGTAGCCGCCCGTCCCGGTTTCACGTGGAACATGCCCGGACATCGAGGCGATCGGCCCCGAGCCACGTACTCGTGGGTGCACACGGCCGGGCCCGTCCCCGTCCTGATCCCGTACAGCCCGCGGAGGCCGGGAAATCGGAGGGGCCACGCCGTTAGTCTGTTGACGTACGGCGTGGGTCTGGTGCCGTGGTACGAGGGAAGGGACGGCATGTACAGCTGGATCTGGCGGCATCTTCCGGGCAACACGTGGGTGCGGGCACTGCTCTCACTGGTGCTGGTCATCGCCGTGGTCTACGTCCTCTTCCAGTACGTCTTCCCGTGGGCCGAGCCGCTGCTGCCCTTCAACGATGTGACGGTGGACAACCAGTGAGCGCGCGCATTCTCGTCGTCGACAACTACGACAGCTTCGTCTTCAACCTGGTCCAGTACCTGTACCAACTGGGCGCCGAGTGCGAGGTCCTGCGCAACGACGAGGTGACGACGGCGCACGCGCGGGACGATTTCGACGGGGTGCTGCTGTCGCCGGGCCCCGGTACTCCCGAGGAGGCCGGCGTCTGCGTGGACATGGTCCGGCACTGCGCGGACACCGGGGTGCCGGTCTTCGGCGTCTGCCTCGGCATGCAGGCGATGCAGGTGGCGTACGGCGGTGTCGTGGGCCGCGCGCCCGAGTTGCTGCACGGCAAGACGTCGCCGGTGGAGCACGGGGGCAAGGGCGTCTTCGCGGGCCTGCCCTCCCCGTTCACGGCGACCCGCTACCACTCGCTGGCCGCCGAGCCGGCCACGGTACCGGCGGAACTGGAAGTCACGGCCAGGACGCCGGACGGCATGGTGATGGGGCTGAGACACCGTGAACTCCCGGTCGAGGGAGTGCAGTTCCATCCCGAGTCGGTGCTGACCGAGCACGGCCACCGGATGCTGGCCAACTGGCTGGTGGAGTGCGGCGACGAGGGCGCGGTGGTGAGGTCGGCGGGGCTCGCCCCGGTGGTGGGCAGGGCCTCGGCGTGACCGCGCTGCGCCCCGAGCGTGAGTCCGGCGCCGACGCCTACGGCGGCGCCGGCGGACAGGGCACCCCGTACGGCGGACAGCCGTACGGGGAGCCGGGTGCGTACGGGGACGACCGGTACGACAGCACGGCGTCCGGCCCCCATGACGGTGCCTCCGGGAGCACCGCGTACCTGCCGCCGGTCGACGAGGAGACGGTGGCGCTGCGGATCCCCGAGCCGCCGGAGCGAACGGCGCGTGAGGAGTCCGCGCCGGCGCCCCTGGCGGCATCGGGCGGACGCGCGGCTCGCAGGAAGGCGTCCAGGAAGCGCCACGGGCGCCGTGGAGGCTCTCACAAGGCCACGGAGTCCCCCCGGGCGGATGAGGGCCTGGAAGGGGCGTCAGAGGCCGCCGAGGAGGCGTCACGGGCGCCGCTGTCACGGGTGGAGGCGCGTCGGCGGGCACGGGCGCGCAAGGCGAGTCCGGCGGTCGTCGCGAGCCGGGCGATCGGTGAGGTGTTCATCACCTGCGGTGTGCTGATGCTGCTGTTCGTCACCTACCAGCTGTGGTGGACGAACGTGCGGGCGCACGCGCAGGCCGGCAAGGAGGTCAGCGACCTCCAGAAGGACTGGGCGAACGGCGAGCGCAAGCCGGGGGCGTTCGAGCCGGGTCAGGGATTCGCGCTGCTGCACATCCCCAAGCTGGACGTGGTGGTGCCGATCGCGGAGGGCATCAACAGCAAGAAGGTGCTCGACCGGGGCATGGTGGGGCACTACGCGGAGGGCGCGCTGAAGACGGCGATGCCGGACGCGAAGACCGGCAACTTCGGGCTGGCGGGGCACCGCAACACGCACGGGGAGCCGTTCCGGTACATCAACCGGCTGGAGCCGGGCGACCCGATCGTGGTGGAAACGCAGGACGAGTACTTCGTCTACCAGATGGCGTCGATCCTCCCGGTCACGCCGCCGAGCAATGTGAGCGTCCTCGAACCGGTGCCGAAGGGATCGGGCTTCACCGGGCCCGGCCGCTACATCACGCTGACCACGTGCACACCGGAGTTCACCAGCAAGTACCGCATGATCGTCTGGGGCAAGATGGTCGAGGAACGGCCGCGCAGCAAGGGCAAGCCGGATGCGCTCGTCAGCTAAGGGCAGAGGAAACGTGACAGCGACCGCCGACGACACCGAAGAGCACACGGACGCGCCCGCGGACGCACCGCCTGCGGCGCGCCGCCGTATGGGTCCCGTGGCGATGGTGGTCAGCTTCTTCGGGGAGCTGCTCATCACCGCGGGTCTGGTGCTCGGTCTGTTCGTCGTCTACTCGCTGTGGTGGACGAACGTCGTCGCCGACCGCGCGGCGGACAAGCAGGCGGACAAGGTCCGCGATTCCTGGTCCCGGGAGTCCGACGACGGTGGTGACGGCGGCGGGCCCGCCTCCTACGACAGCAAGAACGGCATCGGTTTCCTGCACGTGCCCGCGATGAGCGGTGACGAGATCCTCGTCGAGAAGGGCACGTCGATGAAGGTCCTCAACGACGGCGTCGCCGGCTACTACACCGACCCCGTGAAGGCGACCGTGCCGACCTCCGGCAAGAAGGGCAACTTCTCCCTCGCCGCCCACCGGGACGGACACGGCGCGAAGTTCCACGGCATCCACAAGATCGAGAAGGGCGACCCGATCGTCTTCGAGACGAAGGACACGTGGTACGTCTACAAGGTCTACGGCATCCTCCCCGAGACCTCGAAGTACAACGTCGACGTCCTCGGGAAGATCCCGAAGGAGTCCGGGAAGAAGAAGGCCGGCCACTACATCACGCTGACCACCTGCACGCCGGTGTACACCAGCAAGTACCGCTACATCGTCTGGGGCGAACTGGTCCGCACGGAGAAGGTGGACGAGGAGCGGACACCGCCGGCGGAACTGCGCTGACCGACCTCCCTCGTAGGGGGTCGGTCGCCTAGCATGGTGAAGGCCCGAAGCCGCAACTTGCTCTTGCGGCTTCGGGCCTTCTTCTCCCGCGCTCAGCGCAGCGCCTTCAGCCGTGCTCCGGCGCTCCACGCCTCCAGTTCCTCACGGTCCACGGTATGGAGATTCTGACCCGGTCTGTCGGAATTTCTTCCTCCAGAGTGCTGATCCGGCGGTGGGGCCGGCACAGGGTGCGCTCGACGTTCTCGATGTCCTCGCGGAGCTCGATGAGTTCGCGGCGGTGTTCACCGGATGTGGCGATCAGGGCGTTGAACATCGGCATGACGGTCTTGCCGAGGATGTTGGTGATGTGCTGGTCGATGCGCGCGTTGCGAGAGGCAAAGTCGGTGAGAGCAAGGTTATCCACAGGTTGTGTGCGGGCCAAGTGCTCCATGTCGAGCAGGAACGTGCACACCTGCCGTGCGACGTCGCTGTCGCGCAGGATCATCGCGACATTTAGCACGTCTCGCCGTGAATAGATGGTGAGGCTTCGACGGGCCTGTGGATAACTGGCCAGTTAGACGTCGTCTCATTTGGCGAGTCTGCGGTAGCAGATGAGGCTGCAGGCGATGGCGGTGAAGGCCAGGAAGTGTTCGGCCTTGCGTTCGTAGCGG